>JAUNRX010000009.1 GCA_030539495.1 bacterium | reverse complement strand
AAAGTTTAATCTATCAATATATAGTTTTTTGAAGAAATGAAGTCCTATTAGGATGTTAAGATAAAATTTACCTGTATATACTTGTATAATTCCCATAAATGTATTAAAATTAATCCATAAGTGGAGCAAAGTGGTGCAAAGTGGTTTAAAGTAGTACAAAAGTGGTTTGTGATGTACTTTAAAAAAGAAAAAATGCGTATCACTAGAAGTAGGTGAAAACAAGCTATGTTCATGGGAGAATACAATCATTCAATCGATGCAAAAGGTAGAATCATTGTGCCAGCTAAATTTAGAGATGCATTAGGTGAAGAATTTGTGGTTACTCTAGGTTTAGATGGTTGTTTGTTTGTGTACCCTAATAATGAATGGGCTGACTTCATTTCACAGTTAAAAGGACTTCCTGGAAGCAAAGAAGCAAGGCAATTGCAACGTTACTTCTTGGCAGGTGCGGCAACATGCGAAATGGACAAACAAGGTAGAATTTTGATACCGTCCAAATTAAGAGAGCATGCCGGTCTTGACAAGGATATTGTTTTTGTAGGTGTTCTTAATAAGGTAGAAATATGGAGTAAAGAACGTTGGGAAGCCAACAACTCATATGACAATATGGATGACGTAGCAGAGCACATGGCCGACTTTGGCTTAAGTTTTTAGGAGGAAGTTTAATGGATTTTAAGCACTATTCAGTGTTACTAGAAGAAACAATTGATAATTTAGATATAAAGAAAAACGGGATTTATGTCGATGGTACTTTAGGTGGAGCAGGACATGCATTTCATGTATGCAGTCAGCTTGGAGAAGACGGTAGATTTATCGGCATCGATCAAGATGAAGATGCAATCAGAGCAAGTTCCAAACGTTTAGAACAGTTTGGTGACATTGTAACGATTGTAAGAAGCAATTACTGTAACATGAAACAAGTAGTAAACGACTTAGGAATTGATAAGGTAGATGGCATTGTGCTTGACCTTGGAGTTTCTTCTTATCAGTTAGATACAGCAGAGAGAGGATTCACATACAGAGAAGATGCCCCTTTAGATATGAGGATGGACAACCGTAATGATATGACTGCTAGAGATATTGTAAATGACTATAGCGAATACGATTTATATCGAATTATCAGAGATTACGGAGAAGATAAATTCGCAAAAAATATTGCCAAGCATATTGTCCGCATGCGTGAGGAAAAGCCAATTGAGACAACATTTGAATTAATTGAAGCTATTAAGGCTGCAATTCCTATGAAAGTTCGCATGAATACCGGACACCCAGCAAAAAAAACATTTCAAGCTATTCGTATTGAACTAAATAAAGAATTAGACGTACTTAAAAATACGTTAAGGGATATGGTGGAATTACTAAACCCAGGAGGAAGGATTTGTATTATTACATTCCATTCGCTAGAAGACAGAATTGTTAAGACGATATTTAGAGAATGTGAGAATCCTTGTACTTGTCCACCACAATTTCCAGTTTGTGTATGTGGCAAGAAATCATTAGGGAAAGTGATTACAAGGAAACCAATCTTGCCTTCAGAAGAAGAACTTGAAGTTAATTCTCGCTCAAAAAGTGCAAAATTAAGGGTGTTTAAACGAGTGTAGAAAAAATGTTAATAGCATGATCTTAGTGTCATGCTATTAATAACTGGGAGAAGCTATGTTATGGGATGTGAATTTTATTTTATAGAAAAGGGTGAGTAAAATGAGTGCAGCAAGGAAGTATCATAGGAGTTACTATGATGGAAATACCGTTAGAAGACTGGAAGAAGTTCCGGATTTTGATACTAGAAGAGACGAACAGCGAGAAGAGTACGAGCGAAGAAGAAAAAGTGAGCGTAAAGCCAAGCAAAGACGCCTTCAAAGACATAAATCATTTGATGGTGTGTCAGCGATCTTCTTTTCAGTAGCATTACTATTTACCGTATTTACGGCGGTGCAGTATCTGCAGGCACAACAGGAAATAAGAGCATTAGACAAGAAAATTACTGGTTTGAAGAAAGAAGTAATTTCAATTAAAGATGAAAATGGTGCGATTGCTGATTCAGCAAATAACATCGACCTTGAAGAAATTAGAAAACAAGCCATGGAACGATTAGGCATGGTGCATCCAGAAGATAACCAGATCATTAATTATGATTCTGCAAAGAAAGATTATGTAAAACAGTATGGTGATATTCCTGAAGGGGAAAAAAGTACAATATTAGATAGCATAAAGAAGAAATAAGCGGGTGGTTAAAGTGCGCAAGAATGAAAGTGCTGAAGAAAAGGCAAAAAAGAGAAAGTTTGGACCGAAAATGCAAGCAAGTCTATTGCTTGTATTTTGTGTTGTTATAGTAGCATTTATTATTTTAATCGGTAGATTATTTTGGTTGAATGCAAAAGATGGCGAGCGATATAAAAAATCGGTATTATCGCAGCAATCGTATACCCATTCGGTGATACCATATAAAAGAGGAGAAATCCTAGATACAAATGGTACGGTATTGGCGAAGAGTGTTAAGGTTTATAATCTGATTCTAGACCCGGTCTCCATGTTGACAGAGAAAAAGGGCGAACAGGCATATGTTGAACCAACAATAAGAGAATTGAAGAATGTCTTCAATGTAGATGAAGACAAGATCAGAAAGTTATTAGAAGAGAAACCGAACTCCAGATATTATGTATATCAAAAAGGTTACTCTTATGATGAAATGAAACAATTTCAAGATATCATGGATAAAAATGATTATATTAAAGGTGTTTGGTTTGAAGATGATTATGTCAGAACATATCCATATAACTCATTAGCAAGTAAGACACTAGGCTTTACATTTAAAGGGAATGTAGGTAACTCGGGAATTGAGGGTTATTATAATGATGAATTAAATGGTACCAATGGTGCTACATATGGATACTATAATTCGGATAATGATGTAGAGGATACTGTAAAACAACCAGCCAATGGTTATAATGTAGTATCTACTTTAGATATAAATATTCAAAAAATCGTACAAGATCATATTGATAAGTTCAATAAAGAGATTGGTAGTAAGAATGCTTCTGTTATCGTAATGGACCCGAATAGTGGGGAAGTATTGTCTATGGCAGAAAGCGTTCAATATGATTTAAATAATCCAACGGATTTAAGTCCGCTTTATACGGAAGCGGAAGTTAAAAAGATGTCCGATAAAGAGACATTGAATGCAAGAAACTTGATGTGGCGTAATTCGACAATCAGCGATAACTTTGAGCCGGGTTCTACAATTAAGGCATTGACAGTTGCAGCTGCATTGGATGAAGGAGTTATCAAGAGTACGGATTATTTCGATTGCAATGGATGGGAACGAATCGGTGGAGCCAAAGGACGAATAATTAAGTGTGCCAAACGTGAAGGACATGGTCATATTTCATTAGAAGAAGTACTTGCATACTCTTGTAATGATGCAATCATGCAAATCTCCACTAAAATGGGAGCTGCGTTATTTACGAAATACCAGACAGACTTTAGTTTGGGAAAACAAAGTGGTATCGATCTTTCGGGAGAAAGTATTGGACAAGTTTATACACAAGAGAACATGGGTCCAACTGAACTTGCAACAAGTAGTTTTGGACAGAGTATGGCAGTTCCAATGATCCAAGTAATCTCTGCATTCTCATCGGTAATCAATGGCGGATATTACTATACTCCTCATGTTGTAAAACAAGTAACTACAGAAGATGGAGCAGTGGTTCGTAATGTAAAAAGCGAATATACAAGACAAGTTGTTTCAGAAGAAACATCGAAGCTTGTTCGTAATTATATGAGACAGACAGTAGTAAAAGGTACTGCAAAATCTGCAGATGTCGAAGGATATGAAGTTGCAGGTAAGACAGGTACTGCTGAAAAAATTCCACGTAAAAACGGAAAATACGTGGTATCTTTTATGGGATATGCTCCGGCAAGCGATCCAAAGGTGGTAGTCTACGTAACAATCGATGAACCACAAGGAGAAGGAAATGCTGCTAGAAGTGCATTAGCTTGTGAACTTGCAAGTGACATTATGAAAGATATCTTCCCATATCTTAATATTTATCCAACAGTAGAAGTAAAGCCATCAAATGATGCAAATAAGGATAAGACGCAAAGTACAGCAGCTCCATCTGCTACTCCAAAAGCAACAAAAAATCCAGTGAAAAATAATGCAACTGATGACTACAATGGAAGTGACTATGATTATAGCGTTCTTCCGGAGTAACCAATCTGTGAAAATTTAATAAACACTCATATCCTTATTCTCTTATTAATAGAATGAACCAATAAGAAGAATGAGGATATGCTGTGGAAAAGAGTAAAACATATAATAGAAGAAGTATTTTAATCGTCGTAATTATTATTATGGCGTTGGTCGTCGGCCTTATGAGCAGACTCTCCTATTTAATGATTTTTAAGTCGGAGTATTATGGGGAGAAGGCAACTAGACTTCACGAAAGAGAGCGGCCAATCAAGGCAGAACGTGGAGTGATTTATGATTGTAATGGAATTGAGCTGGCAGGAAATAAGCCAGTATGTACAATAAGTGTAATACATAGCCAAATAACAAATTCTGATAAGGTCATTCAAGTGCTAAGTAAGGAATTAGGACTTTCAGAAGAAAAGGTAAGAAAACGTGTTCAAAAGAATTCAAGTATAGAGAGAATTAAGACAAACGTTGACAAGACAATTGCAGATAAGATAAGAGAATATGATTTAGATGGCGTAATGGTCGATGAAGACTATAAGCGCTATTATCCATTTGAAAGCCTGGCAAGTAAAGTACTTGGTTTTACCGGTAGCGATAACCAAGGAATTGTAGGGCTTGAAGTTGCTTACGACAAATATCTTCAAGGGACCGATGGGAACATTCTTACCCTGACGAATGCCCGTGGAGTAGAAATAGATGGTGCTGCAGAGGATCGAGTAGAGCCGATTGCAGGAAAAGACTTGATAACAAGCCTTGATGTAAATATTCAAAAATATGCAGAGCAAGTTGCTTCGAAGGTGTATGAACAGAAGAAAGCCAAGAGTGTTAAGATTATTGTTATGAATCCGCAAAACGGAGAGCTAATGGCTATGGTAAATTATCCGGAGTTTAATTTGAATGATCCATATACCTTGAATTATCAAGTGGACGGTTTGGTAACAGAGAAGCAGAAAACAGATCTCTTAAATGAGATGTGGAGAAATGCCTGCATTAGTGACACCTATGAGCCAGGTAGTGCTTTTAAGATCGTTACGGCTACTGCCGCATTAGAAGAAAATGTTGTAAAACTTACCGATAAGTTTTATTGTCCAGGGTATAAAAAAGTAGAAGATCGAATGATCCGTTGTCATAAAAAAGGCGGTCATGGATCAGAGACATTTGTAGATGGAATTAAGAATTCATGTAACCCGGTATTTATGACATTGGGAGAGCGCTTAGGAATTGATAATATGTATAAATATTTCAAGCAGCTAGGCCTTTTTAATCGTTCAGGAGTAGATCTTCCTGGAGAAGCAAATTCAATTATGCATAAGAAAGAAAATGTAAAAGCTGTTGAACTTGCTACCATGTCATTTGGTCAAGGTTTTCAAATTACGCCATTACAGTTGCTTACCAGTGTAAGTGCAGTAATTAATGGTGGGACCAGAATAACACCTCATGTGGGAGTTTCAGTTAAGAAAAAAGATGGAACTGGAACAGAAGAGCTTAAGTATAAGACAACGGACAATGTGATAAGAAAAGATACCAGTCAGACCATGAAGGAACTGTTAGAAGCTGTAGTAGCAACAGGAACAGGAAAGCGTGCATATCTTCCTGGACTTAGGATTGGCGGCAAGACTGCAACTAGTGAAAAACTGCCTCGTGGAAATGGAAAATACATTGCCTCCTTTGTAGGGTTTGCTCCGGCAAATAATCCAAAGGTATTAGCAATTGCCATGATTGATGAACCACAAGGCTTATATTATGGTGGTGTAATCGCGGCACCCGTTGTTTCCGAACTTTTTGATAATGTACTTCCATATTTGGGAATTGAACATGATTATACAGAAGATGAAAAGAAAGAAAATAATATTGGGACGATTAAAGTTCCAAACTTTATAGGCTTAAAGAAAGAAGAGGTTGATAAACTTGTCAAATCCCTTGGTATTGAATCTATTTATTATGCCACAGAGGGCGACGTCGTAACCGAGCAATATCCGCTGGAAGGCGACGTTGTTGACAAAAATAGCGACTTGATTCTATACCTAGAATAGTCTATAATTAAATGATTGGTTTCACTGGCGAAGCATGGCGAATTTGCTCATGCTCTGGCAGTTAAGAAACGTAAGATAATATATGAGGTGAAAAAAAGTGAATTTTGAATTTGTGATTCCAGCAATTATATCTTTTGTGATTAGCGTATGTTTATGCCCAATCTTTATCCCGTTCTTAAAGAGATTAAAGTTTGGTCAGTATATCCGTGAAGAAGGGCCACAGTCCCATCAGAAAAAGACAGGAACACCAACTATGGGTGGTCTGATTATCGTAATCAGTGTAATTATTACGTCTTTATTCTTCATAAAAGATTATCCAAAGATTATCCCAATTCTATTTACAACAGTAGGATTTGGTATTATTGGATTTTTAGATGACTACATCAAGGTAGTTATGAAACGTAACTTAGGCTTAAAAGCATGGCAAAAGATGTTAGGTCAGTTAATTGTAACTGGAGTCTTTGTATTTTATGTAATGAACTATACAAATGTGGGAACTGAATTAATCATCCCATTTGGCGGTGGTAAGATGTTAAACATTTCTTATCTTTTCGTACCATTTGTATTCTTTGTAATGATCGGTACTGTAAATGGTGTAAACTTTACCGATGGACTTGATGGTTTGGCATCAGGTGTTACTACATTAGTAGCAACATTCTTTACAATCGTAGCTGTAGTGATGAAAGCAGGAATTTCTCCAATCACTTGTGCTGTTGCAGGAAGCTTACTTGGTTTCTTAGTATACAACGTATACCCAGCAAGAGTATTTATGGGAGATACAGGTTCCTTAGCATTAGGCGGCTTTGTAGCATCTACAGCAATTATGTTAAAAATGCCAATCTTTATCGTAATCGTTGGTATTATTTATCTCGTAGAAGTTTTAAGTGTTATGATCCAAGTATCATACTTTAAGATTTCCGGCGGAAAAAGAATTTTCAAAATGGCTCCAATTCACCACCACTTTGAATTATGTGGATGGTCAGAAGTAAGAGTAGTAGCTGTATTCTCAATCGTTACTACAATTATGTGTTTAATTGGTTTTATGGGACTTAACTAAGTTAAGATAAATAGTTAAAAAATAAAAGAACCCTGGGAGGATAATATGGAACTGAAAAACAAAAAAGTATTAGTAGTAGGTTCTGGCATCAGTGGTATCGCTGCTACTAAAATATTAGGAACAAACAATGCAAGAGTAACTTTATTAGATGGTAATACAAAACTTAATAAAGAAACGGTCTTAAAACAAATTCCGGAGGACATCAAAGCAGATGTCATTATCGGTGAACTTACGAAAGATGAAATGGAAGCTTTCGACGCAGTCGTATTGAGCCCAGGGGTCCCAACAGATTTACCATTTGTGAATGAGTTAAGAGATATGGGCAAACCAATCCTTGGCGAGATTGAACTTGCGTACCTATTTGAAAAAGGGAGCGTTGTAGCAATTACAGGAACAAATGGTAAAACTACAACAACGGCATTAACAGGCCAGATCTTAAAAGCCTACAATGAAAAGACTTTCGTTGTAGGTAATATCGGCCTTCCATATACAAGCATGGTACTTGAAACATCAAAAGACAGTTTCACAGTAGCAGAAGTAAGCAGTTTCCAATTAGAAACTGTAGATACATTCAAACCAAAAGTAAGTGCGATCTTAAATCTGTCACCTGACCATTTAAATCGTCACCATACAATGGAAGCATATGTTCAAGCTAAAATGAACGTAACGAAAAATCAGACAGCAGAGGACACTTGTGTTCTTAATTACGAGGATGAAACATTACGTGAATTTGGTAAGACATTAGACTGCAAAGTAGTATACTTCAGCAGCGAACGCGAATTAGAAAACGGAATGTATTATAAAGACGAAGTAATATACCATGCAATTAATGGTGTTTCAGAAACGATTTGTAATGTAAATGATCTTAAAGTCCTTGGTAAACATAACTTTGAAAATGTTATGGCTGCAGTTGCGATGGCGATGGCAATGGGAGTAGATCAAGAAACAATTTATCGTGCAATCACATCATTTGTTGCAGTAGAGCATAGAATTGAATATGTTGATGAAATTAATGGTGTTAAATATTATAACGATTCCAAGGGAACCAATCCGGATGCAGCGATCAAGGGAATCCAAGCAATGAATAGAAAAACTGTCTTAATTGGCGGTGGCTATAACAAGGATTCGACTTATGATGAGTGGATTCAGGCATTTGATGGAAAAGTAACGTATTTAATCCTTCTTGGCCAGACAAAGGAATTAATTGCAGAATGTGCAAAGAAAAATGGATTTACGAACATTATTTTTGTTGATACCCTGAAAGAAGCGGTAGAGAAAGCAGCAAGCCTTGCAAACCCTGGAGAAAGCGTGCTATTATCTCCTGCATGTGCAAGCTGGGGCATGTTCAAAAACTACGAAGAACGTGGTGATCAATTTAAAGAATTTGTTATGGATATGAAGAAATAGTTGTCCGGGTTGTATTGAAAACCCATATATAGATAAGCTGGGAGTGAGACTTTTTTGACAAGAAATGATAGAGATAAGGGCAAAAGAAATAAATTTCATAGTTATTACGATTACAGCTTATTATTTCTAACGCTATTTTTGGCAGGCTTCGGTCTGATTATGATTTATAGTACGAGTGCTTATACAAGTCAAGTAAATTATGGATACTCAACAGCTTTCCTAAAGAAACAGGCGATTTCTGTTTCTTTAGGAGTTGTTGCTATGCTTGCGGCTTCGAAACTAGATTATCATCTTCTATTAAAGCCGTTGCCTGTAATTAAGATGACGCCGATTATGGCGCTATACATACTCTGTATTGGTCTACAGGCGTTTGTATTGAAGTTTGGTAAGGAAATCAATGGTGCCAAGAGATGGATTAATCTTGGACCGCTTGGAACCTTCCAGCCATCTGAATTATCTAAGGTAGCAACAATTATATTGGTTGCTTACCTTGTTCAGAAAAATCCAAGAGAACTGAATAAGTTTAAGGGATTTGTAAGAGTAGTATTATGGCTATCGCCGTTAATTGGCTGTATTGTAAAAGAAAACTTAAGTACAGGTATTGTTATTGTAGGAATAATTGTTTGTATTTGTTTCGTAGCAACAAGAAAGAAATTGTACTATATAATCGTAGGAATCATAGGTGCATGCGGAATTGCAGGATTTATCGGCTTAGTATCGTTTAGAGCAACTCGTTTTAGAGTATGGTTGAATGTTGAAACAGAGCCATTAGGATATCAGATTTTACAAGGCCTGTATGCAATTGCATCAGGAGGAATCTTTGGTGTGGGCTTAGGTAAAAGTATGCAAAAGCTGGGCTTTATACCAGAGTCTCATAATGATATGATCTTTTCCGTAATTTGCGAAGAGCTAGGATTGTTCGGAGCAATTATGTTGATTTTAGTGTTCCTTTTAGTTATTTGGAGATTATTTATAATTGCAATTAGTGCACCAGACTTATTTGGTGGATTAATCTGCGTCGGTGTACTTGCTCATATTGCCATTCAGGTTATTATAAATGTTGCAGTAGTAACGAACTCAATTCCTTCTACGGGTATCCCATTACCATTTATCAGTTATGGTGGTACATCAGTAGCCATTCTTTTAGCAGAAATGGGAATTGCGTTAAGTGTTAGTAACCAGATAAAATTTGAGAGATAGCATGTAATGCACACAAATTATCGCCGGACATATACTGTTTGTATAGATATGAATTGTCAGGGGTGTACCAAGTGGCTTTTATTGAAGTTATTGGTGGAAGGCATCTTCAGGGAGAAATTCCGATTCAAGGTTCGAAGAATGCTGTATTACCTATTCTGGCAGCATCAATATTGCATAATGGTATAACAAGAATAAAGAATTGTCCTAAAATCATAGATGTCTATCATATGATTAAGCTTTTGGAAAGTATCGGATGTATAGTGACGTGGGAGCAGAATGGACTTACAATAGACGCGACAGAGATTAACTATAATTCAGTCGATAAAAAATATGTAAGTTCCATGAGATCTTCGATTATATTATTAGGATCTCTGCTTGGAAGAAATAGAAGCGTTACTATATCATATCCAGGAGGTTGTGCAATTGGCGCAAGGCCTATTGATCTGCATTTGAAGGCGATAAAAGAAATGAATGTGGAAGTCATTCATAACGAAGATATTATTTTTTGTAGTACCTCACATCTAACAGGAGCGAAGATTGTGTTAAGTATGCCGAGTGTTGGAGCGACTGAAAATGTAATTCTGGCTGCGGTAAAAGCAGATGGAATTACGATAATAGACAATGCTGCAATGGAACCGGAAATTACAGAATTATGTTTGTTCCTTAATAAGATGGGTGCCAGAATCTCTGGTGCCGGTAGTAAGACTATAATGATTGAAGGTGTCGAGAAATTTAGAGATATAGAATATACTCTCGTATCAGATCGAATTGTAATGGGAACGTATCTGGCAGCCGTAGCCGGCACAGGCGGATGTGTTACCCTACGAGGTAATTGTTGTAATGAAAACGGAGCGGTAATCGATACCTTAAGGACAATGGGATGTCGAATTGGCGTTGGCAAGGACTATATAAATATTTGTTCGAACCAGCTGCCAAAAGCCGTACCACTGATTGAGACTGAGACATATCCAGGTTTTCCAACCGATATGCAGTCACAAATCATGTCAGTACTTACAATTGCAGAAGGAACCAGTTTGATTATTGAAAATATATTTGAATCTCGTTATAAAATAGTAAATGAGCTTGCTAAAATGGGTGCTGATATTTGTGTAAGTGATAAGGCAGCACGAGTAAAGGGCGTAAATGCTCTTACAGGGGCCAATGTAACGGCATGTGAGCTGCGCGGTGGCGCGGGTTTAGTAATTGCAGGTTTGATTGCGAATGGAACTAGCAGAATTAGTGGAATAGAATATATTGAACGAGGATATGAGAACATATCCAAGGATCTTGCAAATTTGGGAGCAGACATACGTCGGGTGGAGGATTAGACGAAACCTTACGCATGTATTATATATATCTATTAGAACTGTTAAGCTAGAACGGTTTAAAAGAAACAAATGGAGGGTATATGGGCGAAAGAGTACAAATGAGATTTTTTAGGAGATGGTCTCTGCTAAAGAAAATTTCAGTGGTCATTGGGATAATAGCTGCTATGTTCTTAGTATTCTATTTTTCCTTCCGATTGAAAAACATTGAAATTGATGATTGTGCCTACTATACAAAAGATCAGTTAATGAAGTATATTCAAGCGGATGACTGGGATAATAATACTGTCTTGTTTTGCTTAGATCATAAGTTTAATGAACAAGTAGAAATCCCTTTCATTCAAAAGGTAACAGTAGAATATGTAAATAAAAATTCTGTTAAGATACGTCTTTACGAAAAGCCTATAGTGGGATGTATAGAATATATGAACGAATATATTTACTTTGACAAGGACGGCAAGGTATTGGAAATATCATCGAACAGACTGGATGACATAACGCTATATGGAGGTGTCAGCTTCTCGGAGATGCATATTTATGATACTCTTGCCGTTAAAGATAAGGGAGTATTCAAAAAGATTATGGACTTATCTCAGTTAATCAGTAAATATCAGTTGACAATTGATGAGGTCATGTTCGATCGCAATCAAAACGTAAAGCTGTATGCAGATAAGATCCAAGTTTTGTTAGGAAATCGGACAAGCTATGAGGATCAGATTGCAGAATTAGTAAACATGTTGCCTAAATTAATTGGACTACAAGGAGAACTTGATATGCAAGAGTTTAAAGCGGGTCAGAGTTCAACAATTTTCAAAGAAATAAAATAAATAATTAATTCAAATAATTCTTTAAATATAGCAAGAATACGCTAAATATTTTAAAGAAAGGGTTGATTATTTTATTGAAAAACTATATTATATGTATATATAAGGTATTATCTGAGAATATAGTCATATATATTGTGTAATATTAGACAAGTTAGATTCAATTAAAGCATAGATGTCTTCATTGAGGGGGCTAAAAGCGATAGGGAATTTATTTAGAGAAGGAGGAAGTACTTTGCTAGAAATTAGAAATAATGATTCAGATTCATCTGCAAAAATACTTGTTGTCGGAGTAGGTGGCGCAGGTAATAATGCTGTTAATAGAATGATTGAAGAAAATATTATTGGTGTTGAATTTGTATGTGTTAATACTGATAAACAGCATTTAAAAACTTGTAAAGCACCAACAGTAGTTCAAATTGGTGAGAAATTAACTAAAGGTCTTGGAGCAGGTGCACAACCAGAAATGGGTGAAAAAGCTGCAGAAGAAAGCAGAGAAGAATTAACTGAGATTATCAAAGGTTCCGATATGGTATTCGTAACTTGTGGTATGGGTGGTGGTACTGGAACAGGTGCTGCACCAGTAGTTGCTGAAATCAGTAAATCTCTTGGTATTTTAACCGTAGGTATTGTAACAAAACCTTTCAAGTTTGAAGCTAGACAAAGAATGAACAATGCACTTGGCGGTATTGAAAAATTAAAAGAAAATGTTGATACATTAATTGTGATCCCTAATGATCGTTTACTTGAAATTGTTGATCGTAGAACAACAATGCCAGATGCTCTTCGTAAAGCAGATGAAGTTTTACAACAGGGTGTTCAAGGTATCACAGATTTAATTAACGTTCCTGGTTTAATCAATCTGGATTTCGCTGATGTTCAAACAGTAATGAAAGATAAGGGCGTAGCACATATTGGTATCGGTGTCGGCAAAGGTGATGAAAAATGCACGGATGCTGTGAAACAAGCAATTACAAGTCCTTTACTTGAAACAACAATTGAGGGTGCTTCTCATGTCATTATCAACGTATCCGGTGATATCAGCTTAATCGAAGCTAATGAAGCAGCTACATTCGTACAAGAATTAGCTGGGGAAAATTCAAACATTATCTTCGGTGCGATGTATGATGAAACTCGTACAGACGAATGTACAATTACAGTTATTGCAACTGGTCTTGAGAAGAGTGCTGGACAAGCTCCTGCAAAACCAACATCATTTTTAAACAATAATGTAAAACCAAATTATCAATATAAACCAAATGTAGCTCCAACTACACCTGTTCAAAATCAAACAGGTTACCAAAGAACAGCAATGGGTCATAATCCAGCAGCTAGTCAAGTGGCAGCTACAACAGTTGGACATAATCCATCTATGAAGCCGGCTTCTACACCAGTAAAACCTGTTGCTTCTAACGTGGAAGAGGATCATAATGGAATTAAGATTCCTGAATTCTTACAAAAAAATAGACATAAATAGTCTATCGAGATAAAATTTAAAGAAGGTTGCACTTATTTAATTACTTAAATAGGTGCAGCCTTTTTTTTTACGCGAACAACGAAAGAGGTATTGTTTTGAAAGTGAATATTCCACTTTGAATTAAAAGACAAGCGACTAGCTTCGACGTGCAATAAGAAACATAAGGAATGGGATATGGTAATTAATAAAAAATTTATACATAATTTAGATGTATTCTGAATATATGCAGTAATAAAACTCTAAGAAACAGAATATATGTAGTTTTTAGGGGGGAAATTTTAATACAATATTTCCAATTTATGACAAAATTAACATACCTATCAGTATATAATAATGATAGTGTTATAGACAACCTGGGGGTGTAATTTGGATATAGTTGTATATATCGATTTATACTTTGTCATTAATTTAGTTATGGATTTTATATTGCTTCTGATGGTGTCTAAGCTTTCACAGACAAAAACAACTGGAGTGAGAATTGTCTTGGGAAGCATTATTGGTGCTATCATTAGTTGTCTGTTACTTATAAGTAACAACCTTTTACCGATACTACGTATTATAATAAGTTACATTATTACAAGCGTAGTTATGATCCTTATATGTTTTAGATATGAAAGTGTACGAAAGCTTGTTACGCTGGTGTTGTATCTGTATGGCGTAACTATCTTGCTAGGCGGAATACTTTGCAGTCTATTTTTTAATACATCGTTAGTAAAATATATAAATCAGTTATTAGGAACTAAAGGGAACCAATCCATTAGTATATTTGTTTTGGGAATAGCGGTAGGAGTATTAGTAGTCTGTTTGCCATTTGTTATTCGATATGTGAATGCGTTTCGCAAAAGGATGAATAACATCTTTGATGTATCCATTTTATTAGAGAATCGAAGGATAGCAGCAAAAGCATTGTTAGATACGGGGAATCATTTAAGAGAACCGTTAACAAACAAACCAGTAATCATAGTTGAAAAGACATTGTTAAAACAGATAATGACAAAAGAATTATTAGAATATACAACTCGGATTAAAGTAATACCATATCGCTCGATTGGAAAAGAGCACGGAACAATGTATGCGCTTGTGTTAGATCAGATAGATATAGTCATTAATAATGAGCACCATAAGCATGATGATGTAATTGCATGTGTATATGAAGGAACTTTATCATCGAAGAAAGATTATCAATTAATATTACATGAAGAATTAATATAGAACACTTTACTAAAAAGTTAATGGTAAGCGCTTCGGATGGTTGAATAGATAATTATTGTGGGAGGAAATAGTATGCTTTTAAAAATTTCAATACCAAACAAATTTCAATTTCGAATCATACCTGATTTTAAAAACTTAATATTTAAGCAGCGCGGGGACGTTCATTATATCGGGGGAGCCGAGGTCCTTCCTGCTCCATTAGATCCTGTCGAAGAAGCAAGCGCTATTAGTAAATTGGGAACTGAGAAAGATGCCGAGACAAAATCATTACTAGTAGAACATAATTTGAGATTAGTCGTATACATAGCTAAGAAATTCGATAATACAGGCATTGGAGTAGAGGATTTGATCTCTATTGGAACAATTGGTTTGATTAAGGCAATCAATACCTTTAATCCGGATAAGAATATCAAGCTGGCAACCTATGCTTCTAGATGCATCGAGAATGAGATTTTAATGTATCTTAGAAGAAATAATAAGACAAAGATGGAAGTCTCCATAGATGAACCATTGAATGTCGACTGGGATGGGAATGAATTATTATTATCTGATATCCTTGGAACGGACGAAGATATTATATATAAAAATATTGAAGATGAGGTTGATCGTAAGCTTCTGAATAATGCTCTTTCTAAGCTGTCAGAGAGAGAACGTATTATTGTTCAATTACGATTTGGACTAAATACCGAAGACGGCAACGAGCGGACGCAGAAAGAAGTTGCTGATTTATTAGGTATTTCCCAGTCCTATATTTCGAGACTAGAAAAGAAGATCATTAATAGGCTTCGTAAAGAAATGATTCGCTTAGAATAAAAGTAAACGATAACTTTTTGGATAGTTTATGGCATTTCAAAATAAAAATAGGAGATTCTAACAATGCTATGGAATATAGTATGCCATTGTTAGGACCTCCTATTTTGTTGCAAGGACAAAACATGAAGTAAGCATCTTCATGTATAGTAAGTATTGACCAAAATAAAAGAAATTATGACTATAAAAAAATACCAGAAAAAAATACTAGAAATAGGAAAATTTTAAAAGGCCGATATTTAAAAGAAAAAACAGCAAAATTGCGACTGTAACAGAAATTGTGGTAATTTTTACAAAATGGGGAACAGTATAAATTTGTTTTAACTGGTAAATCATTAAATGTATAGTTACTACACATCAGGAATTGTATGTTGGGAGGTCGCAAGATGGCTCTTTATAAGGTTGAGATTTGTGGCGTTAATACATCAAAATTACCACTACTTAAAAACAATGAAAAGGATGAACTATTTCAAAGAATTTTAAAAGGTGATAAAGAAGCGAGAGAACTTTATATAAAAGGTAATCTACGTTTAGTTCTTAGTATTATTCAACGATTCTCAAATAGTAATGAAAATGTTGATGATTTATTTCAAATAGGCTGTATTGGCCTGATGAAAGCAATTGATAACTTCGATATCACGCAAAATGTTAAGTTTTCTACGTATGCGGTTCCTATGATAATCGGTGAGATTAGAAGGTACCTGAGAGACAATAACACCATCCGTGTTAGCAGATCACTAAGAGATACGGCATATAAAGCAATATATGCAAAGGAAGAGTTAATGAAACGTAACGATAAAGAGCCTACAGTGGGTGAAATTTCAAAAGAGATTGGTATTAGCAGTGAGGATATTGTATTTGCATTAGACGCAATACAAAATCCTGTTTCTTTGTATGAACCTGTATATTCTGAGGGTGGAGATACCCTTTATATCATGGATCAGATTAGTGATAAGAAAAATAAAGAGGAAAGCTGGATTGAAGAAATATCACTAAAAGAAGCTATGGACAAGCTGCCAGACCGGGAACATCATATTATCAAGCTTCGTTTCTTTGAAGGAAAGACGCAAATGGAGGTTGCAAAAGAGATTGATATATCACAGGCTCAGGTTAGCCGTTTAGAAAAGAGTGCCTTAAAGAATATGAAGAATTATCTGTCCCATTAGTAATTAGAAAATCGATTAAAAGTATGAAATATGCCTCCGGTATAGATATGCCGGAGGCTTTAATATAAAGAAGCGGATGCGTCGTAGTTTCTCTTTGTTTCAATGACTTGTTTGAATAGGACAAGTAAGTGGGCACATATACTGATAATGGATAAGTGGAAAAGAAATCAGGTGCAAGTATGCGGATTTATGATTTAAGACAAAAAGAGGTCATCAATGCATGTAATTGTGAACGGCTTGGTTTTGTCGGAGATGTAGAGATAGATATCGAAACTGGTTGCATCTTAAAGATCATTGTTCCAGGACCATGTAAAGTATGGGGCATTTTAGGAAGAGATACGGAGTATGTAATTGACTGGGCAAGTATAAGACAAATTGGTCCAGATATCATTTTGGTGGATGTAAATTTGGAAGATGTACTTACAAAATGTAAATTATGAGAAAATAGTATGATAAATACATAAATATCGAGGAAAATACTTGACAGAAGGAGAGAATAATTTATACTTAATAATAAGAAAGAATGGAAAAATGTGCAAACAGAAGTAACGATACGTAGGAGGATGTTATATGAAATGCCCGTTTTGTGGAACAGAAAACACTAAAGTAATTGATTCAAGACCAGCAGATGATAACAGCACAATACGTCGTAGAAGACAGTGTGATACTTGTTTGAAACGTTTTACAACGTATGAAAAGGTAGAATCAATCCCTTTGGTTGTTATAAAAAAGGATAATACGAGAGAGCCTTATGATCGTACTAAGATAGAAGCAGGAGTTTTTCGTTCCTGCCATAAACGACCAATTTCTGTAGATCAGATTAATGCATTAGTAGATGAAGTTGAAACTGCCATTTTTAATATGGAAGAAAAAGAAATCCCAAGCTATAAGATTGGGGAGATTCTTATGGATAAATTAAAAGAGTTGGATGCGGTTGCGTACGTGCGTTTTGCATCCGTATATCGTGAATTTAAAGATGTGAACACATTTATGAATGAACTTAAGAAGATACTTGATACAAAGAGTTAATAGAAAGCTGTAGCCTTAGAAAACCTGGGCTGCAGCTTTTTATGTTATATAAAGCTTCTTTTTATATTCTTTTAATTGACATTTCATAAGGGATTGATTACATGCAAGTTCCTTTCTGTTTTTCTATTTGCTATACTAAAAATGGCATATGAAAGAACTAAGAAAGGAAGTTATGTTTAGTAAAGTATATAGTGGAACAGTACTTGGAATTGAAGGTGCTGTAATTAGCGTGGAAGCGGATGTTTCTGATGGGCTTCCAATCTTTTCTATGGTAGGATATTTGGCTGGTGAGGTAAAAGAGGCAAAGGAGCGGGTTCGTATTGCAATGAAAAACGCGGGCTATCATATGGTTCCTAAGCGGATTACTGTTAATCTATCTCCGGCTGATGTTCGTAAGGAGGGCACTGCGTTTGACCTCCCGATTGCCATTTCTATTTTAGCAGCTCTTGGTATCGTATCAGATACTTCTCTTGATAAAACCCTGATTATTGGTGAGTTAAGTTTGGATGGAAGCGTTATGCGGGTGAATGGCGTCCTTCCAATTGTATATAGTGCAAGAAAGAATGGGATTACCAGATGTATTGTGCCTAGTGTAAATGCAGTTGAGGGTGCAGCTATTGATGGAATTGATGTTATTGGTGTAAATCATATCTCTGAGGTTGTAGACTATTTGACAAATCGTAAGTGGATTGAGCCTACCTATGTGGACATGACATCGATTTTTGAAGAGACCAATGGACAGGATGAATATGATTTTAGTGAGGTAGTTGGACAGGGTGTGGCAAAACGTGCTATTGAAATTGCAGTTAGCGGCTTACATAATATTTTATTAATCGGTCCTCCTGGTGCGGGGAAGACAATGCTGGCAAAACGGATTCCGACCATTATGCCGGAATTGAGTTTTGAGGAAAGTATCGAGATTTCAAAAATATATAGTATAAGCGGACTATTGAATGAGGATCAGTCATTAATTGGGCGTAGACCATTTCGGGCACCGCATCATACCATTACTGATGCTGCTTTGGTAGGTGGTGGGAAAACGGTAAAGCCTGGAGAAATCAGTCTTGCTACAGGTGGTGTCCTATTTTTAGATGAGTTACCTGAGTTTAGAAGAGGAACATTGGAGTTGTTACGGCAGCCGTTGGAAGACCGTACGGTTACAATTGCAAGGACACATGGCAGTTATACTTATCCAACAAACTTTATGCTGGTGGGAGCGATGAATCCGTGTCCTTGCGGCTATTATCCGGAGCGGAATCTCTGTAATTGTACGGAACATCAGGTGAAGAAATACTTAAGTAAGATATCAAAACCATTTTTGGACCGGGTGGATATTATTACTGAGGCAAATAAGGTTGATCATAAGATGTTACAGAAGAAGGTGAAAGAAGAAAGCAGTGCCATAATACGAGAACGAGTCAGGCGTGCACGGAAAATCCAGTACAAACGATATGCAGAGGAAAAGATTTATTTTAATGCACAGCTGACGCCAAAGATGATTGAAAAGTATTGTGTTTTGCAAGAGGAAGAGCAGAAGTTTCTGGCACTGATGTTTGAGAAAATGAATTTAAGCGCTAGGGCCTATCATCGGATTCTGAAGGTGGCCAGGACCATAGCAGATCTGGATGATGCAGAATGTATTGGTAAGAAACATTTGTCAGAAGCGGTTTGTTATCGTAGTGTGGATGAAAAGTATTGGGGGGATAAGGAATGGAACAAGTAGAGGAGATGCAGGTGGAAGAGAAGGAGCCTGTACTTACAAATAGCGAATTGTGGTATTGGATTTGTACTATTCATGGAATTGGACATAAGAAGATTAGTGAACTATTGTGCTATTTCAATACGGTGGAGTGTATCTTTGAAGCAACCGGAAATGAACTGTCTTTTGTAGAAGGGATTAGTAAAAATAATATACGGGATATAGTAGAAAGTAAGGACATTAAACGGATTAAAAAAGAGTATATAGAAATTCAAAGAAAGGGATATCAGTTTATTTCGATAGAAGATAGCAGATATCCAAAAAAACTCCGTACATTATATGATCCGCCATATGGTATCTATGTCAATGGCAAGTTGCCAAAAGAAAATGTATTAACCATCGGTATTGTTGGTGCAAGAAGTTGTTCTCAATATGGAAAGGAAGTTGCAAAATATTTTGGTTATCATTTGGCAGAGGCTGGGGTGCAAATTGTCAGTGGTCTGGCACGGGGGATTGATGGCTATAGTCATGAAGGAGCGCTACGTGCCAAAGGATATACGCTGGGCGTGTTAGGTTCTGGCGTGGATTATTGCTATCCTAGTGAAAATATGGAATTATATATGAAGATGGAGCAGAGTGGTGGTATCATGAGTGAGTATCCGCTTGGCACGGTTCCGCGGGCCGGTAATTTTCCAAGACGTAATCGTTTGATCAGTGGAATGTGTGATGGACTGCTTGTGATTGAAGCGAAACTTAAGAGTGGGTCATTGATAACGGTAGATCAGGCCTTAGAACAAGGAAGGGATGTATTTGCAATTCCAGGGAGAATTACCGATATGTTATCAAGTGGCACGAATAATCTGATTAAGATGGGAGCGGAGCTGGTGACTACGCCTCAGGAAATCTTAGAATTTTATCGAACAAGATATGAAGAGAAGGAGGATTTGAAGCAAGAGAAAAATGTGATGGAGCAGATAGCAAACAATCCATTGTTTGAGGGTACATTATCAGAAGAGGAACAGCTTGTATATGGGATTCTTTCCTTGGATCCAAAGCATATTGATGTTATTGCCGAACAGACTAAGCTGTCAATTCCAAGATTGATGAGTATACTGATTGGGATGGAATTAAAAGGATATATCTCACAAACTATAAGAAATTATTATACAAGGAGTTTATAAAAAAATGTCATAAAAATACATAATTACTCATATTTTGTAGCACCTTATTATTGTATTGAAATGTTATGAATTTATGAACAAATAAAAAAAAATTATAATATGCTTGATTTGAATATCAAAGTAGTGTATTATTGTCTCGTTTAGAACGACGATTAATAGAAGTTTGTCTTTGATCATTGATTGGGGAATGTAATTCATAATAATAGAACGATACTAGAAGTAAGGGAGTGGTAATATGCCAAAGTATTTGGTGATAGTGGAATCACCTGCTAAAGCAAAAACTATAAAAAAATATTTAGGCGCTAATTATGAAGTATTAGCATCAAATGGGCATGTAAGAGATTTACCTAAAAGTCAGTTAGGTATTGATATAGAAAATAATTGTGAACCAAAGTATATTACAATACGTGGTAAAGGTGAATTATTAGCGAAACTTCGTAAAGAAGTAAAAAAAGCTGACAAAATATATCTCGCTACCGATCCCGATCGTGAAGGGGAAGCAATTAGCTGGCATTTATCTAAGGCATTAAAGCTAGAAGATAAGAAAGTATACCGAATTACCTTTAACGAAATTACAAAGAATGCAATTAAGGCATCCATCAAAGAGCCACGAAACATTGATATGGATCTTGTAGATGCACAACAGGCAAGACGTGTACTTGACCGTCTTGTTGGATATGAAATCAGTCCGTTATTATGGGCGAAAGTAAAACGTGGCCTAAGTGCTGGTAGAGTTCAGTCTGTTGCATTGCGTATCATCTGTGACCGAGAAGAAGAGATCAATGCATTCGTT
Source organism: bacterium (assembly GCA_030539495.1). Lineage (GTDB taxonomy): Bacteria > Bacillota > Clostridia > Lachnospirales > Lachnospiraceae > KM106-2. The sequence goes on along the minus strand of JAUNRX010000009.1, from coordinate 29,660 downwards.
CCTGAAGAATATTGGACATTAGATGCGAGTATTCAAGTGAATGGCGATAAGAAACCAATTGTCGCTAAGTTCTATGGTGAAAAAGACAATAAGATTACCATTCGATCCAAAGAAGAATTAGATCAGATTTTAGCGAATCTGGAAAATGCTGAGTACAAAGTTTCAGAAGTGAAGAAAAGTGAACGTACAAAGAAAGCGCCAGTACCATTTACAACAAGTACACTTCAACAGGAAGCAGCGAAAGCACTTAATTTTTCTACACAAAAAACAATGCGTCTTGCACAACAGCTTTATGAAGGTGTTGACATTAAAGGCAAGGGCAGCGTTGGTTTGATTACTTACTTACGTACAGATTCTACTCGTATTTCTGACGAAGCGAAAGAAAGCGCGAGAGAATATATTATTAATTCATATGGTGAACAGTTTGTAGATGATAAGGAAGAAAAGAAAGATTCGAAAAAGAGAATACAGGATGCCCATGAAGCAATTCGACCATCTTATGTGGAATATTCTCCGGTTATCTTAAAAGAGTCTTTGTCTCGTGACTTGTTCCGCTTATATCAATTAATATGGAAACGTTTTGTTGCTAGCCAGATGAAAGCAGCAAAGTACGAAACCACATCTGTTAAGATTGATGCAAACAACTATCGTTTCACATGTGCAGCATCGAAAGTGATCTTTGAAGGATTTATGTCTGTATATACATCAGAAGATGATAAGATCGATAGTAATACATTATCCAATTCCTTAAATAAAGACTCAAAACTTGAACTTAAGGATATGGACTCCAAACAACATTTTACTCAGCCACCTGCTCACTTTACAGAAGCAAGCTTGGTAAAGACGTTGGAAGAGCTAGGAATTGGTCGTCCAAGTACGTATGCTCCAACAATTACAACAATTATTGCTCGTCGATATGTGGCGAAAGAAAATAAAAATCTTTATGTAACTGAAATTGGTGAAGTTGTTAACCAAATTATGAAACAAGCATTTTCGAGTATTGTTGATGTAAACTTCACTGCTAACTTAGAAAGTTTACTTGACTGCGTAGAAGATGGAACAGTAAATTGGAAGACAGTAATTAAGAACTTCTATCCAGATCTTGATGAAGCAGTTAAGGCTGCACAAGAAGAACTTGGTGAATATAAGATTGAAGATGAAGTGACAGAAGTTATTTGTGAAGAATGTGGACGTAACATGGTTATAAAATATGGTCCACACGGTAAGTTCCTTGCTTGTCCAGGTTTCCCTGATTGTCGAAATACAAAGCCATATCTAGAAAAGATTGGTGTAAAATGTCCGAAGTGTGATGGCGAAATTATTCTTCGTAAGACGAAAAAGGGAAGAAAGTATTATGGATGTGAGAATAATCCAGAATGTGACTTTATGTCTTGGCAAAAACCATCCGAAAAACGTTGTCCAGAATGTAACGGTGTATTACTTGAAAAAGGTAATAAGCTAGTTTGTATGGATCAACAATGTGGTTATGTAGAACAAAAACCAAAAGAAGATAAAGAAGATTAATTATATAGGAAGCTGAGTGATAATGGAAGTAAAATTATCGCTCAGCTTTTTTTACGCCTACAAAGAGCTAAAGTGATACTAGCATTACCTTGAAAAAAGGTGCACGATGCGCACTCAGCTGAAAAGAGTATGTCGCTAATGCTGCCAGATTAGGCACGTTGTTATTGTACAAAAATTCCATTTAATTAAAAAAATAATTAGTAAATCCTTTATACTTTGTCAAAATAAAGGAAATAGTATTGTTTTTGCTGAAAAAATGTGATAGTATTGAAATAGTAATACAATGTTTGCTAAATTTGATATACTGTATCAAAAATTTCTTGGCAAGGTGATCTTGCAGTGCGGGAGGATTGTAATGAGTGTACAATTACTAGACAAAACAAGAAAAATTAATAAGTTGCTACATAACAATAATTCGCATAAAGTTGTATTTAATGATATATGTGAAATATTAAGTGACATACTAGAGTCTAATATTCTTGTTATAAGCAAAAAAGGTAAAGTGTTAGGTGTCAAAAATAGGGATGACATCGACGAAATTCATGAACTGATTAAGGACAACGTTGGCGGTTATATAGACAGTATGCTGAATGAACGTCTTTTAAACGTGTTATCAACTAAAGAAAATGTCAATCTTATGACATTAGGTTTTGAATCACAAGATGTAAACAAGTACCAGGCTATAATTACGCCTATTGACATTGCAGGAGAACGTTTAGGAACATTATTTTTATACAAGTGCGATTCGCAATACATAATCGATGACATTATATTGAGTGAATACGGCACTACTGTAGTTGGACTTGAGATGATGAGATCGGTAAATGAAGAGAATGCGGAAGAGAATCGTAAGATTCAGATTGTAAAATCGGCAATTAGCACTTTATCATTTTCAGAATTAGAAGCCATTACTCATATCTTTGATGAGTTAGAAGGTAATGAGGGAATTCTGGTTGCTAGCAAAATAGCAGATCGTGTAGGGATTACAAGATCTGTCATTGTAAATGCACTTCGTAAGTTTGAAAGTGCAGGAGTGATTGAATCTAGATCGTCAGGTATGAAAGGTACTTATATTAAAGTGCTGAATGATGTTGTATTTGATGAGTTAAAGAAGCTTAAAAATTAATATGTTATTGTATTAATACGAAGAAAAGCCTATAGGACCTTTATCCTATAGGCTTTTCTTCGTATTAATGGTAAAAATAAGTAAAGAAAAATGATGATTAATAGCATTTTACGTCGAATAAGCATACATATAACTGAAAATTGACAAAGAAGTGCTGAATATGGTGTTGGAATATGTAGAATTTACAGTTATTATCAAAAATTACTTGTATATTTGCGTAAAATATTATAAAATTGTAGAAGAAAGGGTGTGTAATTTATGATTAATTCAAGTGCATTTAATTATGTAAATGTTTTAGACAAAGCGGCAGATGCTTGTTGGACGCGAAATAGTCTGTTGGCAAACAACATTGCTAATGTTAGTACGCCAAACTATAAAAGGCAAGATGTGAGCTTTGAAAGTGAGTTGTCAACTGCGCTTAAATCGAACACGGTGCTTGATCAGGCTGTGAATAACATGAACTTGGATTCTATAACACCATCTGTGTATACGGACCAATCACATTACAGCTACCGTACGGACGGTAATAATGTGGATATTGATGTAGAGGAAGCAAACTACGCAGAGAATCAGATTAAATACAATGCGGTTCTTGATTCAATAACACAAGAGTTTCAAAGAATTACAACAGTATTAAATAGCGTGAGATAGAAAGGTGAGGATTTATGTCGGTTTTTTCTTCATTAAATATTAGTGCCACTGGGATGACGGCACAAAGGTTAAGGACAGATGTGATTTCGCAAAATATTGCAAATGTGAATTCTACAAGAACAAGCGATGGGACACCGTATGTTCGTAAGACAGTAGTATTTCAAGAAAAAACATCAGCGGGATTTTCTACGGCGTTAAACAATGCCTTAAGTAACAATGTAGGGTCGGGAGTAAAGGTTAGCATGATTGCGAATGATACTTCGACAGAAATGAAAAAGGTGTATGACCCATCGAATCCGGATGCGGATGAAGAGGGATATGTTACATATCCAAATGTAGATACAGTGACAGAAATGACCAATATGATTGATGCTTCTCGTTCATATGAAGCAAATGTTACAGCTTTTAATGCCACGAAGTCTATGGCTTTAAAAGGACTTGAAGTAGGAAAGTAATAAAGATAGTTTAAATGACTTATAAAGGGACTTACAAGAAGTTTGACTGGAGGACTAGGGATGAACGTATCGAGTTTGCAAAGTGTACTTGATCTAAGTGCATACGGCACAAACACTTCTGTTAGTTCAACTGGTAACGACTCGAAAGCCACTGATCGTACAAGTGCGTTTGAGAGTATTTTTAATGCGGCCATGGATCAAATCAATGAAACAAATGATTTATCCAATCAAGCAGAAGAAGAGGAAATAAACTTTGCGCTTGGTCTATCTGATAGTACACATGATTTACAGATAGCTCAACAAAAAGCTAATATTTCACTTAGTTATACAGTTGCACTAAGAAAAACAGTGCTAGAAGCCTATAAAGAAATTATGAACTTACAATTCTAGTGCGTTTTAAGGAGCGAAATAATGCAAGAAAAAATAAAAGGGATATTTGCTAAAGTCAAAGAATTTTGGGACAAATATACGAAAAAACAAAAGGGGATTGTTTTAAGCGTTCTTGGTGTCATAGTGATTTCAATTATTATACTAGCTTTGGTTTTGACAAGAAAGACTTATGAGACGTTGCTTACTTGTGAAGATACAAAAACAGCGAGTTCAGTAATGGAACTGTTAAAAGGCCAAGGGATTGATTGCAATCTGGCATCGGACAATAAGACAATCAATGTTCTTACAGAGAACTATGAAGATGCAGTAATTGCAGTTGGAAGCAGTGATTTGACCAGTGAAGGCATGACATACGAACAAGCCTTTAAAAATGATATGAGTACAAGTGAAAGTGAGAAAAATACAAAAAAGACTCTTGCACTTCAAACGGAAGTTAGATCGAAGATCTTAAAAATGGATGGAATTGCAGATGCAACCGTATTCATTAATCAGCCAGTAGATGATTATACAATACTATCAGAAGCAAATAAGGCAACTGTAAGTGTAATGCTTGAATTCAATAAGAATGCGTCCATGTCTAGTGATAATGCAGCAAGCCTTGCTTCATTCCTTGCAAATATCGTGGGAACTGATACTAACCAGATTACAATTATTGATAATAACAGCAAAGTTATTTTCAATGGATCTGAGGGAGATACGCTTGGTGGACAGATCAGTTCTACACTTGAGTATAAAGAAAAATATACAAATACAATCGTTAGCAATGTAACACAAATGTTATTGAAATATGGCGATTACAAAGATGTTGAAATCGGTTCCGCAAATATTAAATACAATATGGATAAGGTAAGTGAACTTTATACAGAGTATTCAGCGGCGGAAGGACAAGATCAAGGGATGTTGTCTAGTAATTCAAAAACAGAAACAGTTGGATCAGCAGCTACTTCAGGTGGTACACCTGGAACTGATTCCAACGATGACGATACACAATATGATGTAGAAGAGTCAGAAGCTAGTGAAAACTCTAGTAAATCTGAAACAAATAATTATCTGCCTAATAAGAAAGATACCTCTACAGAATACGAGGTTGGAGCAGTCCTTCCGGATCAATCCAGTATGGCGTTAGTTCTTACTACGTATAAGGTTTATGATCAAGAAAAGATGGAACGTAATGATCAGTTAAATGGTGCTACTTGGGATGAATTTGTTGAACAGAATGACAAAAAGACTCAATTAGAAGTTCCAGCGGATGTTTACACTCAAGTGCAGATGGCTACAGGGATTTCAACTAGTAACCTTTCTGTAACAGCATGGGAACAGCCGATTTTCCAAGATAAACAAGAAGAAGAAACTAATTTTGACACAATCATCATGATTGGATTGATTGTTCTTATCGTAGGATTACTTGGATTTGTAGTATTCAAGGTTGCAAAACCAGTAGAAGTGGTAGAACAAGAACCAGAATTATCAGTAGAAGACTTACTTGCTACAACGAAAGAAAATCAAGATCTAGAAGATATCGAGTATGGTGAAAAATCAGAAACTCGTAAGATGATTGAGAAATTCGTGGATGAAAATCCGGAAGCAGTGGCTCAGTTACTTAGAAACTGGTTGAATGATGATTGGGGGTAATTAATATGAATATGAACACGGACATGGCAGGTGTGCAAAAAGCTGCAATTCTTTTAATTACACTTGGGCCTGAAAAATCAGCAGAAGTATTTAAGCATTTAAAAGAAGATGAAATAGAACAACTTACTCTAGAAATCGCTAATACACGAAGTGTTTCTCCACAGATGAAGGAAGACGTGTTAAATGAATTCTATGAAGTATGTCTTGCACAACAATACATTGCCGAAGGCGGTATTGGCTATGCAAAAGAATTACTTGAAAAAGCACTTGGACAAGAAAAGGCAAGAGATGTCATTGGCAAGTTAACTGCATCCTTACAGGTTAGACCATTTGAGTTTATTCGTAAGACTGATGCATCACAATTACTTAACTTTATCCAGGATGAACATCCTCAGACAATCGCTTTAATCCTTTCTTATTTGCCAAGTGCACAAGCGAGTGCGATTATCGGTTCCTTATCTCCGGATAAGCAGGCCGATGTTGCAAAACGTATTGCACAGATGGATCGAACAAGCCCTGATGTAATCAAAGAAGTTGAAAAGGTGTTAGAACGCAAGTTAGCTTCTTTAGTAAATCAGGATTACACAATTGTTGGCGGTGTAGATTCTATCGTAGATATCTTAAATACAGTTGACCGTAGTACAGAAAAACACATTATGGAAACATTGGAAATCGAAGAGCCAGAACTTGCAGACGAAATTCGCCGCAAAATGTTTGTGTTCGAAGATATTCTTTCGCTTGATGATAAGTCAATTCAACGTGTTCTTCGAGAAGTGGATAATAACGAACTTGCAGTTGCTCTTAAGGGTGCAAATGAAGAAGTTCAAAGCGTTATCTTCAATAACTTATCGAAACGTCTTGCTACAATGATCAAGGAAGATATGGACTTCATGGGTCCTGTTCGATTAAAAGATGTGGAAGAAGCACAACAGAAAATTGTTAATATCATACGTAAGTTAGAAGACTCAGCGGAAATCATTATATCCAGAGGTGGAGGTGACGAGATCGTTGTCTAATCTAATTAAGTCTCGTTATATTCAAGTAGACGATCATAAAAAGATTATAGATTCCGATACTAGTTTTAATTTACTTTCAGGAAATGTCATTAGAGTTACCGTTGATGAAGCAATAGATGTCGAGGATAATAGCAATTCCGATGTCCTTAATATGCAGAAGTTAGTTGCAGAGGAAGAGGAATTGCTTATGAATAAAGCAAACAATCTTATAGAAGAAGCAAAAGAGACCGCTGCCAGCATCCTTCGTGATGCGGAAGCGGAAGCTATGCGAATCAAAGAGCTTGCAAGTGAAGAGGGAAAACGTCTTGGATATATGGAAGGCGTTGAGCTTGGACAAAATGAGATTAAGGCAATGGAAGAGCAGCTACGAATACAAATCGAAGAGAATAACAGAGCGTTTGAACAGCAAGCGTTATCGTTAGAACCTCAGTTTGCAGGTGTTGTATCCAAGTTGTTAGAACATCTTACCGGTGTTATTGTGGAAGAACATAAGGACGTGATTGTCCATTTAATTCATCAGGCAATTGCTAAGGTTGAAAAGTGTAAGGTGTTCGTAGTGAAAGTGTCGAAAGAGGATTATGAATTGGTACTATCCAAGAAAACTGAAATTTATGAGGGGCTTCCGGAAGAATATGAAATTCAGTTTATCGAAGACCGCGAATTTGTGAAAAATCAATGTGTAATTGAAACAGATGGAACATTTATTGATTGTAGTTTGGATGTACAATTGAAAAATCTAATCACTGACTTAAAAATGTTGGCTAGCATATAGTGGCATATTTGCAAATGATTGAGATCAGTCTTATAGTTAGTAGTTAATATGTCGATATACATCGAAGGGTTATATTTTTTATAATATGCCCCTTATGTATGTCGATTTTTCATGTTTTTTGGATTGTTGAACAATTTAAAAAGATAAATGTGGCCAGATCTGGTCGCACTAATTCGAGTGGAAACTCGATATTATGTCATAGGGGAGGACATTTCTTGATTAATGTGGACATCGACAAATATTTAGATTTGTGTGAAAAATCATATGTCAAACAGCTTGGTAAAGTTGTAAAAGTTGTTGGACTTACTATAGAATCAATTGGCCCAAACGCTAATTTAAGAGATTTGTGCTTGATTGTCTCTCAAGACAAGACGCATTCGATCATGGCTGAAGTAGTAGGATTTCGTGATAACCGTATCTTACTTATGCCTTATGACAATGTAGAAGGAATTGGTGTAGGAAGTACAGTAGAAACAACAAATGAACCATTAAAAGTTTTTGTAGGCGATGACTTGCTTGGTAAGACTTTAGACGGTCTAGGGAACCCATTAAATAATGAAATTATACGATCGGACACTACATATTCTGTAGAGGCGGAACCGCCGGATCCATTAAGCAGGAAGCTGATTGATGAAGTACTTCCGCTTGGCGTAAAGGCTGTAGATGGATTAATTACAGTAGGTAAGGGACAGCGTATCGGGATCTTTGCAGGTTCTGGTGTTGGTAAGAGTACCTTGATGGGTATGTTTGCCAGAAATACAAAAGCAGATATTAACGTAATTGCCTTAATTGGTGAACGTGGTAGAGAGGTTCGAGAGTTTATCGAACGAGACCTTGGAGAAGAAGGTATGAAACGAAGCGTGGTTGTCGTTGCGACCAGCGATAAGCCGGCATTAATACGTAATAAAGCAGCAAAGACTGCAACTAGTATTGCGGAATATTTTAGGGATCAGGGAAAAGACGTTCTATTGATGATGGATTCCCTTACTCGTTTTTCTATGGCGCAGCGTGAGATAGGTCTGGCTACCGGCGAACCGCCAATTTCCAGAGGATATCCACCTAGTGTGTATTCGGAAATGCCTAGACTGTTAGAGCGTGCAGGGAATTCGGACAAGGGATCGATTACAGGATTATATACCGTTTTAGTAGATGGTGATGATTTTAATGAGCCAATTACAGATACGGCCAGAGGTATCTTAGATGGCCATATCATGTTATCGAGAAAGCTTGCTACGAAAAATCATTATCCTGCCATTGATGTCTTACAGAGTATTTCTCGTGTTATGTCAGCAATTGCGACAAAGGATCACAAGAAAGAGGCGGGACAGCTAAAAAATCTTCTTGCAACCTATCGTGATGCAGAAGACATTATCAATATCGGTGCTTATAAGCCAGGTTCTAATAAGAATATTGATGAATCAATTGCGAAAATTGATGCGATTAATGATTTTCTTTGTCAGGACGTGGATACGAAGTTTAACTTTGAGGATGAAGTTGCGATGTTAAGGGATGCAATCTCGTAATAAAGAAGGGTGTAGAGGTATTCTATGGCAAAGTTCTTTTATAGTATGCAAAATATACTGGAATTAAAGCTTAAGATGGAAGATCAGGCAAAAAACGATTATGCCGTTGTAAAGGCTCATCTCGATGAGGAAATCCATAAGCTTAACGCAATCTTTGAACAGAAGGCGGAGTATGAGAGTAAGCTTAAAAATCAGGTGTCTGATCGTTTGATCATTGTCGATATCATACAGTCAGGTCATGCAATCAAAGCATTAGAGTATAAGATCGAGGATCAAAAAAGAGCCGTAACAAATGCGGAACGAAGAGTAAATCTAGCCAAAGCAAAGATGCAGGAAGCGATGATAGAGAGAAAGACTCAGGAGAAGTTAAAGGAAAACGCATTTGAGTTGTTTAAACAGGAACTTGTAGAAGTGGAAAACAAGGAAAATGATGAACTCGTGAGCTTTAAATATAACAAAAGTGGTAAGGGAGTGTAACGATGGCAAAGAATGTAGACGAACAATTCGAGTTTGATGATAGCATGGAAGACGAAGGTAAAGGGAGCAAAGTGCTATCCGTAATCATTGGAATTATAATCTTCTTAATTTTGATGGCGTTATTAGCTGGTTTCATTAAACTTGATATTGGCGGTGTAGGTAGTAATGTTTTATACCCTTATCTTAAAAACGTACCTGTCGTGAATCAAATTCTTCCTGACAGGTCAGATGAAGATTTAGCAAAAGAAAATGGATATAAATTCGATAACATATCCGATGCAGTTGCTTATATTCAACAATTAGAAGCAAAAGTAAAAACATTAGAAGAAACAAACGCAAAAGATAGCTCATCTTTAAGTGATTTGCAGGCGGAAATTGAACGTCTAAAAGTATTTGAAAACGAGCAAGAGGAATTTAATCAAAGGGTACTCGATTTTGATACCAATGTAGTGTTTAATGACAAAGCTCCTGATATTACAGAATATCAAAAGTATTATGAAGGAATCAGTCCAGATAATGCGGCTGAAATCTATCGTCAGGTAGTTGAAAAGGCACAAGCAAGCGAGTTAGTGAAGACGCAAGCAGAGCGTTATGCAAAGATGGAGCCAAAAGCTGCAGCAAGCTCACTCGAGGTTATGACAGCCGATCTTGACTTAGTGTCAGAAATTCTTAGAAATATGTCAACAGCAAAGGCAGCACTGATCATGAATGAAATGGATCCGGACTACTGTGCTAAGATTACTAAAAAGATGTCATTATTTGACGCTTCTAAATAGGAGCGTCAGATTAGACATAGATATCTTGAACAGTAGGGAGGTGAAACAATGAAGGCAAGTAATGTAGAACTTGGTTCGATTTCTAAGCTTTTAGCGGAGAATACTGCGTCTAATAAGGGAAAAGAAGCATCAAAGTCAAGTAGTGGCACGTCCTTTTCATCGGTGATGAATAAGACAGGACAGTCATTGACATCTAGTTATAGCTATAGTGGAAGTTCAGCAAAGGGATTTTTGTCAAATGACATTTCTTCTTCTTTTAAGACAACATCGTCTAGTGTTAATTCTAGTAATGCAAAGAGTACTGCTTCAAGACAGCAGGGAAAGTCATTAAAAGAAGTGATTGATTCTCTTAATAATGGGGGGAAGGCAGATGAAGGAAGCGTATTAGCTACGTATACTTCCGAGCTTACTTCTAAGTTAAAAGAAGAATTAGGACTTACAGATCAAGAAATTGAAGATTTATTAGCGAAGATGGGAATTTGTGCAAGCCAGTTATTTGATCCAGCAGTACTACAGCAGTTTGTTTTAGAAAGCTATGGTGCAGATAGTGTATCGGATGCATTGATTAATGAACAGTTGGCAGATTCGTTGATGAAGAGTTCTTCCATATTAGAAGAAATTCTCTCCAGTCTTGAAACAGAAATTATTAAATTACCAGAGGTGGATGAAGCGAATAGCACATTTGAGGAGCTTATATCTGATAGTGAAACTACTAAGGATAGCGCTAAAGCAAGTACAGATTCGAAACAATCTGACATTCAGGTGGAGATTCATAAGGATAACAAGACAGAGAATGGAAGTACATTTTCTGATGGCAAGAGAGAAGGCAGAGGAGATGGGGAATTCCAGTCCACAAACTTTGTAGACTATTTTGCAAATAAAGTAGATCTGAATAGTCTTAACACTGCGGATATGGCAGTTCCGGAATTTAAACAGATCGTTACTAATCTGGTGGAACAGATCAAGTTAACAATCAATCCTGCCAATACAAGCGTAGAGCTTGTTCTTAATCCAGAGTCGTTAGGCAAGGTACAGATCGTTGTAGCTGAAAAAGATGGCGTATTAACTGCACGCATGAATGTTGAAAACCAGATTGCGAAAGAGGCATTAGAGTCATCACTTCAACAATTAAAGCAGAGTTTTGAAGAACAAGGGCTTAAAGTTCAAAAGGTAGAGGTTGCCATTGGCAATTATTCTAATGAATATGCAGAGCATGAGGGAAATCAAGATGAGCAGGCAAACCAAGGGGCTAAGAAAAAGTTAAGAGTAGAGGATTACATGGAGGAAGCTTTTGTGGAAACAGAAGGAGAACAGCCAAATGTAGTCAACAGTCTGACTGGTACAGTAGAGTATACTGCTTAGCGTTATAAAAAGGAGAAACAAAATGGGTAGTGTTATTGATAATGTTGTAAATGGTTCTATAAATAAGACAGAAGCATCGAATACAGCAAACGGCACAACTATAGCTGCAGGAGGCAATAGCCTTGGTAAAGATGCGTTTTTACAATTGCTTGTAACGCAGATGAAATACCAGGATCCACTAAATCCATCCAGTGATACAGAGTATATTTCACAGCTTGCAACCTTCTCACAATTAGAGGAGTTACAAAACTTAAATAGTACGTATTCACAAACACAGGCGTATGCATTAGTCGGTAAGACAGTGGCCTTATCTACTACAGATTCAACAGGAGCAACATCTTATGTGACTGGTACGGTTGATTATGTAACGATGACGGGTGGAAATGCCTATGTAGTTGTAAATGGAAATAAATATTCCTTAGACAACATTTTAGAAGTTTATGATGATAATTTTATTTTATCACTTGGCACTCCAGATGTTGAAAAATCAGAAGTAACTTATAATCATGAGGAACCTTCCGATATCACAGTCAGCATCGACTTAGGTAAGACAAGTGTGGCGACTGCACTGGCGGTTATTGTAAATAATCAAGCGATTGACACCAAGTACTTATCATTAAATGGTGATAAATTAACAATTAAGGCAGAGGCATTTAATGACTTAAAAGAGGGCGAATACGATGTCATCTTCAGCTTTAATGATGCGTTAAATACCGTGGTAAACAATAAGGTTTCATTAACAATCAAGGGCGAGGCAAAACCAGGAGAAGAAACTTCAAAAGAGGAAACTTCGAATGACGAAGCTTAAAAAAGTATCCCTTTAGGGAGTAAAAGTTTTCATTACATGGATGTGCAGATTGCTTAAGCAAAGGAAGGCAGATAGTATGAATATTTCTTCGAATAATTTTAACTCCATTGAATTGATGAGAGAGCAATTAAGGAAGAACAGTAATCAACTAGAGAAGCAAAACGACCAGTTAGACAGGGCCTCATTTAAAAGTATTCTGGAAAATACAAAGAGTTTGACAGAGAGTTCCGGTCTTAAATTCTCAAAGCATGCAAATGAAAGGCTTGCAAGTAGAAATATTGATCTGACCAAGGAACAGCTACTTAAGTTAGAAGAGGGAACTAACAAGGCAAAATCGAAAGGGATCAATGAGTCCTTGGTTATAGTAGATGGCCTGGCATTTATCGTAAGCTGTAAGAATAATACAGTGATTACGGCGGTAAACGATGAGTCTGATCAGGTATTTACCAACATAGATGGCGCGGTCATAATGTAATAATCGGCTGGACCTTACAAAGGAAGCCGCAGACCTTCGATTGATTGAGAAGGTTAACATGTAAATTGGAAAGGTTAGGGACAAAAATTATGATGAGATCATTATACTCTGGTGTTTCAGGGTTAAAAGCACACCAGACAAAGATGGATGTTATCGGTAACAACATCGCAAACGTAAATACAGTAGGTTATAAAGCTAGTTCAGTAAGATTTGCTGATACATTATATCAAACAACACAAGCAGCATCTGGTGCAAATGCAATTACAGGAAAAGCTGGTACAAATGCAAAGCAGATTGGTCTTGGTGTTTCGATTAGTAATATTACAAAATCCATGTCCACAGCAGGTGGTACTCAGACTACAGATGATGCTCTAGACTTAGTAATCAACGGCGATAACTTTTTTATCGTAAATAACGGTGGTACAAACTACTTTACAAAAGCAGGTGCATTTACAGTAGATTCCTCCGGTTACTTAGTAAACTATTCTGGTAATTATGTAATGGGATGGCAGCCAGACCAAACAGATCCTACTCAAATTGCAGTAGATTCTGTTTCTAAACTTCAAATCATGTCTCCTGACAAGGTAACGGCTCCACCAGAATCTACAACAGCAGCTACGCTTACTGGAAACATTGATATGAACGATAAGACAATTGCAAGTACAGGAAGAGTGACACAATATTCTTTCTATGACAAAATGGGTAATAAATACACAGCAAAATTAAACTTCGTTCAAAATGCAGAAAACACAAACCAATACAGTGTATCCGTAACGGATATCCTTGATGTAAACGGAAGATCCATCTTTGCTGTTTACAATGATGCGGGAGAACAAACAGGACCATCTACAGTAAGCATGAACTTTGGTTCTCAAACAGATATTAAAGGAACAATGGATGATACCACTGGCAAGATCGTAGTTGAATCAAAGCCAATCAGCTTAGTATTTAATTCTTCTACAGGTAAGTTTGAGAGTGCTGATGGTGCAACCAGTGAAGTTAACTTAAGCATTACTTCTACAGCAAATAACTTTGATACGATGGGAATTGATTTCACTAAGATGACAATGTTCGCAAATGGTGGTACTTCAGCAATTTCTGCATCTGCCGGAGATTCTGCTGGTAGAAATGCCGGTAAGACAAGCGGTGAAATGACTGGACTTTCCATCGATGGTTCTGGTAAGATCTACGGTTCTTACGATAACGGAAGTACTGTGTTACTTGGACAAGTTGCAGTAACTTCATTCTCTAATGCGGCAGGTCTTGAAGCAGTAGGGGATAACTTATTTGCTGAAACATTAAATTCCGGTACATTTGATGGGATTGGTAAAGATGCAACAACTGGAGGCGGAAGCTTGACAAGTGGTGCTCTTGAAATGTCTAACGTTGATCTTTCTGCAGAATTTACAGATATGATTACAACACAAAGAGGGTTCCAGGCAAACTCAAGAATCATTACGACTTCAGATTCATTGCTGGAAGAATTAATTAACTTAAAACGTTAGTAACTAACTAATTTTATCGCTGCTTAAATTCCCCTTGAGTTAAGGGCTTGAGGGGGGCAGCATAGACAAAGCAGATTAGTAGTTAACATAAAAACTGTGTAATGCACAGGAACGATAAAACACAGGGTAGGTGAAAAATGTGGATTTAGCTTCTATATTAGGGATTGTTGTAGGTTTTGCATTAGTTATTCTTGGTATCGCTTCTGGTGACCAAGGGGTTGCTGCATTGGGAAACTTTATTGATCCAATGTCCATCGTTATTACGTTTGGTGGTACATTTACGGCGTTATTAACTATGAGTGAGTCAATTCCTGACTTTCTTCAAAGTTTAATGAGCATCAAGCTTATTATGAAAACACCGGCAATTGATACTCCTGAGACAATCAAAGAGATTATCGGATTAGCAAATACGGCAAGAAAGGAAGGCCTTCTTGCACTTGAAGAAGCATCAGGCTCTTTAGAAGATCCATTTTTAAAGAAAGGTCTTTTATTAATTGTAGATGGTACGGATCCGGAATTAGTACGTAACATTTTAGAGACAGAATTATCCTGTATCGAAGCGAGACATAAAAAGAAGATTGCCTTCTGGGATAACTTCGCAGCGATGGGACCTGCATGGGGGATGATCGGTACCTTAATCGGTCTTGTAAACATGTTAAAGAAACTAGATGATCCAAACGCTATTGGGCCAGCCATGGCAACAGCCTTAATTACAACGTTCTATGGTTCTCTTATGGCCAACTGGATTGCAACTCCTGTTGCAACAAAATTAAAAGTAAACTCTGAATTAGAAATCATGCTTAAGGAAGTTATGGTGGAAGGTTTATTATCTATTCAAGCAGGGGAAAATCCACGTGTTATTGAAGAAAAATTAAAATCCTTCTTAATTCCTAGTCAACGCGATTTACTAACAACGGAGGATGGTGAGTAGAATGGCAAGAAAAAAGGAACCAGACATTCCAAAGGGCACGCCGGCGTGGATGGCCACGTTTAGTGACTTAATGAACTTATTGCTCTGTTTCTTCGTTTTGCTATTCTCCATGTCAACTGTCGATGCTGAAAAATGGGAACAGGTAGTAAACTCTATGACCAGTAATTTCAGCATTTTCGATAGCGGATCTGTTGGCATTAATGATGGAGAGCTTATATCCAACGGCGTAAGCCAGCTTGAAAACATTGGTGATGAATTAAATGATGAGGGTAATTCAGATGAATCCAATGATAAGTCAGAAGCTTCCTCTGTTGACAGTGCGAAAGACATATTGATGGAAGAGCAGAAAAAAGAAACAGAAGAAATGTATGAAAAGATTAGTGGTTTAATCGATAAGAATAAGATTGATCAATATGTATCCGTAGGGATTGATGATAACTATCAATATGTAAAGATCTCTATGTATGGAGCTGTATTATTTGATTCAGGTAAGGCAGAGATTAAGAAAGACTCTTACAGTGTGTTAAATAAAGTAGGACAGATTCTTAAATTATACGATAAACAATTAATTAAGATTCAAGGACATACGGATAATGTGCCTATGTCTGATACCTCAACATATGAGAACAACTTCCAGTTGTCAACAGCACGTGCAAATGCAGTAGCAGAGTATGTAATGGATGAGTGCAACCTTAAGGGCAAGAATATTGAACCTTCTGGACGTGGCGAATACGAACCTGCAACTGATAACTCTACCCCAGAGGGAAGAGCGAAAAACAGACGTGTTGAATTCAAAATTTATAATGAGTTGAGCAACGAAGGATAGGAGAAAGTACATGAAAAAGAATATTACTTCGATTATTATTATGGCTTTATTAGGATTGAACGTAGTGTTAACATCAATTATCTTATTTGCAATGGTACCTTCCTTAAATAAAGTAAACACATTGGTAACAAAAGTATCCAATGCAGTTGATTTAGATCTTGGTAACTTACAAGAAGCAGGAACTGGTGAGTTAACCATTGCAGACAAGACTGTTTACACAATGACAGGAAGCTTAAATGGTATGCTTAAGTCAGGAACTGATGGAAAGATGCATTATGTAGCAATCGATTCCATTGCCTTTACATTAAATAACAAAGCACAGTCTTTTGGAGATGTAAATACAAACATTGCATCCTATGAAACAAACATCAATGATGTAATTACAGGAGTATTTGGCGAGTACTCAATTGACCAAGTTGCAGCCAAACAAGATGAGATCAAACAGAAGGTTATGGAGGGTGTAAGTCACTTATTCTCCAAAGCGGATTGTTTTGTAGATGTAACATTCTCAAATTTACGTTATCAATAGATTATCACTTTATTTTATAGGAATCTTGTGGTATTATAGGGATATAACGCGAAATTTAGGGAAAAAGCAAATTAAGGCACCTAGGGGGTGACATGAATGGGAGATGTCTTATCCCAAAGCGAGATTGATAATCTGCTTGCGGCACTCAGTAGTGGTGAGATTGACGCAGATGAAATGAAAACCACGGAAGACAAGCAAGTTAAGAATTATGATTTTAGAAGACCTTCCAAATTCTCGAAAGAGCATTTGCGTACCTTAGTTATTATTTTCGATCATTATGCCAGACTATTGTCTACGAATTTACCGGCTTATTTGAGAAAGAACGTTTCCATCGAGGTTATGAACTCGGAAGCGGTTACGTATTCTGAATTCTCGAATGCGCTTTCCAATCCTGTAATCTTGGGGATTGTTAACTTTGCGCCTTTAGAAGGTAATATCATTATAGAATTGGCTGAAAATATCGGGTATACAATTGTCGACAGAATGTTAGGCGGAAATGGGCAACCGCTTGAGAAGACTAGAGATTTCTCTGAAATCGAACTTAGTATTCTCGAACGAATAATGAATGTTTGTACAAATCTATTGAAAGAGCCATGGCAAAGTGTTTTACCACTAGAACCAAGACTAGAACGAATCGAGACGAATTCTCAATTCGCGCAGATCATATCTCCAAATGAAATGACTTCGATTATTACGATGAATATTAAAATCGGAAATGTAGAAGGCCTTATGAATGTTTGTATTCCATACTCTTGTGTGGAAGATATTATTGATAAGCTGAATACAAAATTCTGGTATTCTAATGTTCGTGTTCAAGATAAGACAGCATATCATGATGTGATTGAAACGGCCATTTCAAAAGCAAGAATACCTATACGGGCTATTTTAGGGAAGAGTACAATTTCAGTAACAGACTTTGTAAACATACAAAAGGGAGATATCATTCGATTGAATTCAAAGATTGATGATGAACTAGATGTGTATGTTGGCAATATGAAAAAATTTACTGCGTTGCCAGGCTCGTCTAATGACAGCTACGCCGTTAGGGTAACATCAATTATCGAGGAGGAATAGCAAAATGGATGGTATGTTATCTCAAGAAGAGATTAATGCGCTGTTAAATAGCATATCTTCTGATGATGTAGATGCAGAAGCGGTGGATGCTGCAGAAGCAGGGGAAAACACTGCATCAGATGATCAAGAGTTTCTTGATTCGTTAACAACAGAAGAAAAAGATGCAATCGGCGAAATATCGAATATAAGTTTAGGGACTTCGGCTACTACGTTGTCACAGTTAGTAAACCGTAAAGTACTTATTACGACTCCAACAGTGGAGCAAGCGACATGGAGGGGAATCAAAGATCAATTTGATAAGCCATGTGTATACATTCAAATCTCTTATATTGAGGGACTTGATGGTAATAACATCTTAATTCTAAGAGAAAGAGATGTAATGATCATTGCCGACCTTATGATGGGCGGAGATGGTACAAACGTTGAAGGTGAGCTTACAGAACTTCACTTAAGTGCAATTTCTGAAGCAATGAACCAGATGATGGGCAGTGCATCCACATCTCTTTCCAGCATGATTGAAAGAACGGTAGACATCAGTCCACCAACAGCACAGAAAGTCACAATTGATGACGATTTAGATACAATGTTCCCAATGTTTGAAGAACCTTTTGTAAAGGTTGCATTCAAAATGGAAATAGAAAACCTTGTGGATAGTGAAATTATGCAAATCTATTCGACAGATTTTGCTCAAGATTTATATCGTAAATTCACTCACAATGCGATGGATTCTCATACAGCAGCTGAACCAGTACAGGAACAGCCTGCACCACAAGCACCAGAAATGAATGCAGTGGATCAGTCCATGATGAACCAACAGCCAATGATGAATCAACAAATGATGGGGCGACAGCCAATGATGGATCAATCTATGATGAATCAGCCAATGATGAATCAACAGATGATGAACCAGCAGGCAATGTACCAACAGCCGATGATGAATCAACAAATGATGGGTAACCCAATGATGGGCAATCCTATGATGAATATGCAGCCACAGCAGCCGCAGTTCACAGGCCAGGAAGTTAATGTTGCACCAGCACAATTCCAGCCATTTAATGCCGGCCTCAACCCAATGGGACAACAAGAAAACATCGATTTAATTATGGATGTTCCACTTGAAGTAACGGTTGAACTTGGACGTACAAACAAATCCATTAAAGAAATTTTGGATTTTGCACCAGGAACTATTATTGAACTCAACAAACTTGCAGGGGAACCGATCGACGTTTTAGTAAATGGGAAACGCGTTGCTAAGGGCGAGGTTGTGGTAATAGAAGAAAGTTTTGGTATTAGAGTTACAGAAATATTAAAGTAGATAGGAGATTATAATATGTCAAAAAATATTCTTGTTGTTGATGATGCAGCATTTATGAGAATGATGATTAAGGACATCTTAACAAAAAATGGATACAACGTAGTAGGAGAGGCTGAAAACGGTCTTAAAGCAATCGATAAATATAACGAAACAAAACCAGATTTAGTATTGATGGATATCACAATGCCTGAACTAGATGGTATTCAAGCACTTAAGAAAATTAAAGCAGCTGATCCAAACGCAGTAGTAATTATGTGTTCTGCAATGGGACAACAAGCAATGGTTATCGAATCCATTCAATCTGGAGCAAAGGATTTTATCGTAAAACCTTTCCAAGCAGATCGCGTATTAGAAGCAGTTAAAAAAGCAGTCGGCTAAATCAGGAGGCAACTAAAAAGTGGGGAACTTAGTAATTTTATCGACATCACGTTTCAGTGGCTTTCGAGATCTGCTTGTACTGATCCTAGTATTTGTATTAATACTAGCGGCTTGCTATTACAGTACGAGATGGGCAGCAAGAACGGGACTTAATTTACAAAAGCAAAAGAACATTAAAGTATTAGAGGTATATCGCCTCAATCAGACAAAGTATCTGTACATTGTAAAGATAGGGGATAAAACCATGTCTCTTGGAGTTACTAAGGACCACATTGAGTTCTTGTCTGAGTTAAATGAAGATAGTCTTGATTTTACTCAGACAGAAGCGCCTCAAATGAATTTCAAGGAGTTACTTAAAATGTATAAGGACAAGAAGGAAGAGTAAGACAATTGATGAAAGCAATAACGTTATCTAGCAAAAAAACACTAAAGATAGTCTTAGTTACGCTAGTCCTAATTTGCAGCATAGGATTGTTTCAAAAGGCAACGGTAAATGCCACGTCTACGAATAAGACAACTGCAACGGACAATGCAAATGGAAAAGAATCGAAAGATGATTTTAATCTTAATATTACTTCTAACGCTGGTAGTGCTAGTTTATCAAGTACTCTTCAGATTTTGTTAGTATTGACAGTAATTAGTCTGGCACCATCTATTTTAATTATGGTGACAAGCTTCACTAGAATCATAATTGTTCTTCATTTTACGAGGACAGCACTTGGTACCAATACGACCCCACCAAACCAGATCATTGTTGGTTTGGCATTATTCTTAACATTTTTTATTATGGCTCCGACGTTTACCAAGATCAATACCGATGCCCTCAAGCCATTGCAAGAAGGCACGATTAATCAGGAACAGGCAATCGAAAAGGGTATCGAGCCGCTTCGAAGCTTTATGTTTGAACAGACGAATCGAAAAGATATTAAACTGTTCTTAAACATTGCCGATGTGGATGCAGAAAGTATCGAGAACGTAGAGGATATTCCAACAACTACGCTGATCCCTGCATTTATCATTAGTGAGTTAAGAACTGCATTTATTATTGGTTTCTTAATCTATATACCATTTATCATAATCGATATGGTCGTTGCTTCCACGTTAATGTCCATGGGTATGATGATGCTACCGCCAACTACGATTTCCATGCCATTTAAGTTATTATTATTTATCTTGGCAGATGGATGGAATCTAATCATTGGGCAAGTCGTTCAAACCTTTTATTAAACGCTTAAGGAGAATTTATTATGACAGATACTACTGTTATGGAGATTGCTTATAAGGCAGTCTGGATTATTATCAAGACATCCGCACCACTGTTAATCGTATCCTTAGTCGTAGGTTTGATCATCAGTATTTTTCAGACAGTAACTTCAATTCAAGAACAAACATTAACATTTGTCCCTAAATTGATTGCAATCTTTATCATGATTATTTTATGCGGACATTGGATTATGAATAATATAGCGGAATTTTTTATTGATTTAATGACGAATTTAAATATGTATATTCATTAAACGAAGGGTACTTAAAGGCATAGGAGAACATATGGGAGTTACAATTGAGAATGTGGAGTTCTATTTACTAATCTTAATCAGAATATCAGCGTTTATCTTCACAGCTCCGATCTTTAGTATCAGCAGCATACCGGTGAAAGTAAAAGCAGCACTTTCCGTATTTCTAACTATGATAGTAGGTCCGCTGATTACGTATGAACCGTTATCGTATACTACCGTTTATGGATTTGCAGGATTAGTAATAAAAGAATTTTTAGTAGGTTTGTTAGTCGGGTACGTTGCAAGTATCTGTACTAGGATTATAAGTTTTGCGGGTCAATTATTAGATCAAGATATCGGATATTCCATGGCGAATATGTTTGACCCAGTCAATGGACAACAGGTTACCGTAACAAGTAATTTGTTATCCTATTTTGTATTATTAGTCCTTTTGGTGACTAATATGCATTATTATTTATTGAGAGCAATCATCTCTACCTTTACTTTGATCCCCATGGGGCAAGCAAAGTTTAGCTTTGATATGTATAATATCTTGGTGAGATTTTTGGGAGATATGTTTATCATAGGATTTCGTATCGTATTACCAATTTTCGCATCCATATTGATTGTAAATACAGTACTTGCAATCTTAGCAAAAGTAGCGCCGCAAATGAACATGTTTGTAATTGGTTTCCAATTAAAGATCATTGTGGGGCTTTTGGTTTTGTTAGTAATCGTGTCAACTCTTCCGACTATCGGTAATTTCATTTTCGAGGAAATGAAAGAGATGTTGGAATTGATTATAAAAAGCCTAGCAGGTTCATAGTAGGAAAAAGAATGGAAAAGAAAAAGTTATATTATCTATCATATAATCTGCAGTTCTTTGCAGGTGATTCAGGTGACAAGACGGAAGAACCGACTTCAAAAAAGTTAACTGACGCTCGTGATGAGGGTCAGGTAGCAAAGAGTCAGGAGTTAAGTACAGGAGCTTCTCTTGCAGTATTATTTCTTTCTTTAAAAGTGATGGTTGGGTACTTGGGAAATAAATTCTTAGAATCATTTCATAAGTATCTGGGACACTTGGAAGGGTATGCAAGTGAGCCGATGAATTATTCCAGAGCACATACGCTAGTAAAAGAAGTACTTATATCAATCTTGATGATAGCCCTTCCGTTACTGATAATAGCCTTGCTTACAGCATTTGTAATAAATGTGGTGCAGGTAAAGTGGAAAGTGTCTACAAAGCCATTGCAGCCTAAATTCTCTAAGTTTAATCCAATCAGTGGTTTTAAGAAGATGTTCTCCAAAGATAAGCTAATGGAACTTGTGAAAGCAATTATTAAGATTGTCCTTGTCTTTTACCTTGTTTATAACGAATTGGCCGGAGATATTGGCTTCTTGAAAGAGTTATATACCATTTCTCTGTCAGAAGCAATTGTGTTAATTGGTAACCTTGTAATTAATCTTGGGCTAAAGATTAGTTTAGTTTATTTATTACTCGGCTTCGCAGATCTGTTTTATCAAAAGTTCAAGTTTAAAAAGGACTTACGAATGACAAAACAGGAAATCCGAGATGAATATAAAAATATGGAGGGTGATCCTCAAATCAAGGGACGTATTAAACAGAAGATGCGTGAGGCTTCACAACAGCGTATGATGAAGAGTCTTCCGGAAGCGGACGTAGTAATCACCAATCCTACCCATCTTGCTGTTGCACTGCAATACGATAAATTATCGAATAAGGCACCAGTTGTCATTGCAAAAGGTGCAGATCATCTTGCAGCTAGGATTAGAGAAGTAGCAAGAGAGAATCAAATTGAGATTGTCGAAAATAAGCCGCTTGCTCGTATGATCTACTTCAATGTAGAACTTGGTGATGAAATTCCAGAGGAATTATATCAAATGGTTGCAGAGGTATTAGCATACGTTTATAAGATAAAAAACAGTTAGGGAAAACTGTTTTATGACAACTATAGGGAAACTAGAGGGAGGAATTGGAGATGAAGAAGTCAGATTTAGTCGTTGGTATATATATAATTGCTGCAATTATATTTTTAATTGTACCGATTCCTTCTTTACTATTAGACATATTATTAGCAATGAACATGTCCATCGCAATGATTATTTTATTCAATGCTTTATTCTCAAAAGAAGTATTGGATTTAGCGTCATTTCCAACGTTATTATTATTCACAACCGTATTTCGTATTGGACTTAACGTTTCGTCCACGAGATTAATCTTATCAAAAGGTGAGCCTGGTAATGTCGTAACCACATTCGGTAGTTTCGTTGGTGGTAACGATATCATTATCGGTGCAATCATCTTTTTCGTGTTAATATTGGTTCAGTTTATCGTAATCAATAAAGGGTCTGAACGTGTATCCGAAGTAACGGCACGTTTTACACTGGATGCAATGCCAGGTAAGCAGATGGCAATCGATGCCGATTTAAATACCGGTTCGATTACAGATGTTCAGGCAAAAGAACGTAGGGAAAAACTGCAACAAGAATCCAGCTTTTTCGGAGCTATGGATGGTGCTACTAAGTACGTTAAAGGGGATGCCATTGCAGGTCTTATCATTACAATGATCAACTTAGCAGGTGGTCTCGTTATGGGTATGATGCGTCAGGGAATGGATATGAATGCCGCTCTCGACAAATACGTAATCCTCACCATTGGTGATGGTCTGGTGAGTCAGATTCCATCCTTGTTGATTTCATTATCAACCGGTATTATCGTTACAAAAGTAGGAAAAGAAGCAGATATTGGGGATATTCTGTTTGCACAGTTATTCTCAGAACCTAAAGTATTATATATGGTTGGGGGCGCTATGTCGTTCTTAGGACTGTTTACTCCACTTCCTTGGTGGTTATTTATGGGAATTGGTGGTATTATAGGATATAAAGGGCTTACAATGTCGCAAACGCAGAATATTGCTGAAATTGAGGAAGAAGTTGCTGAAGATGAAGCAAGCGCAGACGAAATTCGTAGACCTGAGAATGTTGTTTCCTTATTACAAGTGGATCCAATCGAATTAGAATTCGGTTATGGTATTATTCCACTTGCTGATGTTAACCAAGGGGGTGACTTACTTGACCGTATCGTAATGATCCGTCGTCAAGTTGCCTTAGAACTTGGTTGTGTCGTACCAATGGTACGTTTAAGGGATAACATTCAGTTGAATCCTAATCAATATATGATTAAGATCAAAGGGGTTCCTGTTAGTGAGGGAGAAATCCTATTTGATCACTATATGGCTATGAACCCAGGGTATGTGGAAGATGAAATCACTGGTATTCCAACCTTTGAGCCTTCGTTCCATTTACCGGCAATCTGGATTACAGAAAGCCAGAGAGAACGTGCAGAGTCTCTTGGCTATACCGTAGTAGATCCACCTTCCATTATTGCAACACATTTAATGGAAATCATACGAAGAAATCTTGCAGATCTTCTAAGCCGACAAGATGTACAAAACCTGATCAACAATGTTACAGAAGCCAACCAGACACTTATTTCAGAACTTGTGCCTAAACTTCTTAATGTTGGTGAGATACAAAAAGTACTTCAGAATTTATTGCGTGAAGGAGTTTCCATCCGTGATTTAATTACTATATTTGAAACGTTGGCAGATTATGCTCCAACGACAAGAGATACCGATGTACTCACTGAGTATGTAAGACAAAGCTTAAAGAGAGCCATTACCAATACATTCTTCCCAGAACCAACCGGAAATAGCGTAGTTACGCTTGATCCTGAAGTGGAGAAGGATATTATGGCATCTGTGAAGCAAACGGAGCAAGGTTCTTACTTAACGTTAGAGCCAGATAAAGTTCAAGCAATCTTAAAATCATTAAAGCAAGAGACTAAGAAGTTAGAAGACCTAGGAAGAACTCCAATTGTCATAACTTCACCGATTGTCCGCATGTACTTTAAAAAATTAACGTTAGATTATTTCAGTGACTTGGTTGTATTATCCTACAATGAAATAGACTCTTCCGTTGAATTACAATCAGTTGGGATGGTGACAATGTAATGATCATTAAAAAATTCGAGGCAACGACAGAAACAGAGGCAATGCTTCTTGTAAAGCAAGAGCTTGGAAAAGATGCAATCATTATGAATATTAAGACGATTAGCCCAAAAGGTGTCTATCGTCTCTTTAGAAAATCAAGTGTTGAGGTAACCGCAGCTCTTGATGATACAGTAAAAGAAAAGCCTGCAGCAAAACCTGCATTTACGACTGGATTTAATCCAAATTATGAACAGGCAAAGGTTCGTGGGGATATTTTAAAAGACCTTACTGCAGAGGAAAAGACAGACTCCAAGGAAGAAAGAAGTGCGATTGAAGAAAAGTTAGATAAGCTTCAATCCTTGCTTGTAACTCAGATGGAGCAAAATGAAAAATTAGCAAAAGAAACAAAAGTGGAAACAGATGTATTTGACATCCCATGTGTCAAATTAATCTATGACCAGTTGTTAGAAAACGACGTTACTAAGGAAAATGCCATGAGCATTATCCGAGAAGTGGAAAATCGCATCGAAAAAGACACTTCCGTAGACAATGTGTTGTCCCATATTTATCAGAAAATTGTGTTAAAGTTAGGACAGCCGAAATCCATTGCCTTAGAAGAAAATGAAACGAAATTTGTGTTTTTCATTGGACCTACTGGTGTTGGCAAGACAACGACCATTGCAAAGATTGCTTCTAGTATGAAGCTTCAGAACAAAGCAAAGGTTGCCCTTGTAACGTTAGACACGTATCGTATTGCTGCGGTAGATCAATTAAGAACGTATGCCAATATCTTAAGCATTCCTTTAAAGGTTGTGTACTCCAATGAGGAGCTATTAAGCCTTAAGGATGAATTTAAGGACTATGACTTAGTCTTAGTCGATACAGCAGGACGTTCTCATAAAAATCAAGATCAAGTGGCTGATATTAAAGAAATGCTTGATATTACAAGCGAAGATTTAAGGGAAATCTATTTAGTCTTAAGTGCCACTACAAAATATAAAGACTTATTACAGATTTATGAGACTTATAAACGACTTGCAGGATTTAACCTGATTTTTACCAAGTTAGATGAAACTCTGGCATGGGGAAACATACTGAATATCAGAATGCTGACTCAGGCACCGTTATCTTATACGACATGGGGACAGAATGTACCGGATGATATCGGTAAGATCAATGCTCAGAAAATTGCGAAACAGCTATTAGGGGGGAACGAGTAGTGGATCAAGCGACAAACTTACGTAACATTATTAGACAACATGAATTACAGACAAATCAACCTGCAACCAAATCTGCAAAGATTATCACAGTAACAAGTGGTAAAGGCGGTGTAGGCAAATCTAATATCTCTATCAATCTGGCAATTAGTCTAAGTAAGTTAGGGAATCGTGTTATTGTGCTTGATGCAGACTTTGGTCTTGCCAATGTGGAAGTTATGTTAGGTATTCGACCACAATACAGTTTAGCTGACCTAATGTTTCGTGGTAAGAGTATAAAGGAAGTCATTACATCGGGCCCTGAGGGGATTGGATTTATCTCCGGAGGATCAGGGATTGAAGAGTTAATCGATTTAGATGCCTATCAGATCAAAAATATCTCTGAAAGATTATATGAATTAGATGAATTAGCCGATTATATTATTATAGATACGGGAGCCGGTATTTCTGATGGACTGATGCAGTTTATCGGTGCAAGCGACAGGGTATTGCTTGTTGCAACTCCGGAACCAACGTCTATTACGGATGCTTATGCAGTTTTGAAATCAGTAAGCAGGACATTTGAGGACTCAGAAGAACCAATGAGGATTGACCTTGTTGCCAATAGAGTCTTTGATGAACATGATGGAAGAGTACTTCATTCTAAATTGAATGTTGTTGCAGCCAAGTTCTTACGTGTAGATTTACAGTTAGCTGGCTCTGTAGTTCAAGATATGAACATTACAAAGTCAGTTATGGCACAAAAGCCAATTACATTAGCATATCCAAATTCACCGGCGGCTAGTTCGATAAAGCAATTAGCTAGCAAGATTCATGATGGAAGCTCCATCCAACAGGAAGAGGAACCACGTGGAGGAATAAGAAAACTGTTTTCCGGTTTTTTAAATAGAAAACGCTAATTAAATTTGTATTGGGGGGAAGTTTATGTTTGAAAAGACAATAACGCTTGGAGACAAGCTGACCATCATACAACAGGGGAAAGACAGTGAAGGACAAAAAAAGGAATACGTCAGCAAAGTCTTAGATTTAAAGGGAGAAGATGAAGTCCATATAGGGATGCCTTTGGAGCAGTCAAAAGAAGTTAATCTGATCACAGGAGCTATATATCAATTATGTGTATATACAAAACGAGGATTGATTAACTGTACTGGTAAAGTAGAAGACAGCTATACCGAAGGGAATTTGTCCATAGGAGTGCTTAAACTCCAAGAAGAGTATAAGAGGGAGCAGCGTAGACAATATTACAGACTTTTTGAAAAGATGGAAGCGAGATACCGCGTATATAGCGAGGAGAATCTCGATTTCGATCAAGAAGCCTGTGAGACATGGAAACGAGCAATTCTGACTGATATAAGCGGTGGAGGAGCAAGATTCCATTCTAAAGAACAGCTAGAAGCAGGGAGCGAGCTTATTTTAAAGGTACGTCTTTGTACCAGCTCAAATACGCAGATAGTAAAATTACTCTCGGATGTGATATCTTCCATTCAAATAGAAAATAGTGATTCTATGTTTGAAACAAGAGTCGAGTTTTCTAAAATTGATATTATACAGAGAGAGCAAATAATTAAATATGTTTTTGAAGAAGAACGAAAGCAACTGAGACGAGAAAAAGGATTGATGTAAATGAAAGATAACCTAATTGTAATTGCCTGTTCCACGGGAGGACCAAAGGCATTGCAAAAAATTATTCCTTTGCTGCCAAAAGACATCGACTGTCCAATTCTTATTGTTCAGCATATGCCAGCAGGTTTTACAAAATCCTTAGCAGAACGATTGGACTCTTTAAGTGAGATCCATGTTCTAGAAGCCGATGAAAACTTGACTTTGCAAAAGGGATGTGCATATCTGGCCAAAGGCGGTTTTCAAATGTTAATAAAAAAAGCACCCCTTGGTAAGCATATCATCAAGCTAAATGACAAGCCGGCCAAGAATGGCTTACGTCCATGTGCGGACGAACTATTCAAATCATTAGTAAGAACAGACTACAAGACGGTGACAATAGCCGTGCTCACAGGGATGGGCGATGATAGTTTAGAAGGTATTAAGATTTTATCTGAGCATAAAAATCTTTATATAATAACTCAAGACAAAGAAACATCAACAGTTTATGGAATGCCAAAGTCGATTTATGAAGCAGGACTAGCGGATAAAATTGTACCATTACATAAAATGGCTGAAGTTATTACTAAGAATGTGGAGGTGCATTAATATGGATATGAACCAGTATTTGGATATTTTTATTGATGAGACAAAAGAACATTTACAGAATTTAAACGAACAAATTTTAATTCTGGAAAAGGAACCAGAGAACGAAGCAACGATTAACGAGATTTTCCGTGCTGCCCACTCTTTAAAAGGTATGGCAGGAACAATGGGTTATAAGAGAATGCAACGCTTGACTCATGATATGGAAAATGTATTTTCTGAAATCCGTAATGGAAAGATGAAAGCGACTGACGAATTAGTCGATGTTTTATTCAGAGGTCTAGATGCACTAGAGTCTTATCTGGCGAATATTCAGTCCGCTGCGGATGAAGGAACAGAAGATAACGATGATATTATTGCAGCATTAAATGAATTCTTAAACGGTGGTGGAGCCGTAAAAGAAGTAAAAGAAGTAACAGAAGCAGCTGCTGAAGTAGCTGTAACAGAAGCTGCAGTTATAACTGAAAATAATGCGAAATTCAAAGAATTGAAACTTGAAGAGTTTGAACAACACGCTGTAATTGAAGCATACAACGAGGGAGATCACGTGTTTGGAATGACAGTATTCGTTCAAGAGACATGTATCTTAAAATCAGCAAGAGCATTTTTAGTATTTAAAGCACTTGAAGAAGCAGGAACGATTATTAAATCACAACCTGGCGTTCAAGATATTGAAGATGAAAAATTTGATTTTGATTTCAGCTTATTCTTTATTACAAAGCTGTCTTTAGAAGATGTAAAAGCAAAAGTATTAAATGTATCTGAAATTAAAGATGTGATCATAGAACTGATTGAAAAACCAGAAGTGGCTCCAGTTCAGGAAAAACAAGAACAAGATCAAGAAAAACCGGAAGAAAAGAAAGCAAAGGCAGCGAAGAAAGAACAAAAGACTCAAGCAAGCAAACCAGTAGTAAACCGTTCCGTACGTGTTGATATTGAAAAGCTTGATGTTCTTATGAACTTAGTTTCTGAGCTTATCATTGCCAAAAATGGTTTAGTATCTATCAACAGTACTGACCGTAACGATAAGACACAAGGAAGCTTCAACGAACAGATTGAATACTTAGAACGTGTAACTACAAGCTTACATGAGTCTGTAATGAAAGTACGAATGGTTCCAATTGAAAGCGTTGTAAACCGTTTCCCACGTATGATCCGTGACTTATCTAAGAAATTAAACAAAC
>JAUNRX010000079.1 GCA_030539495.1 bacterium | reverse complement strand
GGGTGCACGATGCACACTCAGCTGCAAATATTAAGCCATTGGAAACTTTGTTTTATTATCTGTAACCAATTGCCCCCTGTGTAATATTATAATAGTATGTTCCTTCCGTTACATAAAACCTTTGGGTTTCATGAAAATAGAATTTGGAGGGATTTATTTGAAAATAACCCTGCGCAAGCATTCTACCAAGAACCTGGCAATGACAGTTTCCGTCAATAGCATCATAACGAATATCATACTAAGCATATTCAAATTCATAGCAGGAATATTTGCACATTCGGGAGCTATGATCAGTGATGCCATTCATTCTGCTTCCGATGTAATGAGTACTGTTATCGTTATTATTGGTGTGAAAATTAGTGGAAAAGCAGCAGACCGGGAGCATCAGTATGGACATGAGCGATATGAGTGTGTTGCAGCAATCATATTGGCAATTATCTTGGCAGCGACAGGAGCAGCTATTGGATATGAGGCAATCCTTAAAATTATAGAAGGAAAGTATCAGGACCTAGTAATTCCCGGAAAGCTTGCCTTGATCGCTGCAGTAGTATCCATAATCGTTAAGGAAATCATGTATTGGTATACAAGAAGTGCAGCGAAAAAGCTGAACTCCACAGCCCTAATGGCAGATGCCTGGCATCATCGGTCGGACGCCTTATCAAGTATTGGGAGTTTAATCGGAGTTGCAGGATCAAGAATGGGATTTCCAATCTTAGATAAAGTAGCAAGTCTTGGAATCTGCTTCTTTATTGTGAAGGCAGCACTCTCAATCTTTGCAGATGCAATACGTAAAATGATTGATGAGTCTTGTGATAAGGAATTAGAGGAAGAAATGAGAAGCCGAATTACAAAGCAAGAAGGTGTGATTGCAATCGATATCCTAAAGACAAGGAAGTTTGGAGATAAAATCTATGTAGATGTAGAAATTGTAGTAGATGGAAATTTAAGTTTGTTTGAATCCCATCGAATTGCGGAGAAGGTACACGACGAAGTAGAGCATCAATTCAACACGGTGAAACATTGCATGGTACATGTAAATCCTGACAATAATATTAAAATTGAATAAAGTATGTGTGCTTTTTATGAAAAATAGAGGTTGTTACGTGAAAAAGAGCAACCTCTTTATGCTATATTACCGTAGACAAGCTTTCTACAAATATTTATAATGAAAGAATAGCATAATATAAGGATATAAATAGAATAATTGGAAATAGTGAACAAATTTAAAGGGAGATAAGAAAATATGATTAAATTGCGACCATATAAGTCAAGTGATAGTAACTATGTTATTAACTGGATTACTGACGAAAGATGCCATTTTAAATGGTGTGCGAACCATATGGTATACCCACTCACGACGGAAGTAATGGATGCTTATGAGGCGGCTTTTGCAGACGGAAAAGATGGACTTATCTTTACAGCTGTGAATGAAGAAGACATTCCGGTTGGACATATCACGATTAAGAACAACAAAAAAGGTTCAGACAGTGCACGTTTATCGTATATCTTAGTGGATTCCAATCAAAGAAAGCAGGGGATTGGAACACAAATCGTATCTTTAGCAGTGAAGTACGCATTTGAAACTATGAATATGAAAAAGTTATCCCTATGTGTGTTTGCGAATAATCAAATTGCACGTAATTGTTATAAAGCAGCTGGATTTAAAGATGTCGCATTTCATGATCATTGTGTACCCTACAAAGATGAAATTTGGAGCTACTACGAAATGCAAGTAGAGAAGTAACGAGGAGAAACACGCTCTGCGAGTTTCTCTCGTTATCGTGACAGTCGTCAAGGTAATGCTAGCATCACTTTGGCTCGTTGTTCGCGTAAAAAAAAGAGGAGCCAAAACTCATTATGAGTTTGCAGGCTCCTCTTTTAAATAGGTCAAAATCGTCTTAAGCTGTACTAAAAATGAAATTAAGTCGCTAAGCATAATCGCATTTTCTTGCTTTCTATTTGTTAATCGTTCCAATGCAAGGCTCGTGATTTGATCAGAACTGTCAAGATACGAATTGATCACTACAGCTTCTGTAATCTTATCACTAATATCGTTCATCTGGTTAATGAAATCATCAAGCTTATCTAAGGAATACTCTAATTTTTCTTTCACCGAAGTACTTTCCTCAAAATAAATAATGGAATTACGCTTGATTTGTGGCAGTCTGGCCAAGTTTATATCATTTCTTGAGTAACCAATGGAAATGCTGGTCTCTAATTTTTTTACTTCTTCCTCCATTTGTATAATCAACGCCTGCATAGGTGCATGCTCAGGATCAGTAAAATTCTTGCATTGTTCAATGCAGGATTGCAGCTGATAAATAGAGGCTAGAATATTAAAATGACTGGTCTTAAATTCCATACAGCCATTATAGAGTTCATTTAAAAGCTCGCTAACGGAATTTAGTGTACTATGTATTGTTTCAATGGTATCCTTTTTTTTGAGTTTTACATTGTCTAATAGGTTTAGTAAGTCGGAAAGAGAGTCATTTGCTTCTGAAAGATTGTTAAGTAGTTTTCTGGAATCCTTATTATATTCCTGTTGCTCCACAAAAAAGTTACTGGTCTTGGTTAACTGGGTTAATCCAACGCCATCTTTTTCAACATATTGATGGATAATGTTAACTAGGTCAATGGCTCCGTTGATTAGCTGTTCTCGTTTCTCCAGCGGTACTTGTACTTTGGGTTCTTCATATGCCGGTGCGATCCCTTTTCTCTTTGATTTGATTGAAATCATTTTATTCCTCCATCACTAGTGCAACTGTAGTCTGGCTCATATGCATCTGATTTAACTGTTCTCCGTTGCTGGCAAAGCCACAGAAGGTTGGAAATGTATCTGTGTATAATGAGCCGATTGATTTAGAGAGGTCACGCTGGTCGTAACCGATAAAATTACAGATACAGACAATAAAAAAGACAAAGCCAGGTTTTTCAAAATCCTTGGTGATCCGCGTGCAAGTATCTTTACAAACACTGATGATATTATCGGTTTCCAGAATATCTAAGGTTGAATTAGGAAATACCCTGGTACGCATGTTTAACGTCTTATCCTGATTAAATCCCGCTAAGGAAGTAATAAATGTTTCATTTCCAAAGGTACGTCCCAGTGGATGGTCTAACATGGTATTAATCAGCGTTGTCGAAGATAATCCAAGTTCTTCAGCGTATGCAGTAAGTGGTGGCTTTCCGTTAATCTCAAGAACTGTTCTATTTTGAATATCGGATTTGGTAACTGTTAATGTCTTTCCTGTTGGCTTATAAATATTCTGTTTATAGAACCGGAATTTCTTCTTAGTATTAATAAATAAAATGACTGCTCCATTGTTTGAAAGTCTGCCGTTTAGACTGACGGAAGTCTTGTAGAAATGATAATCGTCAGCTGCAGAAGCACCGATTAATGGAAAGTCAGGGCTTCCCACCACAGCATAGAACATGGAAAGAAAGTTCTCTTCTAAGTTCAGTAATCCATTTATAAAAGTTAACGCAAAACTATGGCGTTCGAAACCGGGCTCTTTTGGATCGATAGCAGCCTCATTAAGTGCAGATTGAATTTTTGGTTTATGTATGATTGGAAATGAATTTATATCATCAACGATTACTCCACTAATTTTTGTTGTAGGATCAGACATGGTCGTAAGTAAAAGACCGCGTTTTGTAAAACCAAGTTTGGTGATTTCTCCACCCGAGCTTACACCAACTACTTTGGAGTTCTTAAAAATCCTAGTTAATTCATTGGAAAGTGCTTGGAAATCGTACAAAGTACTGGCGAAGAAAATAACTAAAAGGTAGCTGTCGACAGGATCTTTCAGCTGAGTACAAAGATCAGTAATCGCATCCTTTATATTAGTATTTTGTGTGTAGGCTATTTCCTGCTTCACTACTAATTTCCTCCTTTGTTGTCGTTAGGCATTACTCACAGTATCGCCTTATATATAATACAACAAAATGCGAGAAATAGAAAGTCAATAATAGAACTATTTAGTTGCATTTTGTAATAATTTTTCCTTTATATTGTATTATTATAATAATTGTCCGTAAGCTTATATATGAGCATGGAAAAGTTGGTATAAAAGTTGGTATAATAGAGGTAATAAATAACAAAAATAGTAAAGGTGATATAAATGAAACGAGATACAGTTATAATAGATAAAACCATAGGACTTGCCAATTGTGGAGGAAGTGAAGAATTATATCGTGACACCTTGGAAAGCTTGGTAATCTATGTTCCAAAGAAGCTAGAGCATATAAAGAAGTGCCTAGATGATAACGATTATACAAATTACATAATTGAGGCACATACATTAAAGAGCAATGCTGCACTAATTGGTGCAGAAATACTTGCAGCACAGGCAAAAGAGTTAGAATATGCAGGTAAAGAGAACAACTATGAAGTACTGCATATCAAAACAGCACAGCTAGTAGTACAATATGAGGCATTACTTACTCAAATAAAAGAGACATTGGAGCAGGGGAAGGACGCGTGTAAAGAAAGTCCGGAAGTATTTGGTTCAGAGGAGGATAAAGAGCAATGCTGTCGCATATTAGAAGAAGCACAGATAATGCTAGAGTATGGTCAGACAGAAGACGCAAGCGATACACTTGAACTAGTATCGATCTATAATGTACCTGGCATGTTTATAGAACAAGCGGAAGAGATTATTAAGAACTTGCATGATGGTGAGATAAACCAGGGGAAAAGAAGGCTGAATCAACTAATAAAAGAGGCTGTATCATAATGTAGATTTTTGTTGAAACTGAAATGGATGACCTGTAAAATGAAAAGTGACAACAAATGAAGCTAGGAGAATACTATGAATATACAGATTTTTGGAAAAAGCAAATGTTTTGATACAAAAAAAGCAGAACGTTATTTTAAAGAAAGAGGGGTCAAAGTCCAACGAATTGATCTTTTAGATAAAGGACTTAGCAAAGGTGAATATAACAGCATTAAACAAGCAGTTGGCGGTTATGAAGCACTGATTGATCCAAATTGCAAAGATAAAGACTTGCTTGCATTGATAACGTATTTGGCGGAGGAAGACAAGGAAGAAAAACTTCTAGAAAATCCAAAGTTAATGAAGACGCCGATTGTTCGAAATGGCAAAAAAGCTACGATTGGATATCAGCCTGACATCTGGAAGAACTGGGAATAGAGAAATTGAGTTGTTAAGTAGCATAATTAAAAGAGAATGTGAAATACTAGTTATGTGAATGTTTATAGTTGTTTTTTAGGAAAGAACCATAAACATTCGTTGTAACTGCTATCGAAAGATAGAAACCCCCGTTCCAAAAGGAAAGGTGACTACAATGGGAAAAAACTCAAGTATTGCATGTACAGTTAACAATTGTTCCTATCACGCACAAGAAGACAACTATTGTACACTTGACAAAATTCAAGTAGGAACACATGAAAAGAATCCAACCGAAAAAGAATGTACAGATTGTAATTCTTTTGAATTAAAATCTGAATGTGGTTGTGGCAGCGGATGTAGCTGTAGCTAACTCAAGCAAATACAAAGAGAATTCTGGATGCTGGACCGTCCATTCAGTACACCAAAGATAGCATAAGAATAAAAGAGCATCCGGTATAATAATAAGCATTATACTGGGTGCTTTTATAGTATTTGACAGGTGGATAACCAAAACCTATAATAATGGTATATTATGTATATAAGGGGTGCAGCATATGAAATTATGGTTTACGACAAAGATGACACGGATTTATCGTTTAGAATTATCTAGATGCAATTGTTACCTGATTACAAAAGATGGCTGTCATATCCTGGTAGATACAGGAGTGCTTATAGATCGTAAGAGGCTCGTAAAGCAGCTAGATAAGTTGGGCATACATAAATTAGATGCTATTTTAATTACACATGTACATACCGATCACGTAGAGAACGCAGAATATTTTAGCAAACAGTATAAGGCAAAGGTATATGTCCATCCACTAGAACAGGAACAGCTGATTAATGGACGATGTATTATGCCAAATGGAACAGGCCTATGGACCAAGCTTATCAGCGGCGTACTCCATAAGACCAAGTTATATTCTTCCTTTACACCAGTTGGCAATAGTGAAGCCTATCCATTAAAAGAGCAGAAGAATATAACCTATGCTACTTTAAAGCGAAAGGGAGAAGCAAAAGACTTAGACCTGTTGGTATTAGAGACGAAAGGCCATACCACAGGAAGTGTAAGCGTTATTGTAGATCATGAAGTCGCAATTGTTGGAGATGCCATGGTACATAGCCTTGTAGGAAGTATTTACCCGCCATTTGGAGAAGATGATACAGAAATACTAGCATCTTGGAGAAAATTATTGAATACAAAATGTAAAGTATATTGTCCGGCTCATGGAAGGGAAGTGAAACGAAGGTTATTGTGGGAAAGCTTAAGCGTCTATAAACAAAAAGCAGAAAAGTAAAGGAGAGTAGGATTGAAGAAACGTAATAAATATAAGGCGTATTATATTACAATGGCAGTGTTTGCCTTTCTAACGTGTATCGTGGTGCTTGGAGGTGTTCTATTTACACCAAAGAATAACAATGCAAAGCCCGAAAAAGATGCGGCTCTAACAACAAGAAGCTATCGAACCGAGATCGAAGTACAGAGGGATAATAGCTATGTTGTAAATGAACAAATTAGCGTATCTTTTAATGAAGCACGACATGGAATTTATCGTAACATTCCGTATCGCGGCTATACAAAGGAACATAATCCAGTCTATGCAGAAATTGAAATGGTAAAATCAAATGAACCATATGACAGTGAAAATGAAGAGGGCAATACTATTTACAAGTTTGGTGAAGAGGACACGACAAAGACTGCATTTGATTATAACTTTACGTACCGCTATACTCCAAAGCTAGACAGCCAGTATAATACCGTAACATTTAACTTGTTTCCAACCGGATGGAAGAGTTCGATTCCGGAAGGCAGCAGTTTTCAGGTGAGCTTTCCAAAATCTTTTGATCACTCATTGCTAAGTCTATATTATGGCGCATA
The DNA here is from genome assembly GCA_030539495.1 of bacterium. Lineage (GTDB taxonomy): Bacteria > Bacillota > Clostridia > Lachnospirales > Lachnospiraceae > KM106-2. The sequence continues at coordinate 9,076 of JAUNRX010000079.1, read as the reverse complement.
CGGAGAGACAAAGGATGCCAGTAATATTTTAGACTTAAACTGGGAAGGAAATGTATTGACCGGGAAGTTAAAAGAGCCACTTTCCACTTTTGAGGGGCTTAGCTTCTTTGTAACCATGCCAGAAGGATATTTTCAGTCAACTAATACAACTTGGAATATGAAGCAGGTTATTATGATTATAATTGTGACTTTAAGTGTTATAATTATGCTCTTATTCTTAGTCTTTGGAAGGGATAAGAGGTTAACCCCTGTAAAGTGTTATAAGCCACCGGAAGGGATTGATAGTGCGCTTGCCGGATATCTGGTAGATGGAAGTATAGATACGAAAGATATTATGTCTTTGGTTCTCTATCTTGCATCCAAAGGGTATCTTAGAATTAAGCTGGAGGATCAGCGGACTTCGTTTATCAAGTTAAGAAATCTAGATCAACAGCCGCCTGCATACTGTAAGACCATATTTAATGGGATTTTTGAGAAGGCAGAGATTGGAGAAGAAGTTCCTATCGAAAACCTGAAGTATAAATTCGCAACGAATATTCAGAAAGCGACGGAACAGCTGAAAGAGTATGTAAACAAGGGAGAATGGGGCGGAGTATATAAAAAAGATTCCATTGCATCGCGTATCGTAGGTATTCTATTTGCAGGAGCAGGAATGATTCTGTATTTAATTGGTGCTTGTATTACAAGTACAATGAGTGGATTCTTGATTACATTAACCATAGGAATGGTTTTATATTACGTAGTAGGTCTGATCTTATTATGTTATGCCTCAGATAAATGGTATGCTCTTGAACGGGAGGGAAGAGAAGCACTTGCAAAGATTGGTGTGTTTTCCATCCTCTTTGGATTTGTCAGCTATGGAATTGTATATATGACAGATGCTGCTAGGCAGCAGGTAATGGACTTTAGAATTCCATTTATCGTTATGGCGGTAGCCAGTACAATAAATGCAATCGTGATTGCATTTATGAAAAAACGTACAAAGAAGACCGCTGAATGCATGAATGCTTTGGTAGGATTTCGTGAGTATATTGAAGAAAGAAAGCTTCCGGAGCATAAACTGATGATTGAAGCAAATCCGGACCTATTCTATGATATTCTTCCTTATGCCTATGTATTTGGATTAAGCGATGCATGGCTTAATACCTTGGAAGATGCCAAAGTGGAACCTTCAGACTGGATCTTCGATGCAAGGGGAATACGAACGAATCCACATTGTTTTGATATGATGTTGATTTATGCTTTGCTTGGTGACCGGATGAATGATGCAACCAAAACATTTACAAGTGTGAAGGTAGAGACTAATGCTTCATCCGGTTCAGGCGGAAGTTTTGGAGGCGGAAGTACAGGAGGATTTTCAGGAGGCGGCTTTGGCGGCGGAGGCGGTGGAAGTTGGTAATCTCCTAAAAATAGAAGAAAATACAACATATTTACAATGAAATAAGAAAATAATAAAATAGGGTGTTGTGAAAAATGTAACAAATCGCATTTTTCACAACCCCTTTTTTGTTACATATGCAACAAATAGATACAATTAATTGTTGAAATACAAATCTTGGTATGGTAAACTAAAGGAAACCAGGAAACTAAAAAGAGTTTCCGAGTTTCCTTTACATAAACTATTGTTGTAGGAGGCAATTATGGAATTAAGCCAGAGAATACTAGATGCAACCATTGAAGAATTCAATGAAAAAGGCATGAAGTTTACAATGGATGATATTGCAAAACGGCTCGGAATTAGTAAGAAGACTCTATACACAGTCTTTAGAGATAAAGAAACATTATTTTTAGAAATGGTAGACTATTGTTTTGATGAGATCAAACGATATAAAGATCAGTTATTTATGCTTAAAACCGTAGATGCGGTGACAAAGCTAAAACAGGTAATGATCGCAATGCCTGAAAAGCTGCAAGGTTTGGATTGGCGGCAGATTTACTTGTTGAAGGAGAAGCATCCAAATATCTATAAGAAGATTGAACAAAAGCTGGAGAGTGGATGGGAACCGATTGAAGCACTGTTTGATCAAGCAGTGATGGAAGGCAAAGTAAAAAAAGTCCATTTTGCCGTTGTAAAGGCAATTGTGGAATCTTCCATTGAACACTTTATCGGGAACTCCATGTTAATCGAGCAAAATATAAATTATCAGGACTCCCTAAGTGAGATGATTGAAATTGTAATAGACGGTATAAGCAATAAGGAGAATTAAGTATGGTAAATAGAATTTATTTAAATGAAGAGTGGTTATTCACAAAAGAATTCACGAAGGATATGTTAAACAAGGAGTATGACGTAACTAAGTTAGAAGCAGTTCGTTTGCCTCATACTAACGTAGAGACTCCATTCCACTATTTTGATGAGCATGAATACCAAATGATCTGCGGATATAAAAGAGCATTATTTGGCGAGAAAGAATGGGAAGGAAAACATGTGCTTCTTACATTTGAAGGTGCGGCACATTTAGCAGAAGTATTTGTAAACGGTACGTTAGTTGCAACACACAAATCCGGCTATACAGCATTTACAGTAGATATTGCTCCTTACATCACACTTGGAGAAGAAAATCAGATAGTAGTAAAGCTTGATAGCAATGAAACATTAAATATTCCTCCATTCGGAAATGTAATTGATTATATGACATATGGCGGTATGTACCGTGAAGTGTATCTTGAAATTAAAGAAGACTGTTATATGGAAGATGCATTTGTTACAACAGAGCATGTACTTGAAAAAGAAAAACAAGTAAGTGCAAAAGTAACATTAAATAAAGCAATTGAAAATGGAACAGTTGTACAGACAATCTATGCAGATGACCAAACAACAGTCGTTTCCACTTCTAAGGCAGCAATCAACGGAAAAGAAGTTGAAATTAAGACAGCAGCAAAAGATGTTGCATTATGGGATACCAAAAATCCAAATCTATATTATACAAAACTTGAATTATTTGCAGGAGAAAGCCTTGTAGATGTAATGTGGGTTCGCTTTGGATTTAGAGAATGTGAATTCAGATTAGATGGCTTCTATCTTAACAATAGAAAAGTGAAGATTCAAGGACTTAACCGTCACCAAAGCTATCCTTATGTAGGATATGCAATGCCTAAGAATGCACAAGTGCATGATGCGAAGATCTTAAGAGAAGAGCTTGGACTAAATGCAGTTCGTACGTCTCACTATCCACAATCCCATTATTTCTTAGATGCTTGTGATGAACTTGGCTTACTTGTATTTACTGAACTTCCAGGATGGCAGCACATTGGTGATGAAGAGTGGAAAGACGAAGCAGTAAACAATGTACGTGAAATGGTAATGCAGTACCGCAACCATACTTCTATCATTATCTGGGGTGTTCGAATTAACGAATCCATGGATGATGATGCGTTCTATACAAGAACAAATGCAGTTGCTCATGACCTTGATCCAACAAGACAGACAGGCGGGGTTCGCTACATTAAGAAGAGTAATCTGTTAGAAGACGTGTATACGTACAATGATTTCTTACACAATGGAAAGAACAATGCAGTTGATCAGAAGAAAAAGGTTACTTCAGATATGAACAAGCCTTATTTAGTATCCGAATACAATGGTCATATGTATCCAACAAAATCCTTTGACTGTGAAGAACATCGTTTAGAACATGCACTTCGTCATGCTAGAGTAGTAGACGGTCTTCGTGCAGATGATAGCATCAGTGGTGGATTTGGATGGTGTATGTTTGATTACAACACACATCAAGATTTCGGTAGTGGCGACCGTATTTGCTACCATGGCGTATTAGATATGTTCCGTAATCCAAAGATGGCATCTTATGTATATGAGAGTCAGCAGGAAGAACGAGATGTTTTATACATCAGTAGTGCAATGGATATTGGGGAACATCCGGCCAGCAGTATGGGCGAGGTATATATGTTTACCAATGCAGACAAGGTAAAGGTATACAAAAACGGTGTGTTCATTAAAGAGTTTACAAAAGAAGACTCACCATTTAAGCATATGGCACATGGTCCAATCTTATTAGATGACTATATTGGAAATCAGTTAATCGATAAAGAAGGATTTTCTGCACAGAAATCAAAAGATGTGAAAAAGGTATTAATGCAAGTTGCAAAATCCGGTCAAAGTGGTCTTCCATTTAAGACAATGTTAACTGCAGCAAAATTAATGACTGTTCACAGAATGAAAATGCAGGATGCCGTAGACTTATACGGAAAATACATTGGTAACTGGGGTAGTACAGTAACGACTTATCGTTTTGAAGCGATTAAGAACGGAAAGATCGTTAAGGTAATTAACAAACAGCCAATGACAAAAGCACATCTTCATGTAACAGTAGACCATACTAATTTAGTAGAAGAGTCAACGTACGATGTTGCAAGCATCCGTATTGAAGTGAGAGATGAGAACGATAACTTATTACCATATTTTCAAGAACCGGTTTCTTTCCAAGTTGAGGGAGAAGTTGAATTGATTGGACCTAACGTAATTTCGTTAAAAGGCGGTATGGGTGGCGCATACGTTAAGACAAAGAAAACAAATGGACTTGGCTTCTTAACAATTAAGTCAGCTAACTTAGAAGAAGTAAGAGTACCATTTACAATTAGCGGTGCAAATGAATTAAAGTAATGCTTACAGATTAAGAAAAATGAATTTTCTTTTAATGGAGGAGAAGCAAATGAAATTAACAACAAGAGAAAAGGCATCCTATGGTATGGGTGCCATTGGCAAGGATCTAGTATATATCTTAGTTGCAAACTTTTTTATGTATTATTGTACTGAGGTGCTAAAAATCAGTGGAACATTTGTTGGGGTTCTATTTATGGTTGCCAGAGTATTTGATGCCTTAAATGATCCATTTATGGGAGTTGTTGTAGAAAAAACTAATACCAGATTCGGTAAGTTCCGACCTTGGTTATTGATTGGAACGATTTTAAATGCCGTTGTATTGGTAGTTATGTTTAGCGTTCCTTCTCATTTAGAGGGATTCGGATTATTAGCATATATATCAGTTGCATATATTATTTGGGGTGTTACGTATACCGTTATGGATATTCCATACTGGTCCATGGTTCCTGCAATTACAGAGTCAGGAACTGACAGAGAAAACTTAAGTGTAATCGCAAGAAGCTGTGCAGGTCTTGGTGCGGCAGTTTCCGTTGCATTTACGTTAGGAGCGGTAAAACTCCTTGGCGGAGCAAATGAATTAAAAGGATTTAAATATCTTTCCATTATTGTAGCAATCTTCTTCATTGCAGCAATCGTAATCTGTGTTGTCAATGTAAAAGAGCGCAGAGTGGAGAAAAAGAAAAGCGTTACGGTAAAGGAAATGTTTACTTCCCTTATCCGCAATGATCAAGCATTAGTTATTGTAGTCAGTATCATTATGTTCAATGCTTCTCTTTATATTACACAACAGTTAGCGGTGTATTTCTTTAAATATGATATTGGAAATGCAGCTCTTTTCGGTGTATTTGGTATTGTAGGTGGTGGAACACAGATTATCGCAATGATGTTCTTGCCTGCATTACGTAAGAAATTTGAAAGCAAGAATATCTTAGTAGGTGCCATCGTTGTTACATTAGTAGGATATGCGATATTATTTACCCTTGGTACGATAAACTGTAAAAACATTATCTTACTTTGTCTTGCAGCAATGATCGTATTCTTTGGATTCGGTCTTGCAACTGTACTCACAACAATCTTCCTTGCAGATACGGTAGATTACGGAGAATGGAAAGATGGTCAACGTAATGACAGTGTAATCTTCTCCCTACAGACATTTGTAGTAAAGCTTGCAAGTGCTGTCAGTGTACTAATTGCCGGTGTAGGTATCGATCTTATCGGTTTAAATGAAGATGCATTACAACAAAGTGCACAGACAATCTTTGGACTACGTTTCATTATGTGTATTATTCCAATGATCGGATTAGTATTATCCATTCTTTACTTTGTTAGAAAATATAAATTAGATCAGACGAAATTAGAACTGATCACTAAGGAGCTTGCAGAAAGAAGGGCTGCCAATGATTCAGAATAAAAATAATCTATTTGTTTTAGAGACAGAAAACACTTCATATGTGTTTCGTGTAAATGAAAAAGGCCATTTAGAGCATCTTTACTATGGAGAAAAGATCGACATGGATTGTGATGCAGCTGCATTACAGGCAAAAGACAGCTTTATTATGGGAAATATGATTGCTTACAATCAAGAGGATAAGCAGTATAGCTTATCCCAGCTATCTTTAGAGGTTTCTGGTCTTGGAAAAGGGGACATTAGAGAACCTTTCGTAGAACTGATCTTCAAAGATGGATCAAGAACTTCTGATTTTCTATTTGAAAAAGCAGAAGTTCGTAAGAAGGAAGAATTAACTCATCTTCCTTCTGCCTATGATGAGTCAGGAGAAACAGAAGAATTAGTCGTTTCCCTATTCGATCATAATCATCAAGTTCGCTTAGAACTAAGCTATGGTGTATTTTATAATACAAATGTAATTACAAGAAGTGCCAAAGTAATAAATGCCGGTAATGAAGTGATTACAGTAAGCAGGTTATTAAGTACTCAGCTGGACTTTGAGACAAATGAGTATATCCTTAGTAACTTCTGCGGTTCCTGGGGACGAGAAATGAGACGCTATGACCATGAGCTTCATCAAGGCATGGTAGTCAATGCTTCCAGAGCAGGGGTCTCCAGTAACCGAAACAATCCTTTTGTTATGCTTCGTGAGATTGGTGCCACAGAAGACTTTGGTTCTTGCTACGGAATGAACTTAATCTACAGTGGAAATCATTATGAAGCAGCAGAAGTATCCGAACTTGGCCAAGTTCGCTTGGTGAGCGGTATTAATCCGGAAGGATTCTCTTATGAGCTTCATCCAGAGTGTACCTTTGAGGCACCGGAAGCGGTTATGACATATTCAAGCCTAGGAATGAATGGCATGAGTCAAAATATGCATCATTTCGTAAAAGAGCATATTGTCCGCGGAGAATGGAAGAAGAAAGAACGACCAATCCTTCTTAACAGCTGGGAAGCAGCATACTTTAAAATTAATGAGTCAAAGCTTGTAAAGATGGCGAAGGCTGCAAGAGATGCAGGAATTGAGCTATTTGTAATGGATGATGGCTGGTTTGGTAATCGTAATGATGATACCTCTTCCTTAGGTGACTGGTTTGTAAATGAAAAGAAACTTCCAGGTGGATTAAAAGGCATTGCAGATAAAATCAATGCACTAGGAATGGAATTTGGTATTTGGGTGGAACCAGAAATGATCTGCGCAGATAGTGATTTATTCCGTTTACATCCAGACTGGGCAGTTCGCATTGAAGGACAGTCTCATAGTGAAGGGCGTAACCAGATGTTCCTTGATTTCACAAAAGAGGATGTCTGCAACTATGTAGTGAAGGTGATGAGCCGCATCTTTGAAAGTGCCAATATCTCCTATGTAAAATGGGATATGAACCGTATCTTTACTGATCTTTATTCAAATACGCTTTCTAAAGAATGTCAGGGCGAATTTAGTTACCGCTATAACGTTGGTCTCTATCAGGTAATCGGAGAATTAATGTCACGCTTCCCTCATATTTTATTTGAAGGATGTGCATCCGGTGGAAATCGTTTTGATCTCGGTATGCTATGTTACTTCCCACAAATTTGGGCAAGTGATGATACGGATGGATATGAGCGTGCGACTATTCAGACAGGATATAGCTATGGCTACCCAATGAGCGTTGTAAGTGCCCATGTATCAGGATGTCCAAACCATCAGACATTAAGAACCGTTCCATTGGAAACTAGATTTAACGTAGCTGCATTTGGCGTATTAGGTTACGAATGTAATCTATTAGAAGCAACCAAAGAAGAAATGGACGCAATTAAAGCGCAAGTAGCCCTATATAAAGAGTATCGCAAGGTACTTCAATTTGGAGACTACTATCGTATTGCAAACGGTGATGATACAGATTACCGTAAGGGAGTGTATCAATGGATCACTGTGTCAGAAGACAAGGAGACAGCGGTAGGCCTCTATATGCAAAGCCGTGTCACTCCAAACTACAGCTATGCCAGATTTAAGGCAAAAGCGCTTGAACCAGAATTTACGTATGAGTTTACAAACCGTACGTTAAAATACAATATTAAAGAATTTGGGGATCTGGTAAATACAGTTGCTCCAATTCATATTAAAAAGGATTCCTTGGGACATAACATGCTTGCTAAGTTTGTAAAAATGGATGGAGAGCAGGAATGTTATACGGTAAAAGGAAGTCTCTTAAATAATGCTGGCATCCGTTTGAAACAAGGATTTGCAGCAACTGGATATAGTGATCAGGTAAGATTTTTCCAAGATTACAGTTCCAGAATTTACTTTATGAATAAGAAATAGCCACTAATCTGTGGCCACTCTAAATGAGGAATAGAACTCCCAGCTAAAAGAAGCCAGGAGTTCTATTCCTTTTTTTATTGATAGGAATAGAACATACCAGGAAATTTCTCTTCGAGCCCTCTCCTATCAATTAAAAAACACCCGCAAAAAATAGCGACATTCCCCTCTAAATGCCCACCTTTTAATCAGCTCCTTATTTTGCAAGACTAGTTTATCACTAATATCTGCCTGCTGAATATAATGGTTTTGAGGTAAGAAATTACCGAAATGATTACATTGTATAAGCACAAAATAGGTGGTTTATACAAAAAAAGCTGGAGGTAAGTTATGGAGTTTAATAATTATGATAACCAAGGCCAATCCTCAACCATGAGTTGCAATGGCATGCTATATACGATTAAAAAGGGTGATACATTATATAAATTAAGTAAGAGATATAATGTTCCATTATCAGCTTTAATGAATGCAAACCCAAATGTTAATGTATATAATATGCAAGTTGGTCAAAGAGTCTGTATCCCAGTACAGAACACAAATACAAATAGAACGAATAACACAGAAGGCCGTAGGCCAATGAATAACAATAATAATGCAGGCGTTAGCAGCAAAAAGAATGATTACTATGTAGATTATACTTGCCCAGAGTGTCCAGACTGTCCAAGTTGTCCAGCACAAAGAGAGTGCCCAGCTCAGAGAGAATGCCCAC
>JAUNRX010000230.1 GCA_030539495.1 bacterium | reverse complement strand
CCCTGCAAGAATGGCTGCAAAGAAAGATCCAGTGGAAGCACTTCGTGCCTAAACAACGAGAAGAAACACGCTCTGCGAGTTTCTCTCGTTATCGCGACAGTCGCCAAGGTAATGCAAGCATCACTTTGGCTCGTTGTTCGCGTAAATAAAAAAGCAAGGAATTTTACTTCCTTGCTTTTTACTATTTTTCTATATAATTTGTTTCCTTGCTAAACTGGATTTGGTCCACCTTTCCAAGTGCTTCTACCATGGCGTCTCGCAAGACAATACCTTCATCTAACATATTTTTTGCATTCGTGAAATTATACCCATCTCCGTTAGATGCCATAAAGCTATTGGTTACCACAGTATAGTACTTATTCATCTCGACTTTCGTTCCATCCAGTAAGGTCAAGGATACAATGCGGTCTCCAACCTTCCTTGTCTTATCTACGGTCACATTTATTCCGTAATATTGGATAATTCCTATTCCATTGTCTGGATTTAAGCCAAATTCTAAGTTTGATTTTAAATCCGCACCGGAAAGTTCCATCGTCACTAAGGTATTATCAAATGGAAAAATGGTATACATATCGCCTACTGTTACCTCTCCGGCTTCTAGCGAAGTTCGAAGCCCTCCGGCATTAAATAGCCCAATCTGACAACCTGTAATCTCCGTTAAAAGCTTGCATGAATACTGGCCTAAGTCTGTCTGACCAATATTTCTTTCATGAGTCAAATCCTTTGGCAATTCTGTAATCACCTGATTTAACATTGGACTCAACTGAATTTCATAAGTCTCATAGATGCTCTTGGCAGAAGGATCACCGGCAATTTCATCAGCACGTTCTGTCAGATTATCTAGCTTTCCAGATACGGTAAGGTCGTCTCCCGTAAATGCTAGAGACAATATACCTAATTCTCTGCCATTATTTGTTGTACCAACAATCTGCACACCATTGATCACGCCTTCAATGGAATTATGCGTATGTCCGCAAAGGATTGCATCCACACCTTCCATACCATTTGCCAGCTCAACAACATCTCCGCCTATCACTCCGGCATCATCTGTTTCACTTCCCAGATGAGAAAGCACCACTACCGCATCCACATCATCCTGCTCTCTTAATACTTTGGCATATTTATTTACGGCCTCTATGGGATTTGTAAATTCAATATCCTTTATATTTTCAAGCAATGTAGTATAGGCTGTTTCCGGAGTTGAAATGCCGATTACGCCAATCTTTCGTCCATTCTTTTCGACAATTCCATATGGCTCGGCATATCGTACCGGCGCTCCAGCCTTCTTATTAACGATATTAGCTGCTAAAAACTCAAAGTCTCCATCCTCTTCCCATGTCTCAAAATATTTGGTTCCCCAGTCATACTCATGGTTGCCAATCGCTGAATAGGTTAGGCCAATCTCTCGAAACATCTCGTTGATGACCTTGCCATAACTTAAATTAGACATGGCTGTTCCCTGATAATTATCACCACCAGACACAACTACATAGCCCTCTTGTGGTGAATCCTTAGAGGTATATCCTTTAACTGCGGATACAAACTTATCCATTCCTGGATTTTTACTGCTTGCAATATCATCTACAGCTCCATGGAAGTCTGAAAATGAAATAAAATTAATGGTCGTATTCTCTTTTTGTGGTGTCTCCTTCGTTGCTTTTTGGCATGATACAAGCAATGCAGTAACAACAATTAAGAGCCACAAATATCTTTTCTGTCGCTTTAAGTAATTCATAAGTTCTCCTTTCCACTTTACACTTATTATATGGATAGGAGCCTTTAATTACGCATGAAAGCGATTATGTGATAAAGTTCTGATTTCATTACATAGCCTGAGTAGTCTTCCACGTCTTTATATCTTGGTAGGAAATCAGTTTACAGTTCTTATCTGCAATCATTTTACAGGTGCCTTCCTTACTCTTTGGTGCCTCTCCGCCTGAGGAACATAGATATATTCCGACTTCCTTCCCTTCTGGTAAGCGTTTCACCATAGCATTGAATGCTGGCGCTGGAAATCCGGACCACACGGGAGCGATTAATAAGATTCGGTCAAACTGCTTTAGATCATAAGCAACTTCCTTGATTTTAGAAGCACCTCTTACCATTGCCATTGGACATCCGATACTTACTGCACTTAGCATATTTCTCTTTCTTTGTTCTGTCACTTCACAAACCACCACGTCCTGATACTCGTTTGCTAACCGTTCTGCTTCTTTTCTAGAGTTTCCGCTAAATGTGTAATACATAATGATTGTTTTCATCAATCATTCATCCCCTTTACTACTATTTTTTCAATATTTTTTTTGCTTCTTCGCACCACTCAAGATAACTTTTATACACCTTCACGCCAAACATTGCTGTAAGCATATAATACTTGTGTGCCTCTTCCTCTGTCGCTTTACTTAACTGTTCCACAGACTCTTCTAAAAATGGTAACTCTCCCCTAATCTTTTCTTCAAACGCCTCGATATGCTCTGCCGTCATCTCTGGTCCAATCTCACTTCCAAAAAATAATTTTAACAGTGTCTCGTATCGTAGTTCATCTTTTAGTACTGGCTTGGCTAACCATTCCTTCAGTGTCTTTCTCCCCTTCTCGGTAATCGTATATATAATCTTCTCTCTTCCGTTCTCTGTAAATGATTCCTTTGTTACCTTACCCTCACTCTCTAATATAGTTAACGTTGGATAGATGCTCCCATAACTTGCATTCCAAAAAAGTCGTAATGTCGTATCCATTCGTTTCTTTATATCGTATCCGGTCATCGGTGTATGGCTAAGCAGACCAAGGATTACCTGATCCATCTTCTTTGCATTTGCCATTTGCTCGCTCTCCTATGTATCAATTTGATACATTCAGAATATATCAGTTTGATATACTTGTCAATTAGTTTTATGGAAATATATGTATTTTAAATCTTTATTATTTTATACGCCTTGAACTCTTCTCCTATACTGGAACAAAGTGTGTGTTCCACACACTCTCGCGTCTTAAATCCTTTACAAGGAAC
>JAUNRX010000229.1 GCA_030539495.1 bacterium | reverse complement strand
AAGATGGCACAAGGAGCAAAACCAGGAGAGGGCGGACATCTTCCAGGAAAGAAAGTATATCCATGGATTGCAAAGACCAGATATTCTACTCCAGGGGTAAGCTTAATCTCTCCACCACCTCACCATGATATTTACTCCATTGAAGATTTAGCACAGTTAATCTACGACTTGAAAAATGCCAACACGAAAGCAGACATTACTGTAAAATTAGTTTCAGAGGCAGGCGTTGGTACGGTTGCAGCAGGTGTTGCAAAAGCAGGGGCAGGAACCATCCTGATTTCAGGGTATGACGGTGGTACGGGGGCAGCTCCAAGAAGCTCTATTTACAATGCGGGACTTCCTTGGGAACTAGGCCTTGCAGAGACGCATCAGACATTGATTATGAATGGACTTAGAAGCAAAGTGAAGATTGAGACGGATGGTAAGTTAATGACTGGCCGTGACGTAGCGATTGCAGCCTTACTTGGTGCAGAAGAGTTTGGATTTGCAACGGCTCCACTTGTAACCATGGGCTGTGTCATGATGAGAGTATGTAACTTGGATACTTGTCCAGTTGGCGTAGCGACTCAAAACCCAGAACTTCGTAAGAGATTTACAGGAAAGCCAGAATACGTAGAAAACTTTATGAGGTTTATTGCAGAAGAACTACGAGAATATATGGCACGACTTGGCGTACGCAGTGTCAATGAGTTGGTTGGACGCGGAGATTTATTAAAAGCGAAAAAAGTAAGCGGAGAAGCAGAAAAACGCGTAAGCAAAGTGGATTTATCCAATATCTTAGACAATCCATTTGTGGCAGAACAAAAACAAAATCGTTTTGATCCAGCACAACTATATGATTTTGAATTAGAAAAGACCATCGATGAGCAAGTATTCTTAAAGAAATTTAAGAGCGCGCTTACAACCGGCAGACCTCAGTCCATTGAAGTGGGTGTTAAGAATACCGACCGTTCCCTTGGAACAATTTTCGGTTCTGAATTGACACGCAGATTTGAAGAACGATTAGAAGAAGATACCTATACAATCAAATGTAACGGTTCCGGCGGACAAAGCTTTGGTGCCTTTATTCCAAAAGGCTTAACCTTGGAATTATGCGGTGACTGTAACGATTATCTTGGAAAAGGCTTATCTGGCGGTAAGATTGCAGTATATCCACCAAAGAATGCAGCATATAAAGCGGAAGACAATATTATCATCGGTAACGTTGCCCTTTATGGTGCAACCAGTGGTAAGGCATTTATTAACGGTATTGCAGGCGAACGTTTCTGTGTAAGAAACTCAGGTGCAAAAGCAGTAGTAGAAGGTGTGGGCGATCATGGTTGTGAATATATGACTGGCGGACGCGTAGTCGTACTTGGACGTACTGGTAAAAACTTTGCAGCAGGTATGAGCGGCGGTGTTGCTTATGTCCTTGATGAAGACAGCAACTTATATATGAAATTAAATAAAGAGCTTGTTTCTGTGGATACGGTAACGGATAAATACGATGTCATGGAATTAAAGGAATTAATCGAGGAACATGTAAAGACAACCAATTCCCCTAAGGGAAAATTGATCTTAGAACAGTTTAGCGAGTATTTACCAAAATTCAAAAAGATCATTCCAAATGATTACCGTCGTATGCTCCAGACAATCGTACAAATGGAAGAAAAGGGCTTAAGCTCAGCACAGGCGCAAATCGAAGCATTTTATGCAATTACAAATCAATAGTTTGCCAGGAAGGACGTGTGAAAATGGGAAAACCAACAGGATTTATGGAGTATGAGCGTAAGACAAACGAGGCAGTGGCTCCAGAGATAAGAATAAAGAATTTCAACGAGTTTCATACACCACTTTCTAAGGAAGAGAGAACTAAGCAAGGAGCCAGATGTATGGAATGTGGCGTTCCATTTTGCCAATCAGGAATGATGATTGGCGGAATGGCATCTGGATGCCCATTAAATAACTTAATTCCTGAGTGGAATGATTTATTATATACAGAAAACTTAGATCAGGCATTTGCCAGATTAAAGAAGACAAATAATTTTCCAGAGTTTACGTCCAGAGTATGTCCAGCCCCTTGCGAGGCTGCCTGTACTTGTGGACTGAATGGAGATCCAATCAGCATCAAGGAAAATGAAAATTATATTATCGAGTACGGATATGAAAATGGCCTTGCAGCAGCGAAGCCACCAAAAGTAAGAACAGGAAAGAAGATTGCAGTCATCGGTTCCGGGCCATCCGGTCTAGCAGCAGCAGACCAGCTAAATAAGCGTGGACACAGCGTAACCGTATTTGAGCGAAATGACCGTGTGGGCGGCCTCTTAATGTACGGCATTCCAAATATGAAATTAGAAAAGCAAGTGATTGAACGCAAGGTAAAGGTAATGCAGGAAGAAGGAATTACCTTTATTACAAATGCCAATGTAGGAAAGAATTATAAGGCTGACAAGATTAAAAATGAGTTCGACAGTGTAATCTTAGCATGTGGAGCATCCAATCCAAGAGATATCAAGGTGAAAGGAAGAGAAGCACAAGGTATTTACTTTGCCGTAGATTATTTAAAATCAGTAACGAGGAGCCTTCTAGACTCCAATTTTAAAGATAACCTGGCAATCTCTGCGAAAGATAAGAATGTCTTAGTCATCGGTGGCGGCGATACCGGAAATGACTGTGTTGGTACTTCCATAAGACAAGGTGCAAAATCCGTCATCCAATTAGAAATGATGCCAAAACTTCCAGAACAAAGAATGGAAAGCAATCCATGGCCAGAATGGCCAAGAGTCTTAAAGACAGATTACGGCCAAGAGGAAGCAATTGAGGTCTTCGGTCATGACCCTAGAATTTATGAGACAACAGTAAAAGAGTTTGTCAAAGATGAAAAGGGCAATGTAATCAAAGCAATTACAGTAAAACTTACCCGTAAGGCAGATAAGGAAACCGGCCGTATGAAAATGGTTGAGATCAATGGCAGTGAAGAAGAGTTAGACGTGGACTTAGTCTTAATTGCAGCAGGTTTCTTAGGAACCGAAGGATATGT
>JAUNRX010000078.1:3009-16233 GCA_030539495.1 bacterium | reverse complement strand
AATCAGTAAAGAGGGTTGAACCATGAAAACAGAGACGATTAAGCAGAAATTTGATCCAGAGGATAAGTCAAAAGAGTTTGCAGAATATGAAGTTGTTGGACACTGCCTAGTAATACGCTTACATCGTGAGTTAGACCATCACTGTGCTATGTATGTAAAAGAACGAAGCGATTATCTGATTAATAAGCGACAGATCAAGAACATTATATTTGACTTTAAGAATGCTCATTTTATGGACAGCTCAGGTATCGGTGTGATCATGGGGAGATATAAACGAGTGATTTTTACGGGCGGGAAGGTGGCTGTATCAAATGTAGATACAGCGGTGGATCGTATTTTCGAATTGTCGGGACTTTATAAGATTATAGACAAATATGAGAAGACAGAGGATGCAATCAGGGAGCTAAAAGACACTGCATATTAGAGTTTATTATCATGTATAGGAGGGTAAGCATGGATAATACCAACGAAATGTATTTAGAATTTGACAGTGATTCAAAGAATGAGAGTTTTGCGCGTACTGTAATTGCAGCATTTGTATCGCAGTTAGATCCAACGATGGAGGAAATTGCGGATATTAAGACAGCAGTATCTGAGGCTGTTACCAATTGCATTATTCATGGATATAACAATCAGGCTGGGAAAATTGAAATGAGCTGCACAATTAAGGATAATGAAATTGCGATTACCGTTAAAGATAATGGGGTAGGTATTGAGGATATAGAACAGGCAATGGAGCCATTATATACATCTAGACCTGAACTAGAGCGCTCTGGGATGGGATTTGCTTTTATGGAGGCCTTTATGGATAAGCTGGAAGTAGTATCTGACAAAGGGGTAGGTACTACGGTAAAAATGAAGAAAGCAATTAAACATTAAGAGTATGTACTCGGTTCTAGGAGGTGAATATGGATACTCTAGAGTTGATTGAACGTTCCAAACAAGGAGATAAAGAGGCAAGAGACCAAGTTGTGAATATGAATATTGGATTAGTATGGAGTATTGTAAGAAGATTTACAGGCCGTGGTCATGAGTTGGAAGATTTGTTCCAGATTGGAAGCATAGGACTGATCAAAGCAATTGATAAGTTTGATACAAGCTTTGAAGTAAAGTTTTCGACCTATGCTGTGCCAATGATCACAGGGGAAATTAAGAGATTTTTAAGAGACGACGGAATGATTAAGGTAAGCCGTTCATTGAAAGAAATTGCAGGCAAGGTTCGGATCACGAAAGAGATTTTAGGAAATCGTTTTGACCGTGAGCCAACCATCGATGAGATTAGTGAAGAATTAGGAATTCCAACTGAGGATATTATCATGGCACTTGAGTCCAATAGTGAAGTGGAAAGCTTATATAAGACCATCTACCAGGGGGATGGCAATGCCATTTATTTAATTGATAAATTAGAACAGGCAACAGATGAAAATGAGAATATTATAGACCATATTGCGCTTCAAGAAATAATAGATACCCTGAGTGATAAAGAGAAGAATTTAATCGAGTTAAGATATTTTAGAGATAAGACGCAGACAGATATAGCAAAAGAGTTGGGAATCAGTCAGGTGCAGGTATCTAGGTTGGAAAAGAAGATTTTAAAAGTCATGAAAGAACGATTAACATAAGAGCCTTATAGGTGAATAAAAGTCATTATAATATCCAATACTAATATATGATTATTGATTAAAGCATTTGCTGTCAAAAGTGAATGCTTTAATTTACGTGAGAAGAGTACATTATGTGCTTCTCTTATTAGTAAGGAGGTGTTAAAAATGACGAAGAAGTTCGTAATCCTACTGGTTGCAGTTGGTATTATTATAGCCGCAATTGTCGTTTATATTTTGTTCTTAATGCCTACAGAGCAAGTATACGACGGAGTATTAATTGATAACGGAGTAAAGCAGACCGTTCAATATATGCAGGCAGTATAGTAGCGAAACGAGGACATTCAAATGAAAGCAAGGGTACTTTATATAAAAATAGATCAGAACGTCGAGGTATATAATACTAGAGTGTATATGGAGGATATAGCAAAACTGTATAGCCCCGATACAAAGTTGGTTCATGATTTAAATCACCAGTTGGTGAAAGTAATAAAGACAAATAAGGATGTAAAATATAGTTTTTCGATTATGAAAGTAGTCGAAATGATTGGAAAGCTATATCCAGATGTAGAGATAGTAAATCTAGGAGAAACAGAATTTATCCTGACATATAACATACCTAAGAAACCAAATAAAATATGGGAAATACTTAAGACATTTTTTGTAGGATTAGTTGTATTTTTTGGTGGAGCCCTATCCATTATGGCATATAATGAGGATGCATCAATGAAAGACATATTTGATAAGATGTATGAATTAGTAATGGGAAGTAGTAAGTCAGGAGCATCTATTGTGGAAATAGGATATTCGATTGGCATTACGTTAGGAATCGTTATCTTCTTCAACCATTTTTCAAAATTTAAAATCACAACAGATCCAACACCAATCCAGATTGAAATGCGTAAATATGAGAATGATGTAAACAGTACTTTAATTCAAAATGACAGCAGGGAGGGGAAGATAATTGACTCTAATTAAAGGAGCATTCCTTCTTGGTATTGGTTTTTCTGGTGGTGTTATTGTTGCTGCAGGACTTTATGCATTTATTACATTATTGCAAGTCGTTCAAAGATTGGCTGCCAGGACAGGAACAGCAAATCAGATTGATTTCTATGAGGATAGTATTATGGTTGGAGGAATTCTTGGTAATCTTGTGTCAATTTTTGAATTTCGTATACCATTTACCATTCTATTTTTAACAATATATGGATTTTTCTCAGGAATTTTTGTTGGATGTTTTGCAATCGCATTGGCAGAAGTGATTGACGTTTTTCCTGCGATTTCAAGACGTATCTCCATCAAAATGGGAGTATCATTTTTGGTTTTATGTATTGCACTTGGTAAAGGAGTTGGAGCATTTTATCAGCTTGTTGTAAATCGAGGTTAGGCTGTAAGCATTTGTTTTTATAAATGCTTACAGCATTTTTTTTTGCACGAAAAAACCAGAGAAACTGGCAAAACAAGTTTCTTCTTGTTTGTAAAAGATTTTATAATAAAGAGTTGAATATAAAATAATGTTTAAAATTGCACAAAAGATAGATACTAATGGTAGTGAATTGCTTAGATAGCAATCTATGATGAAAGGATAAAAAAGATGAGTAAAAATAACCAAACCAATAATAAGGGTCCTGACATTGGTGAAGTTATCAATGAAAAGGATTCGAAACTTCGAGATCAGAAATATAACGAGTATGTAAAGAATATTACACCAACTCACAATTGTTTCTTAAACTGTTTAAAAGCATTTTTAGTAGGAGGTATTATATGTACGATTGGTCAAGCTTTTTTGAATTTATATATGAATTTTGGTTTAGAACAGGAAACAGCCGCGGCTTGTAATTCCATCACATTGATTGGAATTAGTATCATCTTAACAGGATTAAATATTTATCCATCAATTACAAAGTATGGTGGAGCAGGTGCCGTTGTCCCTATTACCGGATTTGCAAATGGTGTTGTTGCACCAGCAATGGAGTATAAGACAGAAGGCCAGGTGTTCGGTATTGGCTGTAAGCTATTTATTATAGCAGGACCGGTTATTTTATATGGTATCTTTAGTTCATGGGTGCTTGGATGGATTTATTATATTTTAAAGTTATTAAAAGTAGTATAGGAGGGTAGAGAGTATGTCAAAAACAAGTAAGATGCATGGAAAACAAACCTTATTATTTGCAAACCCTCCCTATGTTCTAGGCTATGCAGCAATTGCCGGAAAGAAAGAAGGAGAAGGACCATTAGGCAGTTATTTTGATTTGGTCAACGATGATCCTTTCTTTGGAACAAAGACATGGGAAGAGGCAGAAAGTACAATGCAAACGCTAGCCTGTGAATATGCATTGAAAAAGGCCGGATTAGAAAGTAAAGATATCCGCTATTTGTTTGGTGGTGATTTGCTTGGCCAATTAATTGCAACTTCTTTTGGTATCATGTCTCTACAGATTCCTATGTTTGGTATTTATGGAGCATGTTCAACCATGGGTGAAGGAATTAGCTTAGCTGCCATGACAATTGATGGAGGATTTGCAGAGAAGACAATGGCAGTTACTTCAAGTCACTTTGCCAGTGCGGAAAAACAGTTTCGTTTTCCACTTGGCTATGGAAATCAAAGACCATATGCTGCAACTTGGACAGTAACTGGAAGCGGTGCAATGGTACTTGGAAAGACAAAAACGGAAAATGCCATTGATGTTGTTGTAAAAGGAATCACTACAGGAAAGGTAATGGATTATGGCATCAAAGATTCTATGAATATGGGGGCTTGTATGGCACCCGCAGCAGCAGATGTCATTTATGCCAATTTAACAGAATTAAAACGTAGTCCTGACTATTATGATAAGATTATTACAGGGGATTTAGGAACCATTGGTCGAGATATCACGATTGATATTATGAAACAAAAAGGATTTGATATCAGTGAGCAATATATGGACTGTGGTATTGAAGTTTTTGATCCGACAGAACAAGATACTCATGCAGGCGGAAGTGGCTGTGGCTGCTCTGGTATTACATTAAATGGCTATATTATTGAAATGTTACGTAGAAAGACATGGAATCGTGTCTTATTTATACCAACGGGAGCACTACTTTCTCCAACAAGTTTTAATGAAGGTCAGTCTGTTCCTGGTGTTGCACATGGCGTAATCTTTGAAACAGTATAGAACCAAGGTAAGAGAGGGAATTTTATGGATTATATAAAGGCATTTGTAGTAGGAGGACTGATTTGTGTCGTCGTACAAATTGTAATGGATAATACCAAATTAATGCCAGGAAGGATTATGGTTGGATTGGTTTGCCTTGGTGCCTTACTTGGAGCAGTCGGACTGTATGAGCCTTTCTCAAAATGGGCTGGTGCAGGAGCAACCGTTCCATTAAGTGGATTTGGTAATAATTTATTTAAAGGTGTAAAGGAAGCAGTAGACAAAGAAGGATGGATCGGTATTTTTAAAGGTGGATTTACAGCAGCATCTGCCGGTTTATCTGCAGCAATTGTATTTGCATATATCGCTTCCTGGTTCTTTAAAGATAAGATGAAGAAATAGTGGAGGTTATGATATTTTAATGAGAACCTTTGAGGAAGACTTCGATGTGACAGTCGGGGAGAAGGTATTAATAAATACCTTCTGAAAAGACGAGCTTCCTAAAGAATAAAGACAATGAATAAGGATGAAAGTATATCTAAATAAAAAAGCCCCCTTCCTCGAGAGTGAGAAAGAAGGCTTTTTTATTTAAGATTTATTCTGTAGTTTGTTGTTGATCAGGGAGAGTTGTTCCGGGATCTAGTGTTGCTGGTGGAGTCGTTGGGGCTGCATCAGGGAGCACTGGAGTTGGAGTCGGCTTTTCTTCCTTTAGTGGTTCCTTGCTGATTCCATTACCGGAATGGAGAGTGCAATAAGTGGAAGCTAACTTAGATGGCACGATATATGGTGTATCATCTGTTTTTCCTGTCTCATCTTTATCTAAATAAACTACTTTCTTTGTATGTGGACATTTGTCAGAAGCAAGTTGTCCACTTTCAGTACATATTGTATATTCTACATGTTTGTCACAATAATCGGTTGGTGCTGTCCCACTTGCAAAATATTCTGTTCTTACAGTGGAGCCACCAAGTGCCTTGTCACAAACACCATCAACTGCAAGTTTGCCGGATTTTGTACAAATCTTTGCACTTACAATGGAGTCTGGCTTTTCAAAATCTTTGGTTGGAAGATTTTTATGAATCTTCTCCATGATCTTACGCCATAACACTTTATGATAGCTTGTATTGGATTGGCTTTCATTTAAGTCATAACCACTCCAGATAGAAGCAGTATAGTAAGGAGTATATCCGGAGAACCAAAGATCGGTATTATTTGATGTCGTACCAGTCTTACCGGCTACTGGCATATTCACACTTTGAAGAGCTGCTAAAGTACCAGTACCACCAGTCTTAACAACATCCTCCATAGCATTTGTAAGTAACCATGCTGTGGATTCTTTCATTACTTGTTTGGACTCTGTATTATTTTCTAAAATTACTTTTCCTGCACTGTCAGTAACCTTCGTATAGAAGATTGGAGTATTGTAAACACCGCCGTTGGCAATGGCAGCATAGGCAGCTGTTAACTCAAGGTTAGTAACACCATCGGTTACACCACCTAAGCCTAAGGATAGATTGATATCCGAACGAACCTGTTGAGTTTCTGTTCCATTGGAGTTTGTAGAAGTATCTACTCGCTGTGATACTAAAGTTGTAAATCCCAAGGATTGTAACGTATCAAAACCAACTTGTGGAGTAACTTTTTCTAATGTCTTTACAGTAACAACGTTCATAGAACGTCTGATTGCTTCACGAATCGTAGTAAGACCAGCATAGTCATTTGCACCGGACCAGTTACTTACTTTTTTCGAAGAACCAGGATAGTAGTATTCAGAGTCATCGATCACACTTGCAAGTGTCATGCCTGCAGTATCTAATGCAGGAAGGTACGTGGAAACAATCTTAAATGTAGAACCAGGCTGTCTTACGGTATCGGTTGCACGATTTAACGTACGGTTACCAGTCTTATCGCCACGGCCACCAACGATTGCTTTTACTTGGCCGGTATGCTGATCGATTAAAGTAAAGGAAATCTGAGGCTGGATCTTCCAGTTGATCGATTCACCGGTAACTGTGTCACCGTCCTTAACTTTGAACTTTTTAAACTCTTTAATATATTTATTTACATCTTTTTTGTTTTTGTAATATAGGGAAAAATTCTTATTTCCCTGCTCTGCAAAGTAATTTTTAATGCTACCTTCAGAATAGTTGTGGGTAGTGCCATCTGCTTGTTCTACCGTAAGTCGATATTCTAACTGCCAAATGGAGTTCTTTGGATAATTGGACTCATCCTCAAGTACCGAGTCACAGAGTTCTTGTAAGCGTTCATCTTGCGTCGTATAAATACGTAAGCCGCCACGATAAATTAATTGACTTGCCTGAGTTGGAGTATAACCGCATTTTTCAACTAAATCATCGGACACTTGAGAAATAACCTCATCTACAAAATAACTGTTGTATCCATAAATATTGGAGACTTCTTCATTTGTAGTAGCAATACGTTTATACACGTCATCTGTATCAGCGATTGCTTCATTGTATTCTGGCTGTGTGATGTAGTTAAGACGAAGCATATTGTTTAATACTTCAAGTCGTCTTGCCTTATTCTTATCAGGATTGACAATTGGATTTAGGTTCGCTGGACTTTGGGTAATACCCGCAATAACGGCAGCTTCGGAAAGCGTTAAGTCAGCAACTTTTTTGTTGAAATAACGATTGGATGCTGCTTGGACACCAAGAGTGTTAGCACCAAGGTTGATTGTATTTAAATAGTATTCAAGGATCTGTTCTTTGTTCATTCGATTTTCTAGCTGAATGGCTAAGTACTGTTCTTGAATTTTACGTTGTAAACTTATAATAAAGGTTGGCTCGTTACCACCTTCAAATACTTGATTTTTTAATAACTGTTGGGTAAGTGTACTTGCACCTTGACTAAAATCACCTTGCGACAAGCCGGTTACAGCTGCACGGAAAATACCACGCACATCGATACCGTTATGTTCATAGAAACGTTCATCTTCGATTGCGATAAATGCTTCCTGTACTTCCACTGGAATGTGATCGATTGTGACATATTCACGATTTGCATTTTGACCAACTAATTTCTGAATCATTTTATTGTCTGTATTATATACATAAGTAGCATATCCATCCGGTTGTACATTAATGTTATTGATATCGGGAGCATTATCGATCAGTCCGGATACAATACCATAGAGTGCGGATGAGCCGACTAACATACAAAGTATGATTGCTACAAGAAAAAGTCTATATATAATGATATTAGTCTTTTTGGCAAGCTTAGTTGATGAAGATTGAATTTTGCGTTGCTTTTCAATGGTTCCTCTCTTGCTAAAGTTCATATTTACCTCCTATCGTGTAAAAAAACGTAGACATCGTAAAATATATCTACCTATGTATTATACCAAATATTATGCTTCAAATAAAGAAATATATTTAAGAGCGTCTCATAGTACAGGTAGAGTATTGCCAGAATGAGGGGAAATAAACATGTCGAGAATAGTCGAAATGAGGGCAAAAAGGGTGAAGAAAAATCGTTGTATATTGGAAAATAAAAGATTATACTATAAATGTAGTTAGATTATGTCTACTATTGTTGTTAGGGGATACCAATAGTAGAAAAAATACCAATTATGAGGAACATTAGGAGGCAATAATGAGGGAACAAAAGTTAATAACAACCAAAGTGGCAGGTAACGATGATAACAAAGAACTTATGTTAGAATATTACTTGACCGAGAAGGAAAGTGAAGAAACAAAAGAATTGATTTATGGAATTTCAGTTACAAAACGATGCGAGAATCAAGTCGAAAGTGATGTAGTTGATAATATTTCTTATGAAAAACAACAAGTTCTAGACTTATTACATATTATTAGCGAGAATACAGTGACACCAATTTGTCTAGCAGAAGTATTAGATGACTTGATGACAGAAAGAATGTATAGCTAAAGATTAAAAAGTTTGGTATAATAACCTTTAATGAGAGTTTCCTGGAGGTTATTTATGATCGAACAATATAAAGAAATCTATGAGGGTGGCACTGATGAGATCGTGGAGAAGAAGTCCAGGTTTATTGCCACTGTATTTCCGGTGAAAGCAGAACAAGAGGCTGTGAGGCTGATCGAAGAAACGAAGAAGAAAAACTGGGATGCAAGACATAACTGCTTTGCGTATGTAATTGGTCCTAGACACGAACTTCAACGTTTCAGCGATGACGGCGAGCCTTCAGGAACTGCTGGAAAGCCTATTTTAGATGTACTATTAGGTGAAGATGTTCATAACGCATTAATTATTGTGACGAGATATTTCGGTGGTACGCTGCTTGGTACCGGTGGTCTTGTAAGAGCCTATCAAGGGGCTTCAAAGGCAGGTCTTTTAAGCAGTCAGATTATTACCAAGAAAAGCGGCAGTAAGATCCTGATTAAGACGGATTATAACAATGTCGGCAAGATCCAATATATATTTGGACAAATGGAAATCGATGTATTAGAGAGTGAATACACGGATGAAGTCCAGTTTACAATTGCAGTAGAGGCTTCCGTAAGTCCTTCTCTAGAGAAGAAGATTCAAGAAGCAACAAGTGCAACGGCTAGCTATGAAAAGTTAGACGACATTTACTATGCAAAAACAAATGGACAAGTATTACTCTTTGATGAGTAAATGATACAGTTAGCAGATAGAGAGGATGTAGCAGTATGGCAGTACCAAAGGATCCTGTAATGTTACTAAGTTTTCTTAATCTAAAATTACGTGATTTCTATAGTAGTTTAGATGAGCTTTGCAAGGACTTAGGATTGGAAGAGCAAGAGATTATATCAAAACTGAAAACAATTGATTATGAGTACGACCAAGCACGAAATCAATTTGTATAGATTGCCTGTTTTTATCAGGCAGAGAGAGACGTCAGAAAAATGCTTACTATGCATTTTTGCTGGGGTCTTTTTTTAATACATAGGAAACTTCTCTTCAAGAAGCCTCCTATGTATTAAAAAACGCTCCGCTAAGGATGCACACTCAGGGGAAAGGAAGATGTCGCAAAAAACAGCGACATTCCCCTTCGGCGCGGCAAAGTTTCTTCGACTTGAAGGTTTTGCACCCTCATGAATGAGGGATGGGGAGCCTAAGCGTGTCGAAGACACTTTATTCCTTTATACGATTAGGGTTTCAAAGAGTTATTTTTTTGTGAACGTTTGGGCATAGAGGGAAGTTTTTATAGAGGTATACCCAATAGTAATTAAATATAAAGGAGGGCATACGTAGAAATGAAACGAGTGCGAAGATGTCTTGTTTTTGTAATTGTCGAAGTGTTATTGCTGACCGGATGTTCAAGGAGCAATGTGCCGGATAATGCGCATGATATCTTGAGTGTTGCCTATTCTAATATGGGTTCATTATCAAGTTATAGCGCAACTGCAACCTTTCAGCTATCTATGAAATACACAGAGAGTTTGAAACAGACGAAAGTTGTTTCGAAGATCACCGGGGTAACGGATCCGATGGAGATTATGGTGGAGCATAGAACGGATGGTGAACCTGCTTCCACATACGATTATATTTACGAAAAAGACGGACAAGTATATCGAACGAGTTTCGGAATGAAAAAATGGAGCAGCCCTGTTAAGGTGGAGCAGGCGTTACTAGAAAGTCTAAAATCTCCTGTGCTGTTTGGTATATACTTGCTTGATATTAATTCCTTTGAAATAGTAAAGAGGGATAAGAAAAATACTCTGGTAGAGGGTAAGATATCGAAAGAGCATTTGGAAAATGCATTAAAAGAAGCAGGAGCCTTAAAGCAGTTTTCCTTAACCTCACTGCCAAAAGAAGTACTGGAAAAGATACCAGAGATTAAAGTACGTGCCTGGGTCGATAATACGTCGGTGACGATTACAAAATTAGAGGTAGATATGAAAGAGTCCCTGCAGGCACTTACTGCTGCCCTGATAGGAGAAGACAGTATTGCAAGTGCCGAGGTGACTGAGGGTAATATGATTTTAGAGGAGATTAAGCGAAATGAAGTAACTCCGGTAAGTATTCCTTCAGATATCAAGAATTCCTTACAGGAGACAATCAATTAATAGAGCGGCCAGCTCTGTCCTGTGTTATAGGAAAGATCAGACAGGCTATTAAGCAAGGTTTGTCGATATTGGTTTCGCTTGTCGTAAACACTTGATGAGACCATAAGAGAATTATAATAGCAAGCAAGCTCTCGTAGTCGGTCAGCGGCAATTAAAAGAGCATCTTGATAGAGTTTCAAAAAACTATCAGAAGACTCCAGCGAAAGATCCCAAGGATTTTTCCATACTGCATTTTTCTCATTTAAGAAATCTTTCGTACCATCAACGTCATCGACACTAAATAGACAGGTTAGAAAATGCACTCTTGCCGTAAGCAACTCAATGGTCTCTACAATCTTACGTTTGGGTCCACCATGATCTGTAAGAAGTGCTACCTTCTTTGACATGGAATACAATGCATGTTTCATAAAGGATGGTGTGGTATAGGCAGAGGGATTATCCGGGAAATAGGTAGTTGTTATGGTCTCGGAAAGCCCCTTTCCAAGCATCGCAGATTCATTTTTCGTAAGTTTGATAAAGCGAGCACCATTATAGTCGCTAGGAAGACAATGTTTTAAGCGCTGTAACATAAGGCTATCTATATTAGACTCATATTGACAATGTGTGGCAAGATATCCAAGTCCTCCAGACGTATTTACCTTATAATCCGTATGCCAGTAGATAAATGGATGGGCAATACAGTCTAATGTATAGTGGCAGATCAGGCCTGCAAAATAAGAGGCAAAGATTTCTTTTGTCTCTGCGGAGTTAGGTTTTCCTAAAAAGTCCAGGCAGGCACGAAAATACTCATCCGTTTTAGTATGATGCATGGTCGAGCCTAGAGCCCTGCGAGGGTTTAAGTTATCCTTTAATTCGTAAAAAAATAGGTCAGGTCCCTGAGTCCCGATATGAAATGCTCCGGGATAAGTAAAGATGGCTTCTTTTAAGCCTGAAGCCAAAGAGAGTTTCTTTAAGTTATGAACGGTGTGACGGCCAAATAATAAATGCGTTAAGTAACCAGGCATGCTAGCACCTCCTAATAAATTTGTTAGTATAATTATACACTATATGTGGCAAAGATAGACATACAAGGCAGGTTGTAACCAATGAAATTGTCTGTTACAATAGAAACAAATAAATGAGCGAGGCAAAATAAATGGATTTATTTGATTATATGAGAGAGAATACAATGAAAAAAGAGTCCCCATTGGCATCTAGACTTCGCCCAACTACCTTGGAGGAAGTCGTGGGACAGGAACATATCATAGGGAAGGATAAGTTACTATACCGTGCAATTAAGGCGGACAAGTTAAGCTCCCTTATTTTTTACGGACCACCAGGCACCGGTAAGACCACACTTGCTAAGGTAATTGCACATACTACAAGCGCAGAGTTTACCCAGATCAATGCGACAAGTGCCGGAAAAAAAGATATGGAAGAGGTGGTGAATCAGGCAAAACAGACGGCAGGAGCTTATGGCAAGAAGACAATTCTTTTTGTAGATGAGATCCACCGCTTTAATAAGAGTCAGCAGGATTACTTGCTTCCATTTGTAGAGGACGGAACGATTATCTTGATCGGTGCAACCACTGAAAATCCATATTTTGAAGTAAATAGCGCCTTGATTTCCAGATCTATTATTTTTCAGTTAAGGCCATTAGGTGTGGATGATATTAAGAAATTACTGATGCGTGCCATTACAGATAAAGAAAAGGGACTTGGGATCTATAAGGCAACCATTACAGATGAGGCATTGGATTTCCTTGCAGATATTAGTAATGGGGATGCCAGAAATGCGTTAAATGCCATTGAGCTTGGAGTTCTTACAACACCTCCAAGTGAGGAGGACGGACTAATTCATATTACAATTGATGTTGCTTCAGAATGTATCCAAAGACGTAATATCAGATATGATAAGACAGGTGACAACCACTATGATACAATTTCAGCATTTATCAAGAGTATGCGTGGATCAGACCCAAATGCCGCAGTCTATTATTTAGCAAGAATGTTGTATGCCGGTGAAAGTGTAACGTTTATAGCAAGAAGAATTATGATCTGTGCAGCAGAGGATGTTTCCAATGCGGATCCAAATGCCCTTGTCGTTGCAACCAATGCAGCGTTGGCAGTGGAACGAATCGGGATGCCGGAAGCAAGGATTATCTTAGCTCAGGCAGCCACTTATGTAGCGACAGCGCCAAAATCTAATTCCGCCTACGTAGCGATAGATAAGGCGATGGAAGCTGTGAAAAATCAGAAGACGGGAGCAATCCCATCGTATCTTAAAGATGCTCATTATAAGGGAGCTGCAAAATTAGGACATGGTATCGGCTATAAGTATGCCCATAACTATAAAAATCACTATGTAAAGCAGCAGTATTTGCCGGATGAGTTTAAGGATGAGACGTTCTATGAACCATCCCAAAATGGTTACGAGAAGCAGATCAACGCCCACATGGACTTTATTCATGA
>JAUNRX010000078.1:0-2909 GCA_030539495.1 bacterium | reverse complement strand
TTTTCATTAAAATATTCTTATCCTAAATAAAGAAATGGGAGTTCCTAACATTAGTATTGTTAAGGAAACTCCCATTTCTTTTTGTAAACCTACAAATATTTTAATGAAAAGCCATTTAAAACCCTAAAAGGGCGCCAGCCCCATGCTTATTCTTCGTCAGAGTGGTCCTTTCCGGAGAAATATTTATAGATTAGGATGTAGCCGTATAAAATAATTGGCACGACTAAAGAGCAGAAGAGACTTGCTTTAAATAGGCCGTGTGCAAAAGAGGAGTGCATTAAGGATGCAACAAATGTAGTGATATAGCTGCCGATTAAAAATACAATTCCAACAATGGCTACGATTTTTTTTGATTTTTCCATAGCGTTTCCTTTCTGAATGCGAAATGCTTGATTTTTAGTAAATAACTTACCCTCATTATACTTCATTTGTCGAAATAAGCAAGCACATCCAGGTATAGCCAGAGACTATAACAGGATAAAAGTTTCCGGTATTAACACTATTATTATAGGAGTGCTATGATATAGGCAGAAGTTAAGAACAGAGCAAATTAGAAAAGAAAGAGGGAATGATTTATGAGTAAATTAGAGGAAAGAGCATTAAGATTTGAAACGAAGCAGCTTCATGTAGGTCAAGAGGAAGCAGATCAAGCAACTGGTGCAAGAGCAGTGCCAATCTACCAAACATCCTCTTACGTATTTAATAATAGTGAACATGCAGCAGCTAGATTTGGATTAACGGATGCAGGTAATATCTATGGAAGACTTACTAATCCAACACAAGACATTTTTGAACAGAGGATTGCAGCACTTGAAGGTGGTGTCGCTGCATTAGCAGTTGCTTCCGGAGCAGCAGCCATTACATATACATTTGAAAATTTAGCACAGGCAGGCGACCATATTGTAGCATCCAAAACCATTTACGGCGGATCTTACAACTTACTTGCCCATACCTTGCCACAGTATGGAATTACTGCAACTTTCGTGGATGCAAATAATTTAGAAGAAGTAAGGGCAGCGATTCAGGAAAATACAAAGGCTGTCTTTATCGAGACATTAGGAAATCCAAATTCTAACGTAGTGGATATTGAAGCACTTGCAGAGATTGCCCATGAAAATAAAATCCCACTTGTAATTGATAATACTTTTGGTACGCCATATTTAATCCGTCCGATTGAGTATGGAGCAGATATTGTGGTTCACTCGGCAACCAAATTTATCGGCGGGCATGGAACAACTATTGGTGGAGTTATTGTGGATAGTGGAAAGTTTGACTGGGAGGCTTCAGGAAAGTTTCCTTCCTTAACAGAGCCGAATCCAAGCTACCATGGCATCAGTTTTACTAAGGCAGCAGGACCGGCAGCATTTGTTACAAAGATTCGAGCAATCCTGCTTCGAGATACAGGGGCTACCCTTTCACCATTCCACGCATTTTTCTTTTTGCAGGGGCTTGAAACATTATCGTTACGAGTAGAGAGACATGTGGAAAATACACTTAAGGTAGTGGAGTATTTGGCAAACCATGAACAGGTGGAGAAAGTAAATCATCCATCCTTGCCAGAGGCACCAACCCATGAGCTGTATACAAAGTATTTTCCAAATGGCGGCGGATCCATCTTTACCTTTGAAATTAAGGGCGGAGCGAAAGAAGCAAAAGAATTTATTGATCATTTACAAGTGTTCTCCCTGCTTGCCAATGTTGCAGATGTTAAGTCGTTAGTAATCCATCCTGCTTCCACAACTCATTCTCAGCTAAATGATCAAGAGCTACAGGAACAGGGAATTAAGCAGAATACAATACGTTTATCGATTGGTACGGAGCATATTGATGATATCCTTTATGATTTGGAGGAAGCATTTAACGCAGTAAAATAACATCTTTTTTTAATCGTTCCTTAATCCTTTTTTCTACAGAAGTAGTATACTGGGGGTATCAAAAGGTTAGGAGGAGAGCCTATGAAGAAAGTGGAAAGAATGCAGTATATTCTAAAGATTATGGCTGATTCAGAACATTGCACGAAGGATATCCTCTATAAGAAATGCCTCCATCATCAGGTTGTAAGAAGCCAGGAGGAGTTTGAAACCTCATTAGAAAAGCTTCAGAGAAAAGGCTGCTTTACGATTCAACAAGATACCAAGTATTTGATTTTTAAGAGACCTTATAGTTATGTTAGGACACCAGGCAGCGTACATTATAATGGAACGACAGAGAAAGTATTTTACGAACCACCAACTCAATATATCTTTTAAATAAATAGTCTAAAGCGTCAGAGCAATAAGCTCTGGCGCTTTAGTTTGTCGACAAAGTCGCCAAGCTTTGGATGAAATCAGGATTTCATCCAGTGCTGGCGGAAATGATTAGTGCTCATTCGTGCAAGTCCCTAAAATACAGGACCTGTTCGCACTAATCCGATATCCGAAAAGCGTGGTTTCCGGATATCGATTAAAAGGAACACCTATGGTTTTCAAACTTTCCTATAGGCGGTGCCTTGGAGTGAAGGTAAGAGTTTCTTTCGATAACCATAAGCACATGTTGGGCATATAGGAAATTTATAAAGGAAAATGCCCAATAATGAGACTAGAAGTTAAGAATAAGAAGAGAATTTTCCATATAGAAAATTTCTCTGTGAGAATGCCCACGAAATGTGTCGAAACCCGGGCATATAGAAGCAAAAAATTTCATATATGCCCAAATTGAGAAAAAATCAATAAAAATCATTGGAAAATTGGGCAAGGAATCAAAGAAAATTTCATATATGCCCAAAAGCTTGCCCCCATCTAGCCTCGCCGCGGCAAAGTGTCTTCGACCTGAAGTTTTGCCCCATCATAAATGAGGGAGCCTAAGAGTGTCGAAGACACTTTTTTAATACATAGGAAACTTCTCTTCAAGAAGCCTCCTATGTATTAAAA
>JAUNRX010000077.1 GCA_030539495.1 bacterium | reverse complement strand
AAAACACTTCAGGGAGAAAAAACTTTTTTGCGCCGAAGGGGACTGTCGCTTCTTTTTGCGACATCTTCCTCTCCCCTGAGTGTGCATCTTCGCTTTCCATCCTTTTGGAAAGCCTTTTTTTATTTCTCAGGGGATTGCGAACGCAATGCTCTGAGGAATAAAAAAAGCACCATATTATATAAATAGATACAGTTTGTCCTATGTCTATTATAATATGGTACTTTTTATTTTCAACAATTAAATGTCGCAATTATCGACAGATTAAGCTAGTTGTGCCAATCTTTCTTCAACTTGCGCCATCATGTTGGAATAATTTTCAAGTTTCGCACGTTCTTCAGCAACTTTTGCTTCTGGCGCTTTACTCATGAAACGTTCGTTATTTAACATACCGTTAACACGTTTTAATTCGCCTTCAAGTTTTGCTTTTTCTTTTTGTAAACGTTCGATTTCTTTTTCAATATCTACTAATTCAGCAAATGGCATGTAAACTGTCGCATTTGGAATTACTGTAGATACAGCATCTTGGCTGATTCCAGCTTTGTCTGCTTGAACAAGAACTTCACTTGCGTAACCAAGTGTTGCAAAGAATACTTTACTTGTGTTGAACGTATCTCTTACAGCAGCATCTTCAGAAACAACAATTACAGTTGCTTTCTTGCTTGGTGGTACATTCATTTCTGCACGCACGTTACGGATGCTCTTAACTGCAGCTTTGATTAATTCAACTGCTTCTTCGTCAGTATTGAAGTTTAATTCTTCTTGGAATACTGGCCATTCAGAAACCATAATGGATTCTTCTTTATTTTGTAATGTACAGAAGATTTCTTCTGTTACGAATGGCATGTATGGGTGAAGAAGTTTTAATGCGTCGATTAATACTGTCTTTAATGTCCATAATGCTGCCATTTGAGTCTTATCTTCGTCATTGTAAAGACGAGGTTTTACCATTTCGATATACCAGTCACAGAATTCTTCCCAGATAAAGTCGTATACTTTTTGTACAGCAATACCAAGATCGTATTTTTCCATATTTTCAGTAACTTCTTTAACTAATGAATTTTTCTTAGAAAGGATCCATTTATCAGCTAATGTTAATTCAGATAAGTCAATGTTTTCTGGAATTTCAGCTTTTTCCATGTTCATCATGATGAAACGGGAAGCATTCCATACTTTATTTGCAAAGTTACGGCTGGATTCTACTCTTTCCATGTAGAAACGCATATCGTTACCAGGTGCATTACCTGTAATTAATGTTAAACGAAGAGCATCTGCACCGTATTCAGAAATGATTTCAAGTGGATCGATACCATTTCCAAGGGATTTACTCATCTTACGTCCTTGACTGTCGCGTACTAAGCCGTGGAATAATACTGTCTTGAATGGTCTTTCGCCCATGTGTTCATATCCGGAGAAGATCATACGGATTACCCAGAAGAAGATAATGTCGTATCCAGTAACTAAAACGTCTGTTGGATAGAAGTAATCTAATTCTTTTGTATTGTCTGGGTAGCCTAATGTGGAGAATGGCCATAATGCTGAAGAGAACCAAGTATCAAGAGTATCTTCATCTTGAGTTAAATGGTTGTGACCACATTTTGGACATACGTCTGGTTGTTCTTTGGAAACAACAACATCGCCACATTTGTCACAGTAGTAAGCAGGAATTCTGTGTCCCCACCATAACTGTCTGGAAATACACCAGTCACGGATATTGTCAGTCCAGTTGAAGTATGTTTTCTTCATTCTTTCTGGAATTAATTCGATTTCGCCTTCTTCAACTGCTTTTACAGCTGGTTTGATTAAATCATCCATTTTTACGAACCATTGTGGTTTGATTAATGGTTCTACAACAGTTTTACATCTGTCATGAGTACCTACGTTATGAGAGTGGTCTTCTACTTTTACAAGTAAGCCCATTTCGTCAAGTTCAGCTACCATTTGCTTTCTAGCTTCGTAACGGTCCATTCCTTCGAATTTTCCACCCATAGCATTAATTGTAGCATCATCGTTCATTACGTTGATTTCTGGTAAGTTATGACGTCTACCAACTTCAAAATCGTTAGGGTCATGTGCTGGAGTAATCTTAACAACACCTGTACCGAACTCTTTGTCTACATAAGAATCAGCGATTACTGGAATTTCTCTGTTTACAAATGGTACCATTACAGTTTTTCCGATGATATCAGCATATCTTTCGTCTTCTGGATTTACTGCTACTGCAGTATCACCAAGTAAAGTTTCTGGACGAGTTGTTGCGATTTCTACGAAACGTCCTTCTTCTCCAACGATTGGATATCTCATATGCCAGAAATGACCTGCATGTTCTTCATGTTCAACTTCTGCATCAGAGATGGAAGTCTTACATACTGGACACCAGTTAATGATTCTAGAACCTTTATAAATAAGTCCTTTTTCATATAATTTTACGAATACTTCTTCAACTGCTTTATTACATCCTTCATCTAACGTGAATCTTTGACGATCCCAGTCACAAGAAGAACCTAATTTTTTAAGCTGTTCTACGATTGCTCCACCATATTCATGTGTCCAATCCCAAGTTTCTTTTAAGAACGCTTCACGGCCGATATCTTTTTTATCGATGCCTTGTTTCTTTAATTTTTCAATAACTTTTACTTCAGTAGAAATACTAGCATGATCAGTACCTGGTAACCATAACGCAGAATAACCTTGCATTCTTTTGAAACGAATGATGATATCTTGCATAGTTTCATCAAGTGCATGCCCCATGTGTAATCTACCTGTAACGTTTGGAGGTGGAATTACGATTGTAAAAGGTTTTTTATTTTCATCAACTTCAGCATGGAAATATTTCTTTTCCATCCATTTTTCATATAAACGATCTTCGATATCCGAAGGGCTATATGTTTTTTCAAGATTTTTGCTCATCTTATATACTCCTTTTTCTCAATTTTACATCTATGATAAATACCATTGATTATTACTTAGTATGCGCGAATTTTCACTCTTTTCGCTGGATGAAAGCTCTGCTTTCGACTAGTGTCCCCATGATTGCTCACAAAGATACCCCCGTCAGCTTTTGCCTTTGCACTGGATTGAAAGCTCGCTTTCGACTAGTGCCCCCAGCGTCACTTACAAAGTCATCTAACGATAGCTTCTTCAGCGCCCTACCCCAGCAAGGAAGAGTTTGAGAAACGTAGTTTCTCATTGGATTCAGAAACGTGAAACCGCGCTTTTGCGTTTCTGGAACTGCGATTCTAGGCCTGTCTTTTAGGCTTGCACGAGGAATCGCAGTTCGCTCCGATTGTTTATTAAGGCTTTTAGCTGGATGAAATCCCATTTCATCCAAAGGGACGCCTCCGGCGGCCCGCATAAAAAAAGGTCCCTTCGTCGTTTATATACTTATAAAAGGACGAAAGAACCGTGGTACCACCTTAATTTATAGCATGTAATTCATTAATCATGCTATCTCAAAAGTCTATAACGTGACTGACTCCGTTATTTCCTACTTAAAAAGGACTTCTCGATTAAGCCTTCGTTCAGAAATACTGTTCAAGAGCTACCTTCGATAACCAGTGCTTAAAACGACCTTCCAGCCTTGGGCCATTCTCTCTGATAAGATGTTTATCTACTCTTCTCTATCTCAACATTTTTCTTATTCGACATAAATGTCTTTACTGAATAATATACTAGACAAAGAATGCCCAGATGTCAAGTATTTTATACGTTTCCTTTATAGATTAATATTATATTTCTTCATGGTAACGATAATTTCTTCCTTGGCTTCCGGATTTTCTTTTAAAATGTCTTTGATCTTTAAAACGCTCTCTTCTTTTCTTTGCGTATTGTAGTCCATACGCTCACGTAATTTCTGTCTTCTGATGTTTAAACGATGGCGAATTTCCACCATTTCCTTTGGTTCGAGAATTGCAAGACATTGATGGATCCAGACTTCCGGATCGTGTAAACGATAGTCTTTTAACTGCTTTACCAGCTTCTCACTGTAGTAGTTTAAGTTTTCTGTATTCTCTTTGTATCGGTTATTAATATCCTTCTGCTTCATATATTCCTCCCAGAAGAAGGTAAGCTGCATGGAGCTCTTGATATTGAACTTTGCATAGGAATAATCAAGACTTAACTGATTGTTTACATATCTTATTTTGACCCGGTTCATAAGGCCGATTGCCTTTGTCATCTTTCTTTGGTTCAGGTGCATGTCTACGCGATTTTTTCTTGCCTCATTTGCAATATATGCCGCACAAACTAATGCTAATAGTACCGTAAGGATAAATGGATTTTTTGCTTCCACATCCATGTTGTAAGAAAGAAGAAATAGCACAAGAAATACAGCTGCTGTAAGGAAACATACTACTGTGCTCGTTAATTTCAAGAAGCCTTGTCTACCTGTAATCTCACTTTGTTCATAGGATAGGCTATGCTTTTCGCCCTCTAATGTTGCAAGATCTTTCTTTAAGGCTGTTTGATACGCCTCTTTGGCATTAATCTTCTTCACTTCATTTGGAATTTCATCCTCATAAGCTTCCATCAACTTATATTGCTTCTGCGTAATCTTTGTCTGTCCATTTTGAAATCTCTCACGTTCCCTTGTCAACGTAAGAATATTTCGTGCTGTATCATCAATCTCATTGCGTGATGACTCAGGAATTCGGTCAAGAACCTGGATATCTGATAAATACGCCGTTACCGCTTCATATTCTTTTCGAAACTCATCCATTTGCTTAGTCGCTTCCACAATCTGCTCACAGTGCTGTGACACATATGCCTTACGTTCTGCTGGATTCTTTATATTGACCTTTTCTTCCTCTAATTCTGTCTGTACCTGAACTTCTGCCTCTTCCTGAAGCATCTTTTCCTGTGGAGTCTCCACATTCTTCTTTCGCTTAAACCATTTAAATTTTCCCATTCTAGCTCCTATGTTATGTCCTATTTATCCTTCCAGATGTTTGCGGTATGTCTGCTTCAACTGATATACAATATGATTTAATCTGTGCTCATACTGCTCTCGGTTTCCGCTTTTTATCATTTGTTTCATGTCCTCCATCTGTTCGCAGAGATGGGTTGTCTTTGCTTCCTGCTCTTTCTCTGAAATCGCCTGATATAGCATGGAAGTAAACTCCTCACTTAACTCATATTTCTCGAGTTCCTCATTATACTTCTCCTGATCACCGGATAACAAGATTGCTAACATATACTGTGTCAAGGAAGCTTCCCTATGATTTAGGTTATAAGCCTCTTTAAAACACCCGGCTGCTGCCTTGTACGAGGACGTCTGTACTTTTACCACGCCTATGTTATGAATTAGGTCTCCATATTCTTCTGGGGTAAAATCTGCTGCCTCTTTATCTTTAAGAATATTCTCATATTCCATGGCTGCATAATGATACATTTTATATTTTAAATAATAGTCGCCACGTATCTTCTTTCGCTTAATGGCCGGCAATCCCTTTATTGCATCCATAATGATGACTAATTCTTTGATTTCCTTTTCGCTGTAATAATCATTGCTGCAAAGAATGGTTACTACGATATCCTTAATTCCATTGCCATTTCTCTTTAGCACTTCTAATTTCTCTGCTAACTCTGGCAATGCAACCTCAAATCGAATCCAATTTACCAGATCCTGATCAAGAAAATCCTCACTGATTTCATAAATATGTGTATACAAGTAATAGCTCATTTCTTCAATACTATATACGCCTGTATTCGACATATTAAACACATATGGTGTTTGGGTCATCCTGCCAGTACATAATATAATCTTACCCATGGCTACCTCTTTTCTAAACTGTAATTATTGTCTCCCAGATGCGGTTCGTTCCAGGGAACTGGTCGCCAAATCCAACATCTTTTACGTCGATAATCAGTTCATGTTTTCTTGTGCATTCTAACCGTATTTCAACACGAACGCTTCGATTCATCTTTGGCTCTAATCCATCTAATGCGATAATTCGTGTTGTCGTCGTATGGCTGATTGCATTTCTTATAATAAACTGCAGCTCCGTCTCTCCATCTAAGATTACCTGAAACTTACGCTTCACCTCATACCAAGGAGTCGCGGTTGCAATCAAATTGATCTCATTCATTTTTCCTTTGCTATATAGGTTCATGCTTACGGAATAAGGAAGTGCCTCATTGCTAAGGTAAGCGTATTTTACTATGCCATCTTCCTTAATCTCATTTCTTGCGGTAATACAGGCACCAAAGCAATACAGGTTCTGGCCGATAAATACTCTTCGTCCTGCGCATAAGTCATTGATACAAGGCCCCAGCCATTCTTCACTAAATCCTGGTCCGGTCAGATAAATCGTGGAAATGATCTGTTTATGAAGTACGGAGGAATAAATATTCTTAAAGATATACTGTAATCCTTCCGACCTTCTTTGAACCATTTCGTAGGATAGCTTGTCTGTAAAGTCTTTGGTCGTAATTCCTACCAACATCGGCTCTGCCCTGCGGTCCATGCTGATCTGATAGTACAGCAAGCCCTTTTCATTAATTTCAAATAAGCCGATGTCATTCATCCAAAGCTCTTTCTTACGGCTTAGGGCATAGTTTAGATAACTTTGCTCGTGGCTGATGACATGGACACGATCCTTACGAAGCCCTAGATTTTCTAAGGCATCATAAATATTATC
The DNA here is from genome assembly GCA_030539495.1 of bacterium. Classification (GTDB taxonomy): domain Bacteria; phylum Bacillota; class Clostridia; order Lachnospirales; family Lachnospiraceae; genus KM106-2. The sequence continues at coordinate 9,878 of JAUNRX010000077.1, read as the reverse complement.
AATCAAGACAAGGTCCAAATTACGTATTGTCACAACAAGTCGCTTAATTGACTTTGTTGGAAATTCTCGTTTTAACAGCAATAGCACTTTACGCAAGAATTTTTCAAGCAGCTGAGTACGATAAAATACCGTATCATAAATCATATAGCTTTCAAACTGCTCATCAATAAAATCGGTTACAACAAGTCCATTTCCTTCTTCTCCGCATCTTAGTGCATCATCGCCCATTAACCAGTCCTTGTTGTCTTTGGTTACTGCAAGCGCTGTCGGTATCATAAACTCACTTTTTCCTTCGCCGCAATAAATGCTTTCCACTTCATACGTAAGTTCATTATAATAACTGATCTGTGTAAAATCATTGCATAGGTCTAAGCCCACAATTAATTTATTATCATCCATTATCAAAATCCCTCCCTTATAATGGTGTGAATAGTGAGGAGGTAATGTAGTCCTCGACTGCATATTGTTTTATAAGTTCCAGCACGGTATCATCCTGTCGCTCTTCTCTTGTCTGTAATATCTCATTTATTTCATCGAAACGATTGTTTACAGTCTCGCTTCGTTTTGTCTGCGTTACCATATTGGTCTTCGTCACTTGTTCTTTCCCGTTTTTTTCTTCTACCACGTAATAACTTAGTGTCTCTCCATAAAATAAAATAAAGTCTTTTACATAGATGCCTTCGAACCTATTTTTCATAATGGCAACCTCATTTCCAACCTGATCGTTCATTGTATAATAAATTTTCACCCTGCTGTCCGGGGAAGCCACATATTCTACATAATAACGGTTGCAAATGCTGTCTGGCAAATCAATTCGGTCTGCGTACTTTAAGAAATACTCGAATATAATGCCCTGACTGATGTATTTGTGTAAATTATAATCGATAAACTTAAGCTCATCCTCTGATAAGTCCTTATGATCGCTATAATATTTCAACATGGCAAGCATACAGACACGGCTTTCATGGTAAAAACTCTCTTTCTTCATCTTGTCACAGATGGACTGATCGATATTTTCTTCTCCATGAACCAAATATCGATATGCCATATAATTTAAGTAAGCACGAATTAACAGCTTGTTATTGCTGGTCTGATAAAAGTCCTCAAACACTTCTTGAGTGCCTTCGATCATATGCTCGCTAAATAGAATCTGCCCTAACAGGCGTTCTTCCAGCTGTACACAATCAAGCCCGTCTTCTTTTGCCTCTTCGTATAATCCAAAAAGGCTTTCTGAAGTCTGCTCAAGATAAGCAATTAAATACCTCTTAATATCACAATTTGCATTGTTTGTTTCATAAAGATAATTACACATTGCTAAAAGTAATGAGTTTTCCTGCTGTCCAGCTTGCTCTGTAATCATATGCATGACTAGCTTAAACAGACGTTTGCAATTCACCATCTCATATCCGTAAACCTTGATCCTCTCATATGCTTCCTCAAATAAATCTCGCATTATGAAGAATTCAATCATACGATATCTATCCTTTTCCGGAATATAGGTATCATCCAATGTGATCAGATATTCATCTAACTTTTTGTAATCCCCTTTGTCGTGGTAATATTCCACCATGGATAAATACTCACTGCCTTTATATGCTTGGTCCACTTCGTCGGATTCTAATAAACGGTTCAAGATAAAATGCATCTCTTCCTGCATTGGAGCATCTGCTGCCTTTTTCTCCAAACGATTTTTTCGATCCACCAATAATTTGATATTCTGTTTATTAAATGCAAAACAGGCATCGATTAGGGCCTCGCTGGTAAACAAACGGTTTACCTTGTAGCCGGTCTCACTTACATAACGGTTTCCATTTTCATCTACCAGATAAATCTGCGTATGGTCCGTTGCCATGGTAAACAGGCAGACTCCATCTTCTAAGTAGTAGCTTTCTTCTTTCTTTAGCTCTTCCTGCTTTGTAATGATGCTTTTCACTTTCTTATTGTCACAAACCAGTTCACATCGAAATAGAATTGCTGGAAGGGACTTGGCAAGTTCCTCGTCTACCATATCCGGGGTGATAAATTCTTTATATAAAATGGTCAGATTTTCACTTAGGCTTTCTTTTAGTACCATTCGCTTTGCAAATGTCTCCATCTGTCTTAAGTATGTGCGGTACACTGATCCAATTATCTCTTTATTTTTAATGATATAAGAATATAAGAACACTTTCTTTGCTTCTGGTAAATGATTATTATAGACGAAATACAGGAGTACGGACTGTTCGATGACAATCTCCTTTTCTTCCGGAATACTGTACATATAGTATTCATAAAGCTCCGTAATCTTAAGGTTCTTCTTTACGCCTTCCTGATACCATTTGAAATATCTGCTGTCGGTCTTTCGCCCATTCATCAGCATACGGATTACCCCTTGGAGGCTGTCCGGTGTCTGCTTATATTCATACAATGCAATTAGATCCTGAAGCAATAAGCCATCAAAGGTCTTTACTCTGGAAGCAACAAAAACAAACTGCTCTACAAGGCCTTCGCTCATATATTTATGCTTTACTGCCCAGTGCATAATTCGTCGTTCAATTGGGCCAAGCTCTTTTAATAACTCGGGATTTTTATTATAGGCAATTAGTGCCTCGTAATATAGAACCGGAGAATTGACTCCATTCACAAACTCAACCATTAATGCCGAAAGACGTTTGTCCTGGTCATCCTCGTAAGATTTATCAATATATAAAAGATACCATAGTAAATGCCAGTCTTTATGTTCGTTGATATAATATTCCCCAATCAACTCGGTTGCATGGCTGATATGTTCTTCCTTCTTTGTGTAAAGGGCTTTCAAATATAGATATGCAAAATAATAGGGAATGGATTCTTCCAGTAAGTCATGCTCACTGTCTCCAAATATATTCATGATTCGATCTAATTTTTCTGTCTGTCCTGAAATCATATAAAGATGTGCGAACCATAACTGCCAAAGCACGGATGGCTTTAGGCTTGCAAGTGTATTTAAAATAGACTCCAGCTGATCTTCATAGGCTTCCTTCGTAATCGTGTTCAGACGAAACTTAAGATACGCCTCCACCAATTGTGCCTCGTATTTTCTTAACTTAAATTGTGTTGTCTCACAAACTCTTGCATGTTCTTCGATTTCTTTTTTTATTTCCAGTGAAATCTCGATGGTCTCTCGATAACTTTCAATGATAATATGGCCGATACTTTTCTTTGCAGGCAGCTTACTATAATCAATCCTATAGTTTAGCGTGTATTCATTTTTCTCAAAATCCTCGGGTGTAATCTTATCTTGCTCTAGCGTAATAAATGGCACATCTGTTGCCAGGCTTAGTTCTACATAGCCCCACTCTTTTTTATTTATTTTGACGGAGTCCTCGATTGACTCGCGTACTTCATTATAGCTAATGGCTGTTTGTTCTGTCGTAATGGTTACCCCTAACTTGTGGTGGATTGCCACTAAGAACTCGTCCATGGCCTGCGCAAGACATGGGCTCTTTATTAGGCCTTCATACAAGCGTATATGTTCGTTTTTTTGCAAAATGACTTTTTTGAACTCTGGTGTTCTAAAAATCTGAAGGGCTTCGTTAAAATTCTTCTTTGCCAAGTTGGTAAAGTGATACAGGTCATTTAAATTCCCCATTGAACTTTTAATATATGGCTTTTCAATGGTTACTTCAAATGGTAGCGTACGTTCTCCAAAATTACTGACTACCGTGATTGTTCCTGTCTTCTTTCCTTGATACTCTGGCTTATTTTCTGCATTATATATAAAACATAAGTCAGCTTCTGTGCCGACAAATGTATTCTCTTGTATGGTCAAGCTGGGGTCTGAGGAGTAAATAACTCCTTTCATGTTACGATGTCCACTATTTGAGATATGAACGGTCGCTGTTATACTCTTTCCTGTCTCTACTTCTAATACAAGCTTATCTGTTGAGAGGATAACTTCGGGTACCTCAAACTCAAATCTCTCTTTTGCCAATTGACTTATTTTTTCTTTCATCGTATTTTCACCGCCTATCCGTTTACTCATTCCTTTTCTAATTATAGCAAACATGCTTGTGAACATTCAATAGGAAGCAGTGGTAAGTTTGTGGATGGCCTATAGTAAGCAAAACCAGCTACCATAACATACAAAAAGGAGGAGGTGCACTCTACATCCACCTCCTCTAGGAAAATTCCTACTTATTCTTCTTTTTAACCGTCAGTCTTATGCCACCAACAATAAGTAAAAGTCCTATCATGCCCATTACCACATAAAGCACTTTATCCGTCTTGGAAGCGGAGGAAGAACCCGAACTTGCTGCTGCGCTATCCTTCTTATCTCCTGAAACAGTTACTTTGAGTTCTGTCCTAAGGCCGTTTGCTGCATAAGCCGTAATTGTTGTCGTGCCTACTTTCATTCCAGTTATCGTAATGCCTGCCTTGCCCTCGGTATTTGTTTCTACCGTTTTCTTATCTACCATAGCGATACTCTCATCACTGGATACAAAGGAAACTTTGCTTTTCTCTCCTTTTGGGCTAAGTAAGACTGCTGCCTCAATTGTCTCACCTAGCTTGTTTAAAGAAATATTTGAATGACCATAAACCTCAATACTGTCAATGGTCACTTCCTTTTTTGTCTCTGGCTCGGTAAATTTCAGTCCTGACAAAGTGAACGTAAGCTCAATCTTTTGAGGATTTTTTATCCCTTTAAAATTCACTGCATGGTTACCGTCCACATCGACTTGATCCGTCACAGAGCCATCCCATCCATTGATTGGATCATTGGTATCAAAGATGCCGGATTCTTTTAGGGCAGATTTTGTTTCTGTCTTTATGATGGGAAGCTCCTTGCCGTCTACTATGATTTTATTATAGGCAATATCACAGGCATCACATTTGGATTTGGAAATCGTTCCTTTTAGTACATCCCAATCCTTTAGATAGATGGCCGTCAGATTATTCAAGCCTTTTACGCCTGCCTTCTTTGCCTCATCCGATAGATTCTTAGAGCAGTCGAAGGATAACGTATATTGGCCATCCTCGCTTACCGACAAGGCTTGGCCTACTTCTTCTTTAAAATAATTAGCATCTGCATCGTTATAATATACATCCAGGCTGATTTTCATTGTACTTGCACCGTCATCACCTTTGCATACTACCTTTACGGTCTTTGTTAGACCGCTGGATGCTGCAATCGTAATCATTGCCGTACCACTTCCAACTGCAACCACCTTACCAATACTAGATACAGTGGCAATTGACTCATCAGAAGAACGGTATGAGATCACGGCATCGGTATCCACTGGTTCAAGCGTTGGTCTTAGATAGACCCCTTGGTCCTTGCTAAGTGAATACTCTTCCTTTAGGGCCTTTATCTGGGTTACCGGTTTGGTAACCTCTGCTGCCACTACCTGTACCTTAATTTTCTTTTCTACCAAACCATGTTTTGAACATGCAGTGATCTCTGTCTGGCCAATGCCCTTGGCATGCACCAATCCATTGTAGACCGTTGCAACTGTCTCATCATCGGTCTTCCAAAGTACAATATCATTGGCATCTGCCGGTTCTACCGTTGCAGACACTTTCTGTTCTTCTCCTGCCTTCATCTCCAAGCTTTCATGATCTACCTGGATTGTTGTCATTGGAATGACTTTGGTGCCTTTCTTAATTTCCTTCGGCACGTCAGTGCAATTGACAGCATTACTTTTACCAAAGGTTCCTCGAAGAAGGCCGTCTGTTACGGTAGGATCAATGTCTTTTCCAGTCTTACGGTCAAACAAGGTATAGGAATAATCTGCTGGAATTTTAGTTTTATCATACCAGCCCTGGTCCCAATAACATGCTACCATTTTCCCGGCCTTGCACATCCTCGTCAGGCCTTCACAAAAATACGCCCGGTCTACTGAATTATTTTTATTGATTACGCCATACTCTCCGACAATTACCGGAATTCCTTTGGAAGTAAACATATCCTGCATCTTTTGCAGCTGATTTGCCAATCCTTCCATTGCCGCCTCTGTATACGTGGTGCCTTGCATATTTTGCGATAATCCTAGTTCCCTATCATAATAATGAACCGATACAAAGATACGGTCCTTTACTGTATCTGTCGGAAGCTTGAAATTATTTTCCTTCTTTGTCGTAACATCGATATTTGTGTATCTGGCAGGAACAAGCAGCCACCTCTTGTCATTATTAGAGCCTGTGGAGCGAACTACATTGGTAAAAATCTGATTTAAATTCATGATGATCTGCACATCATGGGCTTCTGCATTTGGATAGCTTCCATCCCCGATTACTTCATTCATCGACTCAAAGATTAAATGTTCATTATAATCCTTGAATTTGGTTGCTATGGTCCTCCAGACACCTTCATATTTTTCATATACGGAATCGATATCGTCTGCGGCAATACGAAGCCATCCTGTCTGCTCTGCACCATCATGATGCACATTTAGGATGCAATACATATCCTCGGAAATACAATAATCTACAATATCCTGTACACGGCTCATCCATTTCTCATCTATGCTGTAGTCATCCTTAATCATGGAGCCCCATGTGGTCGGAATACGAACTGTATTAAATCCTTGGTCATGTAATTTCTTAATAAATGCCTTAGTCGTCTTAACATTCTGCCAAAGCGTCTCATTTGGCACCAGACCGGTATGGCCATCCATAGTATTTCCCAAGTTCCATCCGGCACCCATATCTGCTACCATGTCATCTACGCTTAACTCCTTAAATGGCCTTGCATTTGTCGTTTCCTCATTTACATGAAACACAAGGTTTGCCTTGACTTTCTCCAGAGAATCCCGCTGATTTCGATAATTTATATCCTTTTGCTTGGTATCCTGATAACAGGTCTTTGCAATCTTAAGTTCTGCCTCAAATGCTTCATAGGATTCTTGTGTATATCTGCTTGCATCCAGTTTGTCACAATAGTTCAATGACAGTTTTAATAACTCTCTTCCTGTCAATGAAGAGCTCTTTTTGGCATATGTACAATTTGAAGGCATAAGGATCGAAACGCCTATCATTATAAAACAAAGAAGTACTGCTTGAAACCGCCTCACTCCTTTTGCTACTCTAACCATTTTTTCATTCCCCCCACTATGGTTTTTGTATCACATTATTACTAATTTTCCCCATATTCATTATAAGCCATTGAGAAATGACCGTCTACAAAAACTATTGATCCATTTGTTTAATAAATAAACGGATCAACGGTATATATTAGACAGGGAATGACATAAAAAGATTGATTTTTGAGTAGAAAAGTGTAATGATAAATAACTAGAAGAATTTATCAGAGTATAATACTTATTTCAAAATAGAAGGGATGACTAACTATGGTAAAACATGTCGATCACTTTCATGGAAGTGACTTAGAAAAAATTGAGCAAGTATACGGAATCAAAAAAGAAGAGATCACAAGCTTCAGCGCTAACGTAAATCCTCTTGGTGTTTCCTTTAAATTAAAAAATACACTTGCACATAAGATTGATGCAATTACGTCTTACCCAGACCGTGAATATACTGCACTTCGTAAAGCTATCGCAGCCTATGTGCATACAGACTTCTCCAATATCATCGTTGGAAATGGCTCCACAGAACTAATTTCTTTATTTATTCAGATCCAAAAACCTAAGAAAGCACTTATGGTTGGGCCAACTTACTCCGAATATGAACGCGAAGTAGGCCTTTGTGGCGGTCGTTCCCATTACTACAGCTTAAATGAAGAGAAAGACTTTGAGCTTGATCTCGAAGAATTAAAAACGGAATTACAATCCGACGTAGACTTATTAATTATTTGTAATCCAAATAATCCAACAAGCTCTGTGATCACTCGTAAAGAAATGCGTAAGATCCTTGATATCTGCAAACAACATGGTATCTATGTAATGGTAGATGAAACATATGTTGAATTTGCAACGACTATGGAAGAAATCACTTCCGTACCTCTTACGGATTACTACAACAACTTAATCATCCTTCGCGGTACAAGTAAGTTCTTTGCAGCTCCTGGCCTTCGTCTTGGTTATGCAGTCTGCGGAAACGATGACTTGATCAAAGAAATAGGTAAGCGTCAAAATCCTTGGAGCATCAGCAGCCTTGCAGCAATCGCAGGCGAAATCATGTTCAGCGATGAAGACTATATGAAACAGACTAAGGACTTAATTAATACAGAACGTGACCGTATCGTAGCCCGTCTTAGCGAAATCAGCGACCTTAAGGTGTTCCCACCTCATGCAAACTTTGTATTGGTTAAGATTTTACGTGATGACATTACGTCAAATGATTTATTTGATGCGACGATTCGAAAAGGACTTATGATCCGTGACTGTTCTACGTTCCCTTTCTTAGATAACCACTACTTCCGTTTCTGCTTTATGTCACCTGAAAAAAATGACGAATTAGTGGATACGATTGTTAATGTGCTAAAAAACTAGTTTTTGCGGATTGAAATGAACACCTACGGTTTTCAAACTTTCCTCTAAGCAGTGCGTTGGAGTGAGAGTAAGAGTTTATTTGATTACAATCTGAGCCCCTCGTTGTATCTCCAACGAGGGGCTTTTCAATTCAAATTATTTTCTTAATAATTACATATATAACTGATATGCTAATGGTTCTACCTTATTATTTTTAGTAAATACTGGTCTAAATTTTTTCTCCTCTATACCACTTTGAACTAAATATTTAAAGAGCTTATTTGAAACCAAAAATGTTTGATACACTTCATTTACAAATGTAGCATAGGTATCTTTATATTTTTTATCTGGTATTTTCTTTATCCCGCAAGTATAATCTGTCTTTTGCATCGAGTTATACCATTGCTTCGTATAATATTTCATTTTTGCTCCACTTATTGTTTTTGTAACAGCCTTAACCATTACTATTTTTCTCTTTACTGTTCGTTTGACAGATCCCTTTATAGCCTTATATGCAATGAAACCTGCAGTGCTTTTAACAAAAAGACTTCCTAATGCTGATATAGCTATTGCATAATGTCCACTTGGATCAATATAGTTAATCGGATCATTTGCACAATACGTATATAGATGCCATGTTCCTGCATCATTCTTTTCTCCTCGATACGTATCCTGAGAAATAAATCTGCCAATTTCTTTTTATTGTTTACAAATATTCAATGTTATATAAAATTTTCACGGTAGAAGTATTCATCAACCCATACTTGTTCAATTTGAGTTTTCCAAAAATACTCCGGATTTATAAATATCTCATCGTTATATTCCTGTATTTCTACCTCTGTCTGTATTTTTTCAATATTTTTTTTAATTTTACATAAGCATTGCTTTTTTTCTTCTCTTGGTAAATATTCTGAAAATAAAAGAAGATTAGATACATACTGATCATATAAGCTGATAGATTTTGTCAAATAATCTATTATCGTATTTCTTTCCCCATCTCTTACATATTCACTCCATGCAAATATATAATAGATAATAGATTGAACTTTACCATCATAGTATTCAATGTTCCTCTTTAAGTCTTCTATAAAACTATACTCTTGATTATAATCCCACATGCACGAGAAATATGCACCAATAATACATATTCGTATATCAGATACTTTATTTTTGAAAAATTCTAACACTTTCATTGCATTCTCATAATCCTCAATAGGGCTCATGGTTTGTAATAATGCTAATTCAATTATATCATCTGCTAAAATCTGCTTTTCAAGCCTACTCAATATTTTTTTTTGAATTAAATATAATTCCTTGGATTGATATTCTTTTATAAGATTCATAATACTATTTTACCTCAACAATTTACCTTTAATTTCATTTGTAGTTCCCATAAAACAATTTAGATTTATCATTTTTCAATTTTGTATATAGAAACGTATCCTGAGAAATAAATCTACCTGTTTAAGAATTATTATATTGGATTTTCAC
>JAUNRX010000228.1 GCA_030539495.1 bacterium | reverse complement strand
AATTAGGAAGTTTATTAAGTAGGTGTTTACATAGAAGATAGAAAGAAGCGCTTAGGAATGTGAGAGGGCTTCTTTTTTGCTATATAGGAAATCACGTCGCAATCCCCTATAAAGTAAAAAAATATCCCCCCAGGTAGCTTATATATCAAAGAATTTCATCGTATAATCAAATTGTTTCACAGTCATTATAGTTTAGGAGGAAACAAAAAAATGAAACGAATTATTTCATTGTTGCTTTCAGTAGTTATGATACTTAGTCTGGCTGCTTGTGGGAAATCAACATCAAAGGAAACGACAGAGGCAAAGAATACTTTAGTATACGGGAGTCATGACTATACTCGTATTAATCCTGCAATGGATGAACATGGAGAAATCAATGCTCTTATTTTTAATGGACTGACCGCTCATGACGGAGAAAACAAAGTAGTGCCTGCATTGGCGAAGAGCTGGGAGTTTAATGAGGCAACTTGTACATATACATTTCATATGGTGGAGGACGCAAAGTGGCAGGATGGAAAGCCTGTAACTGCAGAGGATGTAAAGTTTACAATCGAAGCAATCAGGAATCCAGACAATGGTTCAGAAAATGCTCCAAATTATGAAGATGTAAAAGAAATCAAAGTAATGGATGAACATACAATTGCATTTACACTATCGGCACCCAATGTTGCATTTCTTGATTATATGACAATGGCAGTGCTTCCAAAGCATTTGTTAGAAGGCAAGGACATGCAGGAAGATGAGTTCTTCCGTAATCCAATTGGAACAGGTCCTTATAAGTTAGAAAGCTGGGATAAAGGCCAGTCGATTACCTTGGTTCGTAATGAGGAATATTTTAAAGACAAAGCAAAGATCGAGAAGATTATCTTTAAGATTGTAGCCGATGATAATGCAAAGACATTACAGATGCAAAGTGGCGAGCTGGATTTAGCATTGCTTACGCCAAAAGATTCTACCGCATTTGAAGGAAAAGAAGGATATACGGTTTACCATATGAAGACATCCGATTATCGTGGTATTATGTTTAACTTTGCAAATCAATACTGGAAAGACAATCGAGACATTATTCCGGCAATCTGTTATGGATTAGACCGTCAGGCAATCTTAGATACCGTAGTCCTTGGTCATGGTGTGATTGCTTATGGTCCATTACAACGAAATGTATATAATGATGAGAACGTTGAGCAGTATTCGTTTGATCAGAAAAAAGCAAAACAGGTGTTAGAAAACGCTGGATGTGCTATGGGACAGGACGGCTTCTATTATCGTAAAGATCAGAAAATTGGATTTACAATCTCTGTGGGAGCTGGAGATCAGGTTCGTCTTGATATTGCTCAGGCAGCAGCTCAACAGTTAAAGGAGATTGGTATTGAAGTCAAGGTAGATGTTCCAAGCGTTGTTGACTGGGGCGGACAGCAAGCGTATTTAATTGGATGGGGAAGTCCATTTGATGCAGATGACCATACGTATAAAGTATTTGGCACAGATAAAGGTGCAAACTACAACTCGTATTCCAATAAAAAGGTAGATGAATATTTAACTGCTGCACGTCAATCGGATAATGATCAGGTTCGAGCAGATGCATATGCTCGTTTCCAAGTAGAACTTGCAAATGATCCTGCGTATGCATTTATCTGTTATATTGATGCAGATTATGCTGCAAAATCTGATATTAAAGGAATTAACAAGGATACCATTATGGGACATCACGGAGTGGGAATCTTCTGGAATGTTGCTGAATGGACAATAGAGAAATAAGTACGCATATCATGCATGGGGAAAAGGTGTTGAGAATTCAACGCCTTTTCCCTATATACAGGAATGAAGGAATTAAAAATGAGAGAGATATTAAAAGTTGAAAACCTAGAGGTCAGTTTTTTTACACCGGAGGGTGAGATCGAGGCAGTGCGTGATATATCCTTTTCGTTAAATAGTGGAGAGGTATTGGCGGTTGTCGGAGAATCCGGATGTGGAAAGAGCGTCTTATGTAAAAGTATTATGAAGCTATTGCCTAGGACTGCCAAAATAAAAAGAGGAAAGGTGTTTGTAAATGACATAGATATTACAGCCTATAAGGAACAGGAAATGCAGAAACTTCGTGGGAGACTATTCTCCATGATTTTTCAGGACCCGATGTCAGCCTTAAATCCGACCATATCCATTGGCAGACAGATTGCCGAAGCAGTCTTAGTCCATACTCCCAAAATAGATCATAAGCAGGTATATGACCGGGTCATTGAATTAATGGACTTGGTTGGAATTGAACAACCGGAGCAGAGGTATGAGCTGTATCCTTATAATTTTTCAGGAGGAATGAGACAGCGTGTTGTACTTGCAATTGCCTTAGCCTCCAATCCAAGCATATTATTTGCAGACGAGCCGACGACGGCACTGGATGTGACCATACAGACGCAGATCTTGGATTTATTGTGTGAACTGCAGAAGAAATTAGGAACATCGACAATTCTTGTCTCTCATGATTTAGGAGTAGTTGCAAGGGCAGCAGATCGTGTGGCGGTTATGTATGCAGGCAAGATTGTAGAGATTGGGACAGCAGAGGAAATCTTCTATGATCCAAGACATCCGTATACTTGGGGACTGATGCAGTCTCTTCCTGCATTTGCAAAAAAGGGAGAACCGTTATATACCATTCCCGGAATGCCACCCACATTATTAAATCCACCAAAAGGGGATGCCTTTGCCAGTCGCAATAAATATGCGCTGGGAATTGATTATGAAGAGATGCCGCCAATGTTTCAAATTAGTGAGACTCATTATGCGGCAACATGGCTGTTGGATAAACGTGCACCACAGATAACATCTCCCATAGGAGGTGTTGCATATGAGTAATGAAATTCTTAGAGTAGAAGATTTATCGCACCAGTTTCGTTTAGATAGGCATATTGTAATTCCGGCAGTGGACCATGTGTCCTTCCAGGTAAATAGAGGAGAGATCATGGGTATCGTTGGAGAGTCCGGCTCTGGAAAGTCAACGCTTGCCCGCTGTATTATGAGCATCTACAAAGTAACCGAGGGCAAGATATATTACAATGGTGTAAATCTAAGTGATCGACATCAGATCGCCAAAAATAAAAGAATGATACAGACCACTCG
>JAUNRX010000076.1 GCA_030539495.1 bacterium | reverse complement strand
TGGGTATAGGGAACAAAAAAGTGAAGAAAATACCCAAACACAGAGGATTTCTTTAAAAACATAGCGAGTTTTGGGTATGGGGAGAGAAATTTAGGCCTCTATACCCAAAAGCCAAGTTTGATGACAAAAAATCTAATTCCTACATGAAGTAGTGCTTAATAATCTTCTCAATTAGATCGGAACTAAGTGGACAATCTTTGGTTTCAAAGGTCGTAATGATATGAATGGAAGGAATGAGTCCATTGTCGCTAAATACTTTCAATTTGTTATAAGCATTTTGACAATAGTTAGGATTGTCCATCATGCCAAAATGTTCCCAGTACATTAGTTGACCTGATTTAGGATGCCGTATTGTGAAGTCCGGAAAGAATGTAATTTCATTTAGGATAAGAGGAGATTCGTAGCGAAATGGGATTTTATTTTGATAGAGAGCCATATCAATAAGGGCCTCAGACTTAGAACGAACAACATTTCCAGAGATTGTTTTATGAATTAGCTGTTCTGGATTATTAGAATTTTTATTGTATGGGGCATTTACCCATTCCTGAAGATTATCAGAATATGACAGGAAGAATGAGGAGAGAAGAGGCCGATATTCAGAATTCAGATTAAGCAATCGAGGTGCTTTTTCAGTAGCCAATTTATGATGGATAAGATACTTTTCAAGAGAAGTCCTTTCGTGAAGCAAGTCTTCTAACTGTAACATATAGTATTTTTTCAGTGCTAGTTGTTCTGCAAGCGTTTGGTTTTCCTTTTTCAAGTAAGTATATTTGTTTCCTATCACTCGGTACCATTTGGTGTAGTTCCCATTCTTTGCACAGACTAGACTACCTTGTGGCAGCTTATTTATTTTTTCTTCTAGGGAAAGGATTTGATTTTCCAAGCGTTTATACTCTCTATATATTTCATCATATATCATTTGAAAGAGCCTCCTTATACAAAAAGAATCGTTATGTAAATCATAGTATCAAGAGAATACAAAAAATAGCAATAAGAAACAACTACGATGGTTATTGAGCTAATTACCAGATGCAGCAGTGATTTATATAAAACAAGCTTAGAAAATATTGACAATATACATAACATGTTATATATTAATTCCATAACATATTATGTATCTAAGAAAGGAGGCCCTATGAAGCTAACCAACATACAAGAGGAATATGCAATTTACGGTATGCTTTTTTCCCTAAGTAATCGTATTCAGACAATTGGCGATAAGGTATTCAAAGATATTACAATAAAGCAGCAGTTTTTGATGATTGCATTAGGGATGTTTGAACAGCCACCAACGCTAAAAGAAATGGGAGACTTAATTGGATGTTCCTATCAAAATGTAAAACGAATGGCGGAACATTTGCAAGAGGAAAACTACCTAACAATCACGCAAGATGAAACGGATAAACGGAAACTATTATTGGTACCTACGAAAAAAATGGATCAAGTGGCAGCAGAGAATGAACAAGTAACCGTTGAATTTATGAAAGCTCTTTACAATGGAATTTCAAAAGAAGACCTTCAAACTACATTGAAGACATTAATCAAGATGGATCATAATATAGGAGGCAAGATGGAATGAAAGGGAAAAGGAGACGAAAAGTTATGATTGTAGTAGGAGTGTTTATGGTAATAATCGGAGGTATCCTGATATATTGGAATATACCTTATTCGCCGGGCAAAGCTTCTTTTACGAAGCAAATGCAACAAAGAGTGGAAAAATTGAATAAATCAGAAGAAGTGTGTACAGCAGAGGAGATAGAAAAGCTGCCAGAACCACTACAGCGATATGCCTTGTACATAGGGTTAGAAAATTACCCAAAATACAAAATGAGCAATATTAAGTTTGCCAATACAAAGTTTGTATTTGATGCAAACTCAGGTAAAGTTCTTAACATGGATTATGATTTATGGTTATTTAATGACCAGCCATACCGTTCAGCATTCTGTTCCTCTTCAATGTATGGTGTTCCATTTGAGGGACTAGATTATTGTACCGAAGATAAGCAAGGAGGTATGAAAGGAATACTTGGAAAGGCAATTCGGATTTTTGATGTAAAGGACGATCAGGGATATAAAGCAGTATTGATTTCATGGGTGGCAGAAGGGGTCACATTTAATCCGGCAATTTTAGTATCCCCTTATTTGTCTTACGAAGTCATTGACCGTAATCATGTAAAGGCTACGATTACCTATAATGGTGTCTCAGGAACAGGCATATTTACCATAAATGACGATGGAGCAATCACGGAGTTTTATAGCGATGAGCGACAAGTCGAAGAAATCGATGGAGTTAAGACACCGGTTGGTTGGCGGTGTGAATACAGAGATTACATAGAGAAAGGAAACACAAGGCAGATTAGTAAAGTTAGATGTGTCAAAGTATTTCCAGTTAAAGAAGTCGTATACTTTGATTCCGATGATTTTATAGTAGAACATGAGCAATGAGAATCTTTGTAGAGTAGGCAGAAATGGAACCGACTAACATAGGTTTCATATACTGGTAAAAAGACTTTGGTGGATGGTATCAGTATTGCAATCCTGACTGGCCAAGACGTACATAAGGAATAAAAAGAGAGGGTAAGTTTTTAGTTGTCTTGAAATATTATCGTAATTTACAATAATATACACAACTTTCAAAAAAAATATACATTTGAAACAATTTATCTTGCACTTTTTTTTATTTACCGATATAATACTTACAGATAAAAGGGAAAGGAACTTTTTATGAGCAGAACAGAGTATAAAGAAAGTGCTTCAGAAGCTGCAAGACAATTGCAGTTCATGGAAGATCTAAAAGAAAGATTTAATCAAGTTAGCAGTGAACTAGGTCGTCCTTTAACAGCATGCATTCGTACTTTTGGTTGTCAGATGAATGCTAGGGATTCCGAAAAGATCGCTGGTACGTTAGAAAGAATCGGCTACCAAATCGTCGAAAAAGAAGATGCAGATTTTGTACTTTACAATACATGTACAGTACGTGAAAATGCAAACTTAAAAGTGTATGGAAATCTTGGACATTTAAATAAATTAAAACGTAAAAACCCACACATGATGATCGCATTATGTGGTTGTATGATGCAGGAAGATGCAGTAGTAGAACGTATTCAGAAAAACTACAAATATGTAGATATCATCTTCGGTACTCATAACATTTACAAATTAGCAGAATTAATTCAAGCTCGCCTTGATTCTAAGAGCATGATCGTTGACATCTGGAAAGAAGCGAAAGAAATCGTAGAAGACCTTCCAAGTGAACGTAAATTCAAATATAAAGCCGGCGTTAACATTATGTACGGATGTAACAACTTCTGTACTTACTGTATCGTTCCTTATGTAAGAGGACGTGAAAGAAGCCGTGAAATCAAAGATATCGTTCGTGAGATCGAAGGTTTAGTAGCAGATGGCGTTGTTGAAATCATGCTTCTTGGACAAAATGTAAACTCTTACGGTAGATTTGGTTTAGAAGAAAAGACTACATTTGCAGCATTATTAAAAGAAATTGAAAAGATTGAAGGATTAAAACGTATCCGTTTCATGACTCCACATCCAAAAGATTTCTCAGATGATGTAATTGAAGTTATGAAAGATTCTAAGAAAATCTGTAAACACGTGCATTTACCAGTACAATCCGGTAGCTCTGAGATCTTAAGAAAGATGAATCGTCATTATACGAAAGAACAATATCTTGATCTTGTAAGCCGTGTAAAAGCAGCAATTCCTGATGTTGGTTTAACAACAGATATCATCGTAGGTTTCCCTGGTGAAACAGAAGAAAACTTCGAAGATACATTAGATGTTGTAAGAAAAGTAGGTTATGAAGCAAGCTTTAACTTCATCTACTCTAAACGTACAGGTACTCCTGCAGCGACTATGGAAAATCAAGTACCAGAAGAGATCATCCATGAAAGATTTAATCGCTTACTTGAAACAGTTCATGAAACTTCAACTGTAGAAAATGCAAAACATCAAGGAACAATCCAAGACGTTTTAGTTGAATCTGTGAATACTCACGAAGAAGGATTTGTATCCGGTCGTTTAAGCAACAACTTATTAGTTCATTTTAAAGGAACTCCAGATATGATTGGAACAATCGTAAATGTTCGTTTAGATGAAGCAAAAGGTTTCTACTATATTGGAGAAATCGTTTAAGTCAATTTCTAGTGAGCGGCATACCTACCGCTTTCTAGTTTTCCTATATAACATTCATAAAAATAACAAATGCCTTAGACACTATGAAATCTTGCTTTAACGATTTCAGGTTGATCTAGAGATATAAGTAGTATGGCATTTGTCGGTGAATCGGTTCAAAAATGATAGCATATCAGCAGGCAGTAAGGTAATGAGGCTGCCTGACCCTTATCCAACAAGGTTAACCTCCTCGCGATAAGGGGTACATAACAATTAAGAGAGAGTCAGGTGCTTACGCTGCATCTGGCTCTTTTCTTAACAAATAGGAAATGATATCCTGTATATGTTATGAAAAAGAAAAGTGTAAATACGTAAGAAAATGAAAAGACTAATTAGTAAGTCCATATCTGTGGCATATGAGCTTGCTGATTGGTCTTTTGTATTTTAGGAACGATAAGAAAGGGATATAAATTATGAGTGATGCTTTAAATGAAAATAAACGTAGAGCGTTGGATGCAGCGCTAAACAAGATTGAGAAAGATTTTGGCCAGGGAGCCATTATGCGTCTTGGTGATTCCAAAGGATTTGCGGAAGTCGAGGTTGTACCAACAGGTTCTTTAAGTCTTGATATTGCCTTAGGTCTTGGTGGAATTCCAAAAGGAAGGGTTGTAGAAATCTATGGTCCTGAATCAAGTGGTAAGACTACGCTTACATTGCATATGGTTGCAGAAATTCAAAAACGTGGCGGAACAGCAGCATTTATTGATGCAGAGCATGCGTTAGACCCAGCATATGCAAAGAAGATTGGTGTAGATATTGACGAACTTTATATTTCACAGCCGGATAATGGGGAACAAGCACTTGAAATTGCAGAAGTAATGGTTCGTTCCAATGCCATTGACATCGTTGTAATTGACTCCGTAGCAGCCCTTGTACCAAAGGCAGAAATCGACGGTGATATGGGTGACAGCCATGTTGGTAGACAGGCAAGACTTATGTCTCAAGCGCTTAGAAAGTTGACTCCGGTTATTAGTAAATCCAACTGTATCGTAATCTTTATCAACCAGATTCGTGAAAAAGTTGGCGTTATGTTTGGTAGTCCGGAAACAACAACAGGTGGACGTGCCTTAAAATTCTATGCTTCTGTAAGACTAGACATCCGTCGTATCGAGTCTCTTAAGATTGCCGGAGACATTGTTGGTAACCGTGCAAGAGTAAAAGTAGTGAAAAATAAGATCGCCCCTCCATTTAAGGAAGCAATCTTTGATATTATGTTTGGACAAGGAATCTCACGAGAAGGCGATATCCTTGATTTAGCAGTAGAAGTAAATATCGTAAATAAAAGTGGTGCTTGGTATTCTTACGGCGATAGTAAGATTGCACAAGGACGTGAAGCGGCAAAAGTATTCTTAAGCGAGCATCCAGAGATGTTAACGGAGATCGAAACAAAAGTAAGAGAACATTATAATCTAAATATGTAGAAAAATAGGAAGAAACCCATAAATTTTTATGGGTTTCTTCGTCGATTAATGTTATAATGGTCAAGAATAAAATAAAGGAGCTTTTTTGATGGATATTTTACAGCAAATCAAAGACTTTACCCCTTGGAATGAGCAAGAAGCGAAGGAAAAGGAATTAATTCTTTCCTATATGGAACAATATGAAAATGTGTTTGAGCGTGAAAACGAGATGGCGCATATGACAGCATCCTGCTGGTTAGTAAATAAAGAACGAACAAAAGTACTTATGATTTACCATAATATTTATAACTCATGGGCTTGGACAGGCGGACATGCCGATGGAGACCGTGATCTTCTTCATGTTGCGATTAAAGAAGCGAAAGAAGAGACTGGTCTTGTCAATGTGACTCCTGTAAAAGAGGATGTGTTCTCTTTAGAGATCCTTGGAGTAAACGGACATGTGAAAAAAGGCAAATTTGTAGGAACCCATATGCATTTAAATGTAACGTATTTATTAGAGGCCGACGAACAGGAAGAAATTCGTGTGAAACCGGATGAAAATAGTGGTGTAAAATGGGTAGACTTACATGAGGCGGTAGAGCTTTCTACAGAGCCATATATGAAAGGCATTTACCAGAAATTAAATGCAAAGTTAAGAGCAAGATAGAAAAAAGATATATCTTCGACTAAAATGACGAGACATAGGAAGGATGATAAATTGGTGTTAGTAATTGGCGGAATGATAGGGCTTGGAAAGACAAGCGTAGCGGAAATGTTAGGTGAGCATTTCGATACAACAGTATATTATGAAAGTGTTGATGATAATAAAATCCTTCCATTATTTTATACAGCTAGTCCAGAAGAAATTCAGGAAAAAAGATATCCATTTTTATTACAATTATGGTTCTTAGATACTCGTTTTAAAGCAATCAAACAAGCATTACACGATCAAAACAACGTGCTTGACCGTAGTATTTATGAAGATTGGTATTTCGCTAAGAAAAATGTTGAACTTGGCAGAATTTCTGGCCTTGAAATGGAAGTGTATGAGAACTTATTAGACAATATGTTAGAAGAACTCGAAGAACTTCCTAAGAAGTCACCAGACCTTATGATTTATTTAAAAGGAAGTTTCGAAACAGTACTTGAACGTATTGGAAAACGTGGTCGTGACTATGAACTTGATAAGAGCTTAGAAGACTATTACCGTTTCCTTTGGGAAGGCTATGATGACTGGGTATTCAATCACTATAATGCAAGCGAGATCCTTGTAATTGATGCGGATACAACAGATATTGTAAATAATAAAGAAGACCGTGCAAGAGTACTTCGTGAAGTTGAAGAGAAATTAAAAGAGATTCGTGGTTAATTGCGAATTTACTAAACTAAAAATGGGAAGTTTGCAAATGACTAAAAGTTGCAAACTTCCTATTTTTTTATAGATACGTTTAGTTTAAAATCAGTGGTTCAGAACTTGGGAGTGGCAATAGGTCTTTGGAGTTCTCTAAGGAGAAGTCACCAAGATCATCTCGATCCCAAAGTAATACTTGGTTGCTTTCAGCCAGCCGTTTGGCATTTGGAGTGTAGTAATTGTTGGTAATGACTACGGCAAGATGAGCGTTATAATATTGCTTAGAGGCAACCACTTCCTGGACAGCCTGTATGCCGACTTTTACGCCATTATAATGTTTTGCCTGTATGACATAGGTGATGTTGTCTTTCTTTAAAATTAGATCGGCGCCATAATCGTTGGTCATTGGTGTCATGGTTGCCTTATATCCGGCTCCTTCAAAAAACTGTTGCAAGTACTCTTCGAACTCAACACCAGTCATTGCGTCGATTTCGTCCAGGGCAGCAATCCGATGCTCCTGTTTCTGATCAAGAAGATAGAAGGCTACTAAGCCAAAGATTACGACAATTCCAGCAATAATCAGCAGAAGTTTTCCCAAACGTACATAATCAATCGAGCATAGAAGCGCGATAACCAAACAGAGAATATAGGGAGAATTTATTTTTATGGAGGAAATGCCTCCTTTTTTAGCCATCAAACTACCACCTTTCTTTATATTTTTCTCTATTTAGAGTTTATCCTAAAATAATTAGAATATGCCTGCATACAATAGACAATAAAAAGAATTTCAAAGAGGAGAAGGAGGAGAAAATATGCCGAAAAACGTAAGAAGAGGATATGTAGAGTCAGACTACCAGCAGTTTGCAGGGAGAACATTGATTTCATTACAGCAGGCCGCGGAAGAAGTACAGTATCTCTTAAACCATGGATATCCAATCAAGCAAGTAACCACATTTGTGGGAAATCATTATTTATTTTCGGAGAGACAGCGGCTGGCCTTAAGTCGAAGTATCTCTACCGATCAGGCAATTGATATTCGCAATAAGAAGCTTGTAAAAGAGGAAACTCTAGTAGGAAAGACTGTCCATGTGGATGGATTTAATACGATTATCACGTTGGAGGTTGCGCTGTCAGGCTCCTTAGTATTAGAATGCAGGGATGGATGTATACGTGATCTGGCAGGCCTTAGGGGAACCTATCGGATGATTGAGCAGACGGAGACAGCAGTTCATCTTGTGTTTCATCAGCTAGAACAGTGGGGAGTTACCAAAGCAGTAGTATATCTGGACCAGCCTGTTTCTAATTCCGGAAGACTGGGACAACTTATAAAACTGGTAGCCACCGAATATAAGCTGGAGGCAGAGGTAGAAATTCGATGTGATGTAGACCCTGTGTTAGAGACAATGGAAAATGTAATCACCAGTGACGCCATTATCTTGAATAAGTGTATCAGCTGGTGTAATCTTACTCAGGCGCTGCTTCAGAAGATTTCTACAGAAGTCTGGAAAGTACGTCTATAAGAAATGTCGAAAACGGTCTGCATAAAAAATACAATAATTGGATATATATTCTTGACAAGTGAGCGATTGCTAACTATGATAAAACTATCAGGTGAGCAGCCGCTCACTTTTACATATGCTATCAAACGGGATAGGGGGGAGGTGCAATATATGACGACCAAAGAGAAGATTGTAAGTGAGTCATTAAAGCTATTTTCCGTGAATGGTTTTGAAGCCGTGTCTGTGCGGACAATCGCAGCCAATGTGGGTGTCCGTGATAGTGCATTATATAAGCATTTTCCAAGCAAGCAGGCAATCTTAGATGCCATTGTGGAAGAATCAAAGAACCTATTTTATAAGAAGTATAAAGAGCTATTAAAAAAACGAATGGACAACCTTCCATTTGATGAAGTCTGTCTTTCCATGTTTCATTTTCAGACAGGAGATGAGTGGATTGTAAGCTTTCGAAGGTTGTTAATGATTGAACAGTTTAAGAATAAAAAGATGGCGGCAATTTATAAGGAGTTATTTATAGACCTGCCCATTGACCATCAGGAGGCACTGTTTCAGAAGCTGATCAAGGCAGGCATAATGAAAGATAACAATGCAAGGGTCATGGCCATTGAGTTGTATGCACCATTTTTCTTATATCATACAGTAGAAGAGGACGAGGAACGTCTAACCAAGATATTTCGAATTCATGTAAAAAATTTCGCAGATAAGTATTTTAATGAGTATGGAATAGAAAAGGGGAATGAATATGGGAGTTATGTTGATCAATAAGAAGTTTATACGGGCAAATAAGGAATTAAGACGAATTCAAAAGGCACATTTAAAGAAGTATCGTAAAAATAGGGGGAGATATCCGAAAGCAAAGCTAGGAAAGGTGATTGAACTTAAGTCGGAAGAAGTCATAGAGGATGCAGAGGAACTTAAGACGGAGCGAAGTGTAAGCATCCTTACATTAACAGCGAAAGACGTCCTAGATGGCATACGGAAAGCAAATGTAGTTGGACAGAGTGGTTCGGGATTTCCAACAGCGAAAAAAATAGAGACGGTAATGATGGCAAAGGTAAGAGAGAAGCATTTGGTGATTAATGCAGTAGCCTGTGATCCCGGTTTATTGCAGGATGCCTGGATCTTAGAACATAAGAAAGCGGAAGTGCAAAAGGGAGTTGCCCTCCTAAAAAAATGCATTCCATTTCAGCGGGTAGTCATAGGATCCAAGGAGAACACACCAAACCGATATCCAATGGGAGAAGAGAAGATTTTAATCCATCAGTTATTGCAGATACAATTGTCTCCAGAACAGGTGCCAGCCGAGCAAGGAATCTTAGTGCTAAATATACAGACCGTATTAAAAATCTACGAAACCTTTTATAAAAAATGCACTCGCAAGACAAAATACATAACGGTAGCAAATTTAAATTCAGGACAAGGACAGGTGGTAAGAGCTTACATTGGACAACCAATTGCAGAGCTTTTAGAAATGACCACACTTGGTTATGAGAAGACTGCTGACGTTTATGCAGGCACCGGAGTAATGGATGCCGAACCAACGACCAGTTCCAATACCATTGAGGAAACTACCAATATGGTTGCCTTTGGGCCGGCCGCAACATTTGATAATGAAGCAAAATGTAAGATGTGTGGTGCATGCAGCCGTAAATGCCCAATGCATATACAGGTATCAAAGATCCTTCATGCAATCAAGGAAAATGATACTAAGCATTTAGAGGAGTATAAGATTATGGACTGTATCGGCTGTGGAACCTGTTCTTACTACTGCAAGGCAGGACGAAATATTATGGAAATGGTGCAAGAACAAAAAGAAAGATTAAGGTAAGATGAAAAAGACCATAGAAGATTTTAAAGAGGCAATTTTACAGCTGCCATTAAAGAACACGTATAAGAAAGAGGAGTTATTAATTCCTGAACTATTAATTGAGAAAGAGGACAAGGTGGAGATTTACTATGCTCCCCATAATGAGCATATAAATCCCAAAGCCAAGGTATTTATTATAGGGATTACCCCAGGATTTCAGCAGATGAATGAAGCCATCGTAACGGCAAGAAAAGGATTAGAGTTGAAAAAGAGCATACCAGAGATTCAGTATGAGTGTAAGGCAGCAGCCCGTTTTTCTGGACAGCTTCGCAAAAATATTATCAGCATGTTAGATGAGATTACATTAAACAAAGCACTTGGACTTTCCACGTGTGAAGAACTATTTACAACGAAAGATGAGCTGCTTCATACGGTGTCGCTAATTCCTTACTCGGTATTTGTAAAGGGAGCAAACTATTCCGGGCATACGCCAAAGCTATTAAAAAGCGAATTCTTAATGAAGTATGTGTATGAAAATTTCGTTGCGGAATATAACAGTTTAGATTGCCCTGAGGATGTATTGTTAATTCCGTTAGGACGTGCAGTAGAGGAGGCGTTACTAAAGCTTGCGGAGGATGGAAAGATTGGAAAGAAACAAATCCTGATTGGCTTCCCGCATCCATCGGGTGCCAATGTAAACCGTTTACCACAGCTTCAAGAAAATAAGCCGGAAATGATGGCATTTTTAGAAGCTTGGTCGAAAGAACATTAGGAAAAGAGGTTACTATGGAAAAGAATAAGAAGGCAATGTTTGCAGGTGGCTGTTTCTGGTGTATGGTAAAGCCATTTGATGCCTATGACGGTGTAAGCGAAGTAGTGGTTGGCTACACCGGAGGCCATGTAGAAGAGCCAACATACGAGCAGGTATGTGGCGGAGCAACTGGTCATTATGAGGCTGTGCAAATCACATACGATGAAAGTAAGGTAAGTTATCGTGATCTTGTGGAAGCATTTTTTATGAGTATTGATCCGACCGATGCCGGCGGACAGTTCCATGATCGTGGAAAGAGCTATCAGACCGCAGTCTTTTATCTGGATGAAGAACAGAAAGCTATTGCAGAAGCTTATAAAAAAGAATTAGATGACAGTAAGCGCTTTCCTGGAGAAGTCGTTACGCCTATTTTGCCAGCTGAGCCATTCTATAAGGCAGAGGAATATCACCAGGATTATTATAAAAAGAATTCATTTCGCTATCGCATGTATTATGAAGGTTCCGGTAGAAAGCAGTTTATTGAGGAGGCTTGGAAGAAGCCTGTAATGACTAAGGAAGAGTTAAAACAGACCTTGACACCATTGCAATATAAAGTAACACAGGAGAATGGTACGGAGCCTCCTTATCAGAATGAGTTCGACGATCATTTTGAGGAAGGAATTTATGTAGATGTAGTTAGTAAGAAGCCACTGTTTTCTTCCAGGGATAAATATAATTCCGGATGTGGCTGGCCTGCTTTTACGAAGCCGATGAACAATGGCTTTGTGGATGAGGTTCGTGATTTAAGCCATGGCATGTTCCGTACCGAGGTACGAAGCCACTCGGCAAATTCCCATCTTGGACATGTGTTTGAGGATGGACCAAAGGAAGCTGGTGGATTACGATACTGCATTAATTCTGCGGCTCTTTTGTTTATTCCAAAGGATGAGATGGAAGAGAAGGGATATGGCGAATATCTAAAGTATTTGTAGAAATAGCAATGTTGAGCTTGCTACTGGCATTATGAGCAGTATGGTGTTTGGGTATAGAGAAGAGATTTCTTGCGTCTATACCCAATATTGGCTTGGATTGCGGCTGATTTTCCTTTGTTTGGGCATAGAGATGTAGTTTTATCGCTGTATACCCAGGGATTTATGATTCTATGGGTATACAGCGGTGAAATCAGTCTCCTCTACCCAAAATTACTACATTTATAAGAAATTAGCTGGAGTTTTGGGTATTTTCTCAGAAAAAGTATTGAAAATACCCAAACTATATAGTTGGCAGTCAAGGGATAGTAATTTCGTTAGAAGTTAAATTCTTTTTCCCAGTCAAACTCCCCAGATGTTTCTACAGAGTTTGGCCAGTGCTCACACCACTCAGGAACAGAAGGTGTTTCCACACGATCAAGGCTTGGCGTATAAGGCTTTAGGTCAAGGACAGGGCTTCCATCCAAAGCATCGATATAAGTGAGACCAATTTCCCCCTTTTCCAAATCTACATAGGTAATTTCAGCGCAGGAAAGAGCGATTGGATTCGGACGCATAGGTGACCTGGTAGCAAAGGTTCCTAAAAGCTCTGGCCCATGCACATATGGCTGTTCTTCGGTCAGATGTAATCGGCAGTCCTTAGTATCACAGCGATCAAACCACCATAACACCTGTACGTAGGAAAAATCAGCAAGTCCGGTAAGTCCAGCACGATATTCTTCAGCAATCAAAATCATAGCTTCACTGTCTGAGACAGCAAGCGTTCCAATAGGAGTGACCATCATTTTTTCCATTAACAATTCTCCTTCAACGATTTATTTACGGTACCGTTAGCTTTTATTTTAGCAGTAGTTTATCATACTTCAAGTAGGAATATTTAATTATATTATGTCAATATAAATAGAAGAAAGGAAGTAATGTACATATGAGTAAGAACTATATAATTACAGAGTTTGGAGCCATCCCAGATGGTGTGACCAATAATGCAAAAGCAATCCAAAGAGCAATAGATGAGGCAGCAGTAACCGGTGGAACTGTAATCGTTCCTGCGGGACAATTTTTAAGTGGTACCATTGTGTTAAAAAGCAAGATCAATTTCCATCTGGAAGCAGGCGCAGTCTTGATTAGCAGCCTAAAAGAAGAGGACATCTTAGACTTTGCAAGCCTATTTGAAGATGATAATCGGGAGACCGGATGGGATGGCGGATGCTTTTTATTTGCCTGCCATCAAGAAAATATCACAATTTCGGGGGAAGGAACCATATACGGACAAGGAGACAAGGTCTTCTTCGATGATGATACGGATGGAGGATTCCATGAGTCTCCTAAAAATGTAACCGCTTTCCGTCCAAGGACAACCTTTTTCGAGGATGTAACCAACTTAACCATAAAAGACATTACAATCAAAGATGCTGCCTTCTGGACTCTTCATATGGCAGGCTGTAACCATGTGTTAGTCTCTAATATTAAAATCTTAAATGATCTTCGTGGTGCAAATAATGATGGGATCGATCCAGATACCTGCAAGGATGTAATTATTACTGGCTGTATTGTAAAAACAGGAGATGACGCAATCGTGATCAAGTCCACAAAGCCAATGGCAGAAAAATACGGTAGTTGTGAAAATGTTGTAATCAGCAATTGCATCCTATATTCTCATGATTCTGCGCTAAAGATTGGTACGGAAACCCACGGTGATATACGTAACGTTGTATTAAGTGACTGCATTGTAAAGGATTGCTCTAGAGGAATTGGAATTTGGGTAAGAGATGGTGCGACCATTGAAGACATCCATATACATAATGTAACAGGAAGTGTAAGGAAATATGCAGATGCCATGCGTGAAGACGGTCCTGCCATGTGGTGGGGAAATGGCGAGCCAATCTTTGTAAACGCTACCAATCGAAAAGGCAAGGTAAATTCTCCGGGAAAAATTAGAAATGTAACCTTTGATCATATTTATATGAAGGCAGAGTCCTCGATCTTTGTTGGCGGCGAGGACTATTCTAAAATTGAAAACGTGAGGATTACAGATATTGATATCACATTGATGAAACAGGGAACGCAGGACTCAGGCTATTTTGATGAGCAGCCATCTAACCGAAATGTTTATCCACACAAGATATCGGCAGTCTATTTACGATATGTGGATGGTATTCAGGTTCATGGAAGAGTAAAGTTTGGGGAAGGCTATAGTTTAGAGGAGAATGGCTTATATGAAATGATTGGATGCACTGGCGATGAGATTGCATTAAAAGAAAAATAGTTGACATAACAACTAAATACGAGTACACTGAGATGGTTGTCTTATCAACTAATTAATCGAAGGAGGAGTCAGTATGAAAGAAAATCCAGGTAGATTAATTTCGATTCTCTATAGAAAAAGTCAAATTCATTGGGGACAGGTATTAAAAGAATATGACCTGTCATCTGCAGAATATCCGGTGTTAATCCAACTATTTAAGCAAGATGGAAGAACGCAGGAAGATCTTACAGCAGAAATTGTAATTGATAAGTCTGCCATAGCAAGAGTCGTACAGTCTTTGGTTGAAAAGGGCATTGTGGAGAAAAAGAAAGATCCGATTGACAAACGATGCAATCGTATTTATCTAACAGAACAAGGCCGTCAGTGTAAAGAACCAATCGAGCAAGGTGTGAAAGAGTGGAATTCCATTCTGACAAAGGACATGCAGATGGAAGAAATGCAGGAAATCATGAGGCTGTTACGCCAAATGGCAGACAATGTACAAGACCAATCAGAACGACAGGAATAGAAAGGAAAAATACGTATGAAACCATCAGGATCCAAAAATCCTTTAGCAGAACAAAAGGTAAATTTGCTATTACGTAAATTTGCAATCCCAAGCATTATCGCCATGTTAGTAAGTTCTCTATACAACATCGTCGATCAATTCTTTATCGGAAGAAGTGTTGGTGAACTGGGAAATGCAGCAACAAACATATCATTTCCATTATCCATCTCTTGTGTAGCCATTGCGCTATTATTTGGGATCGGCGGTGCTTCGGCATTTAATATCTCCATGGGAAAAGGAGAAATCAATGCAGAGGAGAAAGAAAAGGCCGTTTATTTTATGGGAAATGCCATTACCATGTTATTTGGATGTGGTATGATCCTTTTACTTATTACGCAGGTATTTTTAACTCCAATGTTACGTTTCTTTGGTTCCCCGGATAATGTGTTGGGTTATGCAAAAACGTATACAAGAATTGTATCCTTCGGGTTCCCATTCTTAATCCTTGCAACAGGAGGCGGACATTTAGTTCGTGCAGATGGCAGACCTCAATACACTATGATCTGTAACCTTGCAGGTGCAGTGATTAATACCATTCTAGATGCATTATTTGTATTTGGTTTTGGCTGGGGAATGGCCGGCGCAGCATATGCAACAATTATCGGACAGGTGATCTCAGGTCTTTTAATCATGTGGTTCTTAGCACATTGTAAGACAGTAAAATTACAGAGAAAACATTTAATTCTTAACAGAAGCCTAGTTGCTAGAATTTCGGCACTAGGTGCAGCGCCTTGCAGTAACCAGATTGCCATGATGATCGTGCAGATCGTAATGAACCAATCGCTAAAATATTATGGTTCCTTATCCGTGTATGGAGAAGCAATTCCAATTGCATGTGTGGGTATCATATCCAAGGTAAATATGGTCTACATGTCCTTTATCATTGGTATTTCTCAAGGCTTACAGCCAATCGTAAGCTATAATTACGGAGCAGGTCATTATGATCGTGTAAAGAAATCTTATCGTATTTCCGTAACCTATGGATTTGCAATTTCACTTATTGTGTTTGTATTATTCCAATTCGCACCAAGACAGATCATCTCCATCTTTGGAAATGGTTCCGAAGAGTATTATCAGTTTGCAATCCAGTATTTTAGAGTATTCTTATTCTTTACGTTTGTAAACTTTATGCAGCCAATCACTTCAAACTTCTATACGGCAATTGGAAAGCCTGGCGTGGGTGTATTCTTATCCCTTACAAGACAGATTATCTTCCTGCTTCCAGTATTAGTAATATTACCAATGTTTGTTGGAATTGATGGAATTATGTATTCCGGACCGATTGCAGATTTTATTGCAGGCGTGATCTGTATTGCATTGATTATTCATGAGTTTCGAAGAAAAGAATATCATACTGCATAAATCTAACATATAAATGTGTCCCAATGAGCATATATTCTAAAGAAAGAGATCTAAGAGGATAACATGCAGGCAAAGGGTATCTTTTATGTCACCGATTGTAACCAACAGACAAACGCAGAAAATGGGCAAGGCTATTTGGAATTGGATCTGACGGAATTAGTAGAGAAGCAAGACCAACTAGCTTCCTTGTCCCTTGGCGAAGGAAACTTTCGATGTATTTATATGGGAAATGGTCTAGAAGCCGGCAGGGTATATGAGCTGGAACTTGAAGTGTCGGTAGCTAGCAACTGCAGCTTTACTAGCCAGGTTCTAAGTTATCGGCAGTTGGAAGTATGATAACATAAAAAAGGATGCGCATGCAGCGCATCCTT
>JAUNRX010000075.1:11566-16559 GCA_030539495.1 bacterium | reverse complement strand
CATTTTTAAATACCACTATAGATAGGTCATAGGGAAATCACCGTTAAAATAGCCCAAATCAAAACCATGAAAGCGATTCCCCATTTATATCTTACTTGTAGTGCAATATACTCTCTAATAAACGCAGCTGGCCAATAATACATTGCTGTATGACAACCAACTCCTTGCGCATCCATTCCAAGTTTCCTTGCAAATATACTTGTCCTGAATACGTGATAATTATTAGTTACAAATATGTACTTTGTCTTGTGCTCAGAAGCACCAAACATATCTCTTACATTCCTTAAATTCTCATAAGTAGTTGTAGACTTATCTTCCAGCTCATAATCATCCTCTGTGTATCCTTTACGATCTAGGTAGTTAGCCATTGCCCTGGCTTCTGATATTTTCTCATCACCGCCTTGACCACCTGATAACACTAGCTTTCCCTTACGTCCACTCTTTTCATAGATTTCCACTGCTTTGTCAATACGACCACGTAAAAGAGGTGTAACAGTCTCTCCTTTGGATAATCCGCATCCATGCACTATAATATAATCATAATTCGCATTCTTAGGAATAATTATATAAAGCTGAGAATAAACCATAAGTGCCACAAATGTAAAACTGAAATATATGCATAAAATTGATATTAGGATTATGAAATAGTCTAACCACTGATATTTAAATATTCCAAGCACTGACAGTACAGATACTGCAATTCCTGCAACTAGACACAATGCAACTATGCCAGGAAGAAGATTTCTCAAACTCTTCCCCTCTTTTTTCATCATTAAAATGCTGTCATATAACAAGAGACATACCATTACTGCAATTACAAACGGTACCAACACATATACAAAAAGAAGCATGATCGTTGATAGTAAATCATTATTCTGTGTTAGTACTGCAATTCCATAAAATAAAAAAGCAAATGCTGCCATTAAAACCAATGCATTGGAAAACCTTCTCGGATCGTATCTTACCAATAATATAAATAGTATAAGTAGAACAATTCCAACAATTAGTACTATCATAATAACCCTCCACCCATATGTATTTTTCTTTTATTTTTTACGTAATTCAATAGTGAAATTATATCACTCGTCCCATATATTTACATTATTGTATGGAATTATGTTGTAATTTTTATTAGTATTAGTGATATAAAAAGAACAAAAAAGAGACAAGATTTTACTCCTATCTCTTTCCTAATCTTCTACTGTACATAGACTCTAGTTTCTTGTATTTTTCCTACGCCTTTTAATTATCAAATCATATGTATATACTATATTTCATTTAAATACTCTTTTAATATAGATTTTATATCTCCTTCTCTTGTTTTCTTTTATCACTTCTGTTCTTTTTTGTATCGCCTACGTATGATTATGCCAAGTATTATTGCAATCAAAAGGATATACCATGCTATTTCAGAGTATGCTTATGTCTGTTACAAACAAGTACGCCCTCATTCCTATAATAATTATTAAACACCATATAAGGCGAGATATCGATTGGATTTAATTATTTTGATCATTTCTTTGTTGTTTCTATGGCAGTGAAATTATAACCTCAACATCTCCGTTGCCTAATACTTCTTGTAGCTCTTCTTTGGATACTCCTTCAATTTTACCAAGACGTGTTAAATTCCATGAATTCTCTCCATAATAAATTACAAATTGATTCCCTTGGTACAAAATGATATCTCCTGCAACGGTATTCATCTTTTCATTATTTTGTGGAAGTGTCGTTCCTAAATTACCAACCTTCTCAAATCCCGAATAATCAGAAAGTGCTAATGTAACTGGTCCTTTCACCAAGTATTCTTTTAGTGCATCTGCACTTGAATTATTAGCCAACATTACTTTAAAAACATGTTCTCCAACTGTAATATTCATCTGATTATTCTCCTTACTGATATTCTCATTCTTCATTTCTGGCTGTGTACTTCTGTTGTTGTAAAATGCACATCCTGTCAAAAGCATAACACCAAGAATAATATGTAAAAATTTTATTTTCACCCTTTCAATCACCTGCTTCCTTTTATGGTTTATAAGCTTCCATTAACGCAATATTTCCTTCAATACTATCACCATCTGTGGCTAACAAATAGATTTCTTTGAATTTCCTTTTGCTACTTTTACCTTTTCCTATGATTTTTACCCGTTCCACAATTGCACTTTGTTAATTGATAGACAAGATAATCTAACAAATCAATCTCTACTTGCTTTCTATGAAGCTCTGATATTAATTTTCTACGAAAGCTATCTAATATTCTCTTTTGGCCGATGTGATCCTCAGTATTATAACATTTCATAAATTCATCGATTGTATTATTGTCACATCCAAAATCTCTCATATTTTGAATAATGGTATTTCTGCAAGAATAATCCATACTTTTGCCCTCATTTATATTTTTTACTTTTTTATCAATTTTTCACTGTCTTTACCCATTATGGATACAGGATCAAACCCTAGCATTGGCATTTTTACACCGTTATTTAATTCTATTTATTACATACAGCCACCTCCAATTTATTTTAGTGTATAATACTTTCCTTTTATTAACTAATACTTATATCAAAGCATTACCCATGCTTGACAGACATATTACAGATAATTTATGATATACTAACAACAAGGAGGTGTCTTATGGAATTACGAGTGTTACAATACTTTCTTGCCGTTGCAAGAGAACAAAGTATTTCTGCAGCTGCAGAATATCTTCATCTTTCTCAACCTACCTTATCTAGACAAATACGCGATATGGAAAAGGAACTTGGAAAGCAACTTTTTGTCCGCGGAAACCGTAAAATCATTTTAACCGAGGAAGGAATGATTTTAAGAAAGCGTGCTGAAGAGATTCTAGAATTAGTTCATAAAACAGAAAACGAAATCGCACAATCGGATGATACAGTCGCTGGTGACATCTATATCGGTACCGGCGAATCAGAAGGCGTGCGCTTATTAATCAAAGCTGGTATGGCGATTCAACAAGAATATCCGAATATTCATATCCATATGGTCAGCGGTGATTCTATGGATTTGAAAGACCAACTCGACAAAGGACTCTTTGATTTTGCCGTGCTTTGGGATCCAACGGATATCTCTGCATATGAATCGCTTTGTCTTCCTCATAAAGACTGCATCGGCATTCTCATGCCTGCCGATTGTTCGCTTGCTAAGAAAGAACAGATTATGATATCTGATTTAACTGACCTTCCACTGATTTGTTCTAGACAACAATTAAAAAATGATATTCTCTCCAACTTCTTAGCAGAGGGCGGTTATCGCCAAAATATTGTCGCCACATATAACTTGCTTTTTAACGCTTCTCTCATGGTACAAGAAGGTATAGGATACGCCATTGGTTTTAATAAAATCATTGATACTACTGGTGACCGTAATCTCGTTTGGAAACCATTATATCCTTCCACCGAACTCCGCATGAATCTTGTATGGAAAAAATATCAAATGTTTACCAAAGCATCGCAACTATTTTTACAAAAAATTCAGATTTTATTAGAAGAAGGACTTTCCAAATAGGAGTCCTTCTTCTAGTATCTAGCCTGTTGTCTTTATTCGCGCCACCATGTTTCTTGGTAGTCGCTATAGTTTGTCAAATCCACCGTTTGTCCAATTCTTGGTGTCACGATATCTAATTCTTTTTCTTTCGCTGCTCTAATATAACGCTCAATTGGATCATCCCATGCATGAGTCGATAGTGCATATGCACCCCAATGAATTGGCATACTTACTTTTGCTCCAAGTATTTGTGAGGCTAAAACTGCCTCTTCTGGATACATGTGTAACTCATGCCATTCCGGGTCATATTGTGCACTGTCCATCATAACAAACTCAAAATCTCCATAACGCTCTTGGATTTCCTTGTAATGTCCTCCAAATCCGCTATCTCCACTTTCATAAATCTGGTGATATTCGTCCTTTAGAACCCAAGATGCAAAAAGTGTATTTCCCCGATCAAAAAACTGTCGATTCGAATAATGTCTTGCTGGAGTACACCCAATGGTCAGCCCATTAACTTCAGTTTCTTCCCACCAAGACAATTTTTCGATTTTACTACTTCCAATATTCCAATGCTCTAAATGGTTTTCTACACCAAGCGGTACAATATATTTTTTCACTTTGCTATCTAATTCTTTTACAGTGTCCATATCCAAATGGTCATAATGATCATGTGAAAAGATCACTAAATCGATTTCAGGTAACTCTTCAATCGTAATTGCCATGTCACTGAATCTATTGGGTCCTGCAAAAAATACAGGTGATGGATGTTCATTAAATACTGGGTCAATTAAAATATTCATTCCATGCATTTGAATGAGTAAGCTAGAATGGCCTAACCACGTCACATTAAATTGATCCTCTGCTGGACTCTCTGAAATCATTGGTTCTACTGCCGTTAGCTTATTCTCTGGATATAATTCTTTTTCTGAAACTCGATTATCTTCGAGGCCACTTTCTAATTCGTATTCCTCTGGATACACAAACTTTCCATCTATATAATTCGTCGCTCTACTTGTATACTCTTCTTTATCTGCTTTGTTAACTCTTCCCCCAAAGACAGGATTCAATAATATAAACAGTACGGAAATAATTGCTACAATAACTAAAATCCCTACTATCCATAATAATACTTTCTTCATAGTCAGACCTCATCACTCCCATTTTAATTTAATCCTTATTTCATACTTTGCTGAAAGAACTCTTCTAATTTATCAAATGGAATACGGTCTACTCTGTCATAAAGATCAATATGTTCTGCATCTTCCACTACATATAACTCTTTTGGCTCGTGTGCTTTTTCATATGCCATTTCTGAGAAGAACTTAGAATGTGCACGATCCCCTACAACAAATAAAATTGGTCTTGGTGAAATTTCATCGATAAATGCTGTCAAATCTGTATTTAATAGACTTAACTGACTCGTTGTTGTAAATCCTCCACGTGCATTGGTATGATGCCCTCTTTTGATCGAATAGAAACGGAACCA
>JAUNRX010000075.1:0-11466 GCA_030539495.1 bacterium | reverse complement strand
GTAAGGCACTTTCACTCCAAGGTAATCTACTGCTGCACTGAAATTCTCAGTAAAAATTTCTGGAGATGAGATATTTCTTGGTTCCCCTGCCGATTCTCCCATAAAGGATTGATCGAAAGTTAAAACAACGAATCCTCTCTTTGCTAGTTCATTTGCATAGATACAAGGACCTTGCTCTTTTACACCACCGTAAGGGGCGCCCACGATAATTGCTGGATGTATTTTCGTTAAATCAAGATCCTTTGCCTTATAAAGATCTGCTGCAATTGCAAGACCAAATCGATTATTATATCTTACATGTTCTCTTTCTACTGCTTCACTTAATTTTGCAATATAATTATTTGCCATGATTCATTTCTCCTAATACTTAACATTATTTTTCTTCTACTTCTCGAATTACTCGAGCTGGGTTTCCTCCAACAACCATGTTGCTTGCTACATCCTTTGTCACAACAGCTCCCGCAGCCACAATCGCTCCATCACCAATAGTAACCCCTGGTAAAATGGTTACATTGGATCCAATCCATGCATTCTTTCCGATGTGTACCGGCTTTGGCAATAAATTTGCTCTCTTTTCTGGAATCATATTGTGATTTAATGTTACAATTAACACATTATGACCAATTAGAGCACCATCACCGAGTACGATTCCGCCTTGGTCTTGAAATTTACAGCCTGCATTAATGAAGACATTTTTTCCAATGTGAATATTCTTACCGCAGTCCGTATAAAATGGTGGAAACATATTAAATGTCTCATCTACCGGTCTTCCGATTAATTTTGAAAAGATTTCTCGTATCTCTTCCGGTGTATGAAAGGTATTATTTAACTCTAACGTAAGCTTAATTGCTTCGATACTTGTTTGACACATGAACTGATGTACTTCAGAACCTGCTACAACCTCTTTACCAGTATCTAAATATTCTAAAAACTCTTGTAACTTCATTTTCTCTTAATACCTCCTCAACAATTACTATCTAGCCATTGTTTATAACCTTCAATACCAGATTTTAATCTCGATAATCCGTCATTCAAAGTTTCTTTTGAACAAGCTACATTCATACGAAGAAAATGATGTCCATTGCCACGATACTCACATCCTTCTGATAAATATAATCCTGTTTTTTCTCGAATATATTCTGCTAATGCGTCAGAATATATTCCGATTTTACTGCAATCAATCCATAACAAATACGTCACTTCCATGGATACTACTGTCAGTTCTGGAATCTCGTTCTTAATAAATTCCTCTACTAATTTTTTATTCGATTGAATATAGTCCTTCAACTCAGTTAGCCACACATCACCTTTTTCAAATGCAGCTACAGTCGCAGCTACTGCAAACACATTTGGTTCTGCGACTTCATCTGTATTTAATGCTCTCCATACTTTGTGTCGAAGGTATTTGTTTGGCACCATC
Source organism: bacterium (assembly GCA_030539495.1). GTDB lineage: Bacteria > Bacillota > Clostridia > Lachnospirales > Lachnospiraceae > KM106-2. Next base: position 10,046 of record JAUNRX010000075.1, on the reverse strand, counting down.
ACTGCTGCCGTTTGGATTCCTGCTAGATTAAATGTCTTAGTTGGTGCAATACATGTAATACTTTGATTCATACAAGTCTCTGATACCGATGCAAATGGAACATAGTCTCTACCTGGCGCTGTTAAGTCGCAGTGAATTTCATCTGAAATCACGATGACATCATACTTAGCACATAGTTCTCCGATTTTCGTCAATGTCTCCCTTGACCAAATTTTCCCTACTGGATTATGTGGATTACATAGAATCATCATCGATGTTTGTGGATTGGATAATGCCTCTTCTAATACTTCAAAATCCACATCGTAGTTACCGTCTTTATATACTAATGGGCTCTCTAATACATTTCTCCCATTATTCACAATGCTATTAAAAAAGATATTATACACTGGTGTTTGCACTACAACATTTTCTCCTGGTGTCGTTAATTTACGAACTACGCTTGAAATGATTGGGATGACACCCGTTGAGAAGATGAGCCATTCCTTCTCTATGGTAAATGCATGCTTGTTCTTCCACCAATTGATATATGCTTGATACCACTCCTCTGGTAATATGCTATAACCAAACACTCCGTGCTCCACTCGTGCCTTAATTGCATCGATGATCTCAGGGGCTGTTTGGAAATCCATATCTGCTACCCACATTGGAAGCTCTGTTTCCTTCACATCCCATTTTAAAGAATTCGTATTTCTTCGATTTACTACCTTATCAAAATCATACATTCTCATTTGGTTCCTTTCTTAAATAACCTCTTGTAATTCTTTATCACAAATAATTTGAGTCTTTCCTGGATCCACTTTATCTTTCTCTATAATTAAGTTCTCAATATAATCTGCGCGAATAATTCCGCTCTTCGGATTCAGTACACTTTCAATTTTTCCATTGATCTGTGCATCTACGGTACAATATTCAAATGCTAATGTTGTATTAAGAAGCTTACAGTTTTTCATTACAAGATTATCGATATAGCATAATCCCTGTAAACTCTCAATCGTACAGTTAATAAATGTAAGATTTTTTGCATTCCATCCTAAATATTCTCCGGAAATAAAAGAATCGTATACCGTCACATTTTCACTATTCCAAAACGCATCTTTCGATAATAGTTTTGAGTTACGAATTACAATGTTCTTACCTCCATCAAAGGAGTAGTTTCCAACTAATGAAACATCTTCTAAAATCATATCCGTGCTATTCATTGCAAAGTAATCCCCTTTTGCTTGCACATGTTTCATTGTAACATTCTTACATTGCCACAAGGTTTCTCCTGCATTTGGGAAGCTAACTTTATTTAATTTCACACCATTGCATCTGCGGAAATTCTTTGGTGCATCAATAATGGTGTCTTCCACCGTAATGTCATCTGTATACCAAACCCCTGCTCGAGCCATTTCAAACCAAGTACAGTTTTTTGCGTACACGTGTTTGCTGTACCATAATGGGTACTTCCATTTAAACATAGTACTACTTAATTCAATATTACTCGCTTCCTTAAGTGGAGATTCTCCGTCTGCAAAAATGGAATCTTTAATCTCTAGGTTTTCCCCTCGATATAAAGCTCTCTCTCCTGTAAGCATCTCTTGCATAATTATTTTCTTTTCCTTCATTTCCTTTTCCTCCACTTTTTCTATTTCTCTTTTTTATACTTAAATCAACATAATACTTCCAATTATCATAAGTACGATTCCGATTGCTTTGTTTATCATCGGTAACCAGCGTAATAATTTCTCACGAAACCAATATATCGCTCCACTTAATGTCAACCACCATAGCATTGTCCCAGTCAACACCCCAAACACAAGTAATAATTTTTCTCTTATCAGGCTGTTTATATCAACCCCAAATGAGGAGAATGCGATAAAAAACGTGGTTACCGTAATTGGATTCAAAATTGCAATAGCGAATGATTCTGTAAAGCAGATCACATAGCCTTTCTTCAGATCTCTGTCATCCCTTTTCTGCTTCGTCTGTTTCAACATGCTCATTCCATAAATGATGATAAAGATACCACCAACGATTCGTAATATCTGCTGTTTCTCACTTAAAAACTGTGTCACTACTGATATTCCAAGTAAGCCAACACATGCATAAATCACATCTGCAACAGAGGACCCTAGACCAGTTACCATTCCAGCAACAAATCCATTTTCTAACGTATGTTTAATCGTCAGCGCTCCAATGGCCCCAGCAGGTACTCCAAAAAGTATCCCAATTAAAATTCCTGTTAAAAAAAAGTGACCCTCCATAGGCATGCCTACTCTACATATTCTAATAGAATCAATTTATTTCCCCAGCCCTCTAACACTGGATTATTTTCCACTGACTCTTTTAAACCTTCGATATTTGTGATTTCTCCAATCTTCGTATATTCACCAGAAATGTTTGCATCTTGATAAAAGAGTATCACTCGATTTGGTGCAGAATAATAAATTTCTCCAGCTTTTTGAGAGGTTACTGTCTCAGGATTAGACGCAATCACGTAAGAGCTTGGAATATCGTAATATTGAAAATATTCATAGCCTTCGAAATCATCAAAATTATAGATTGGTAATTGTCTGCCTGCATTGGTGATATTTTTTGCTAACTCTCTTGCCGTCTCATTATTCTCAAATTTAATCGTATATTTCTCGCCATTTTGGCCAAATTGAATGGTTGCATCTGTAATACTATTTTCCTGTACATTTGTACTTGGTGACACTTGCATTGTAGAATTGCTGGTAGGTGTATTGTTACCTTCTGTACTATTATTAGAAGAACACCCTGCCATAACAAGAGCTATCGCTCCAATCATGATGACCGATTTCATTTTTTTTCTCATACTACTACCTCCATAGTTTCATTTCTAACATTTGCTTTGATCTATTTCTATTGATCTGTAAAAATCAACTTCTTCTTTCCTGTTTTGGAATCTGCCTGAATCGCAGTTACAAATCGTACATAAAACTGTACATAAAATAGCTCTTTTTCATCTAAGATTCTTCGCATTATATGAAGGATTTCCTTCTTTACAATACGCTGATTGGCTGTTTCGTCAACTTCTGCAAGCATCTCGAATGTGGCATCATCTACTTTTCTAAATTGATAATCGATTAAACCCTCCACACATATACCTTCAACAGAAAGTGGATGCACAAACTCACGATTACCAAGATCGTCTTCAAACCATAATAAATCTTCCTCCCGTCCAAGAATTGTCTTAACTTTCGTAAATGGAATCTTTGACTTCTCCTCTTCCATGACATGTAATTGGTCATTCAAGCGATAGCGAATTAAGGGTTGTGAAATATTATAAAGACAGGTTAGATAAATTTCATCCTCGTATACTTCAATTAGATTTAAATCATCAAACAAATACACCCCCTCTTCCCCTGTCATTCCAACTCCCATCGCAAGTGACTCACTCGCCCCGTATACATTCACAACGTCGCATTCAAATACATGTTCAAAAATTGTTCTCAAATTGGGATGTAATGGTTCTCCACATGTAATGACTCGTGTAACGTCAAGTTGCACTCTTCCTTCTTTGACCAACTCTGCAAGAATTTTTATGGCAGAGGGGTAACCGATTATCATGTTGGGTTTGAAACGAATGATTGTATCTAACCACTCGTTCACTGGTCTCTGGATATCCAAATGCATCTGTTCGAACTTCATACTATTAATTCCGTCTCCAACGGCCATCACCCCGCCATACCTACCATCTGTTGCTGCAATGTAGACAATTCTTGGTTTTTCTATTAGTAATTTTATAATTTGAAACATGGACATCTTCCATAATGCAGCACGAATAATTCCAAATAACATCGTATTCCACGCAGTCTTATCATATAAAAAATATGCTGGTTTTCCAGTGCTTCCAGAAGAGTGTACTAGGTGGTACTTTTCTTTATAAATTCTTTTTTCTATCGTTTCATTTTCATCAAAGATACGCAATTTATGTTGCGTAATATTTTTATCCGTGACCAACTCATCAAAATGCTCTAGTAATATTTTCTTATCGATCGTTGGAAAGTCTGTAATTTTCTTACTACTAATATTCGTCTCATTAATTCCTGCTTCATTAAAAACCTTTTTGTAGTACTCAGAATGTTGATATGCATACTTTACTAACGTTTGAAACTTCTCCCTTTGCACCTTTTGGATCTGTGCTTTTGTCCGCTTTGTATTACGTTTTAATCGATATAGTTCGCGTAGTAAGGTAATGTACTTCACTTATGTCTCACCTCCATATCCTGTTTTTATTCCTTTAATTGAAACTGATAACCTTTGCTGTAATCTTCTCTATGATAATATCGTACTTCTTTTGTACTCTGATTGAAGACCGCACTCCATTCTGTCGTCGAAGAATCCTTAAAGTTATCTTTACTTACACGATCAAGCGCATCTCGTACTCCATCCATTGACAATGTCGTATCCTGAATTCGCTCCATTAGTAAACGGTATCTTTCATGGGATTGCGCTGTCCCAACTCCATACTTCTCACCTTCTGCAAGATAGAAATTCGTAACAACTGGTGTTTCAACTACAATCATTTCATTTTCAACATACTCAACTACTACACTTCTTCCTGTATGATCCGACATTGCCAAATGAATCATCATTCCCATAGAACTATGCAAATCGTACTCTTGTAATAAGGTAATCGCTTCCTCCACCGTTGCTGCATTATTTAACAAAAGCCTTACTGCCGTAGTGGTTGTAATATCCCTTTTTTCTGTGTCTTGGTTAATCGTTGCTCCATCTTGAATCATGTTGACGGAGACACAAAATCCTTTTTCATTCATGCCATCTAGCGGTGCGTACAATGCCGTTACTACTTGAATATTTTCTGACATCGTTCCAAGGCCTGCAAGCCCACTCCCCTGTCTTATAAAGTCGGTATTGACTGTACTAATCGAAGAATATCCCTCCTCTGGTGTTACCTTTACCACAAGCGCATTACAAGTTTGCCAATCAAAATTCCGTCCAAATAATTGTTCTCCCTCAGGATTCTGAACCGAAACCGTGCTGCATCCAAACATATCATTTCCAAAGGATAACTCAGCATCACTTAATAAAACATTTTCTGTAAGATAACGAATTACTTCTGCATCTGAAGATGCTCCACCAGCGTTTATAAATTGCTCAAAACCATAGTCCCCTTCATAACTTACATAAGAGAAGCCATCTTCGAGTTCCTGAATCTTATTTGTAAATGTAACTTTTTGCAAATCCCCCTCTTTTATTGCTACAGGGGATTGTGTTTTAGCGTTATTGTCTGGAAGCGCTTTTTCTGTTGTTGAACAAGCTGTCACAAGTACAGACGTAGCCAAGCTACACATATAAATCAATGCTTTTTTCTTGTACATTCTAGTCCTCCCTACCTTTCACTTACTAAACTAACTACATCTAGCTTTTTGATTTTTTTAGAATATAAATAAGCAGTTCCCATAAATAGTAGCAATACTACTACTGGTATAATTAATAGCTCATTTACCCCAAGTCTTGTATGGAAATTACTTATTCCAAAGAATCGAAGCACATTTCCAATGACTGCATTTGAAAATGCCATGCTTACTAGTACTCCTGCAACGATTCCTACAAAAGAGACAACTCCATATCGAAGCATAAATGATAACCGAAGCTCCATCGCTGTCATTCCTTGGCTCTTTAAAATAGCCATATCTGTCTGCTCCTTTTGCAGGAATTTACTGCTTGTAAGCATTACAACTACAACAATAATTAAAAGCACAATGCCATACATTATGTTGGTAAGCATCTTCATCGTGTTTACGATGCTATTTAGTCCTGACCAACTATTTGTGTGTACATCGACATCCATTGGATACTGACTCTGAATTTGCTCCATAATGATATCGTTATACTCAGAAGTGGCTAAAATATAATGCTTACACCAAATGTAATCCTCAACGTTTGAAATCCTTGCATAACCCTCTCGCGTCATACCAATATTGGCTCCCATTTGATTGGCACAAGCATAGACTCCCACAATCGTGTAGTTCGCACTTTGGTTATTACCTCGAATGGTAACTTCATCTCCAATTGTTACACCAAGATCTGCTGCCACATATTCTGTTACTACAATTTCGTCACTATCTGTGGTTGTCCTTCCTTCTAAAATTTGAAACCACTCTGGTTCATCAAGAACATTTGCGGTATAATCCACCTGGTTCACTGATACATTCTGCATTGCCAACTCATACGTATCCACAATATTCGCATAGTTTTGAATAATTGCTTCTATTGGCCTCATATCCATGGAATGATTCGGTTCAACTCCCAAGTCATGTTCTGCAACACTAAATGAATTCATGAGTCCTTCTCCATTTGGTCCTAGCCATCCATTCATTGCTCCTACAATGCAAGTGAATAAAACGAGTAAAAAGGCAACTACAGCCGTTCCATAATATCGTTTTCTATCTACTTGCATCTGTCTAATCGCAAGTGAAAGTAACATTACTCGTTGATTCACATTGCGTCTGATTTTTCTACTTGGTCCAAGTGATCCATTTCCTTGAATCGCCTGAATTGGAGTGATTTGAGAAAGCTTTCTCAGCTTCACGTAAATGAATACGCAAAAGATCAAAAGCACAATTGTTAATATGATTACAACCTTCACCATTGATATCCCGCTTGGAATCAACATTCCACTTGAGAATACCATTGTTTCAACCATCTGTTTTGATAACGTACTTGCTAAAACAATGCCTAGCAGAATTCCCACAAGAATTGGTACCAAATACTGCAATAATTGCACATATCTCAATCGATTGGTTGTACTTCCCATTGTCTTTAAAATCCCCATATCCTTGTAATCCTGTTCGATTGCATTCGAAATACTACGCCCAAGTATCAAACTAGAAATCAACAGTAAAATGATTGCAAATGCGAGCAAAAATCCTGTTATAATATTTTGTAGTATCAACATAAATCCATAAATAGAAGACTCAGAGTAAGAAAACTCAACGAATTCCGTAATTTTCATAGATGCTTCGATATAACTTGCAAGCTCACTGCTAGGCAAAGTACTCACCTCTGGTTGAGTAATATGAAACATTGCTCCAACACGTGCTAGTACATTCATACTTGAGGCCTGTTCTATCATTTGGGATATCTTCGAAAAATCATCTGCTCCTATCAGGAAACTCTTCATATCAATCATGGAACTTCCCATAAATGGATCTTCGAAATACCCTGCGATACGAAACTCTTGATTTATTCCATCTCTAGATAGTCGAAATCTAATAGTGTCTCCAATCTTTGCATCAAACGTTGCAGCCATAACTGGAGAAACATAGATTTCTCCACTCTCAATTTCTCCAATTGTTTGATAGCCACTTTGTTCCTCATTAAAAATACGATATGCATAACGTTCCGGTTGATATACAAGCAACTGCCCTTCATCATCTGAATGATTATTGTTGATTGTATATCCTGCAAAAATTACGTCCTGATAAGATACCTCTGTAACCTCAGGTAATGCTTCCATTTCAGTTTCTAGCTCATTTAAATCCCGTTCTCCGCTTACCCACATCGTAAGATTACCAAATCCGAGTCGGGTCATTTCATTCCGAGTATATGTGCGTGAATGATCATTTAAAGAAATTGCCATAACGACTGCTGCCGTCATAATCGTTACTAAAATCAAAACACTGATGCAGCTTCGTCTCTGCTTTTTCAACCCTGCTTTCAATAATAGTTTCACTGCACCACACCTACCATTCCATCGTCTCGAGCCACATCATAAGTCGCTCTTCTCTCTCTTTAATAGATTCACTATCTTCTTTCTGTAATCGAATTTCTCCTTTTACTTGGCCATCTTCAAGGTAAATCACCCTACTTCCTTTCGCTGCTGCATGAACATCATGCGTCACCATAATAATACTCTGACCATCTGCATGGAGGCTACTTAGGAGTTCCAGTACTTCTTTTGTATTTTGTTTATTAAGTGCGCCTGTTGGCTCATCTGCAAACACAACCATTGGAGAATTAATGACTGCCCTTGCTACTGCTGCACGTTGTGCCTCACCACCGGATACTTCATTGGGAAATCTCTTTTTTGCTGCTAACACATTCATCTTAGTTAACAATTCCTCTGTTTTTTGCTTAATTTCTTTTTCCTTTTCTGTTTTTGCCAAATATCCGGCAACCTCTATATTCTCTTCTAATGTCAAATTACTTACTAAATTGGTTTGTTGAAAAACGAATCCAAACTCCTTTGCACGTAACTGTGCGATCCTTTTTTCTGATAGATTTGTGATATCCTCCTCCTTGTACATGATACTTCCTGAACTAATTTGTTCCATTCCGCTTATGGCGTACAACAATGTCGATTTGCCTGCTCCAGAAGGCCCCATAATCACAGTAAAATCATCTTTATAAAAATCAATTGAAATCCCTCTTAATATCTCTGTTGTCACCGTAGGCGTAGAAAATGTTTTCCATATCTCTTTCGCCGACAAAATTATTTCTTTCATGAAATCTATCCTCCGTTCTTATCTGAGTTCATTATAATTTCACTTCCCTGCGATATCAAATACTTATATCAACTAGATTCCTATAGCTAAAAAGCATACGAGAATCTATTGCTTTGCTAGAGTCATCTATGACCTTTCTGCAAATGTGATTTAACTTCTAAGCATTGGGGAGTGAGACTCTGATAAGCTTTTTCTATTTACAACTGCCATTTAGTTTTTCATCTCCACACTAGTGATTTGTAATTAGGTATTTATTGAGTACTGCCTAATAGCTATGAAAAAAAGGAAATCGATACAAGCTAAGCTATCAATTTCCTTTTTCACATATTGACCTTATTTTATTGTTTATTTACTACAACATTTACTCTTAAATAGCATGATTTTGCGATAGTTTATGATCCTTTTAAAATTTTCAATAAGATTTCAAAATACTAGTAAACCTAGGCCTTCCAAATCACTTGATATCGCTCTGCATTTTCTTCCGAAATACGAATAATGCCAATATATAGATCACAGCCATATATAAAAGTAAGACAAGTAATGGTCTTATCATATCACTATACTCCCCGAACATCGCATACCTAGTCACTTTCACAGAATAATAGAATGGGAGTACTTTTGCGACCTGAAGCAATCCACCGCCCATCGCATCTACATCCATCCAAACACCACCAAGAATGGAAGCCACGGATATCACGATGGAACAAAGTGGAGGTGATGTCTTTTCTCCTAACAAAGTCCCAAACAACATACCAAATCCAATGAACAAAAGTGCTGTCGGCAATAAACTTAGCAGAGCAATCAGCATATTTAGGATATGAAACGTATATCCGCTGACACAACCAATCACGAACGAAGCACCAAAGCACAGAATGATCTGAGCCACTGCTAATAGCATGACTGGGAATGTATATCCTGCAATAAAATCAAATGATTTCATTGGTGATGCATACAAGCGAAGCAAGAACGCACTTGAACGATCTTTGGACACCTGAAGACAAACGAACAACATCACAAAGGTCAGTCCGAACACTGCAATCCCTGGACATAAATACTGAATCTTGAAGATATCCATATTGGCTTCTTTGGGAATACTTTGATTGATCAATGTCATCACAACAAGCATTACAAGAGGGAAGCCGACACAAAAGATATAACTTAATGGTTCTCTTACTAACTCTTTTATGACTCTTTTTGAAAAGGTTTGATATCTCATCCTACCTTCCCCCTTTCACGATATTCACAAATGCATCTTCCAAATTGTTTGATGCCGTCAAGCTCTCAAGCTGTTCTAAGGTACCTAATGCTTTCAGTTCTCCATCCGCCATAACAGCAATACGATCCGATAACATCTCCGCTTCCTCAAGGTAATGTGTCGTCAATATAATCGTAATCTTTCCTTTGAGACTCTCAATCATTTCCCATAACTCTCTTCTTGCTAATACATCAAGTCCAAGTGTTGGTTCGTCCAAATATAGCACTTTAGGTTCTGTAATAAGCGCCATTGCAATACTTAATCGACGTTTCCAACCACCTGACAATTTCTTTGCTTTTATCTCTGCATATTCG
>JAUNRX010000227.1 GCA_030539495.1 bacterium | reverse complement strand
TCTGCATTGTCGTTTTGTGCAGCTGGAGAGCTTTCCATAAAGTATTCAAATGCTCTGTTTCCATGTCCTAATAAGGATTCTGCTAAAATGATCCATCCTTGTGTTTGAGAGAAGATACCACCATTCTCCTTTGTAGAGCCATTAAATAATAATGCCAATGCACCATCAAATGCATGATCTTTATAAGAAGGAGCCATTACCCTACAGCCAAATGGAGTATTTAATTCTCTGTGAACGCTTTCTAATGCTTTTTCTGCCTGATCCTTATTTGCCAATCCACTAATTACAGACCAGCTTTGTGGATTTAACCACATGTTTGCTTCTGGATCATGTTTGGAGCCGATTACCGTGCCATCCTCTTTGAAACCACGGATAAAGCGGTCATCTTCCCAACAGTTTCTCTGAATGGTCTCACCTAATACTTGTTGAACCTGATCCAGATAAGCGATATATTCGGTATCGTTTTGCTCTTTTGCAAAATCACGCATTACTGTCATTGCATAATATAATTGAAAGGCAACGAAGGAAGATTCACCTTTTTTACCAAGACGTAAACAGTCATTCCAGTCAGCATGAAGACCAGCTGGCATATGGTGATCACCAAGACGTTCCATGGAGAAATTGATTGCTCTCTTTAAGTGATCATAAACCGTTCCTTGATCCTTATTTGCATATACTACGACTTCGTCAATAAATGCCTTATCGCCTGTTTCACCAATGTATTTTAAGATAGTTGGGAATAACCATAATGCATCATCTGCACGATATGCTGGATGGCCGGTTGCCTGTACATAACTTGCATCATCCGGTGTATCCTCATGACCTGCATTGTGATCGAACTTAACAAGTGGAAGCCCACCGCCATTGTCTACCTGGGCAGATAACATAAAGATGATTTCTTTCTTTGCAGCCTTAGGGTCTAAATGGATGACCCCTTGAATATCCTGAACCGTATCACGATATCCATAGCCGTTTCGAAGTCCACAGTAAATAAAGGATGCTGCTCTTGACCAGATAAATGTCATAAAGCATTGGTATGCATTCCATGTATTGACCATGTTATTGAATTCTGGACTTGGAGTATGTACTTGAAGGTTATTTAACTTATCATGCCAGAACTCTTTTAATTCCTCTAATTCTGTGTCAACAACACTTAAGTCTTTATAACTGTCTAGGATTGGTGTGCTTTCTGCATCATTATATTGTCCTAGGATAAATGCGATTTCTTTTGTTTCTCCTGGTGCTAACTCTAATTTACTATGTAATGCGCCACATCCATTGCTATTGTAGTTTAAGACATTGTCACATTCGCCCCGTTCTACTGCAATTGGATTGCCATAACTATGATATCTTCCAAGGAAAGAGGCCTTGTCTCCATTGTAGGAAGCGACAGGTGCACCTACCAAACCGAAGAAGCGCTCATTATGATTGCTTCCTGTTTCATCTTTCCAGCTATTTTCATTCATTGTCTGAAGGATCTTATTTCCTTTAAAGTAAGTACGGGTAATAAATAAGGAATATTGAAGGTTTACCTGATCATTTTCATAGTTTCCCTGATTTGTAAACTCAGCATAGCCAAAGGTAGAAATCTTTCTTGGCTGATCTGTTGTATTGGTTACTTTTAATCTCCATACTTCATATGTCTTATCTAATGGAACATAGTAAAGTACTTCGGATTTGATTCCTGCATACTCTGCGACCATATTGGTATATGCAGTACCATGATGACATTCGGATTTGTATTTGTCTAAGCTTTTTCCAACTGGCTGCCAGGATGCTGACCAATAATCTTTTGTTTCATCATCTCTTAAATAGATATAACGGCCTGGTTTGTCTTCTGCATTAAATACATAACGTAAGATACGACCATTTGCACCACTCTTTACAAAACTATATCCGCCTGCATTATTTGAAATAATGGCGCCATATGCTGGAGAGCCTAGATAGTTTGCCCATGGAGCTGGTGTGTTAGGTTTTGTAATGACATATTCCCTATTCTTTTCATCAAAATAACCGTAATTCATAGCTAATCTCCTTCTATTCATTCTATATTTTTAAATACTTTTACTCTTCTCATGTTATATCATCAATTGTAAATGAAACCCATCTCCCCTACAATGTGGTATCTTAAACAGATAATGTATTATGATTTCTGATTGGCAGGACTATACTATAGCCAAGATAATACCTTATCACTTTAATCCCTTGTTCGTGCAAATAAAAAACTCTGACAAAAAGAAATATACTCTTTTTGCCAGAGTCTTTTATTACTCTGTAATATAATACTTATGTGTATATGAATGATTACTACCACATGCCACTACAACTGCTTCCCCTTTTCCCACTGCAGTTACTTTTCCTCTACGATCTATCTTAACTACATTTTCATTAGAAGAAAAGAAACGTTTTCCTGGTTGATAAGAGAACATGTGAGGAACTTCTTGATTCCCAACTGACATCTCAGTCTTATTAAATGGGCCTTCAGTATATAGCTCGATTGCAGTCTGCGCAACAGGCTCATATGTGCTGTAAAGATAATGATCCGAGCCAATGAAAATACATATCATTACTGCTACAGCAATAACAGACTTAATGATATTTCTTTTACTACGATTTATGTTACGTCCTATTTTGCTCTTCTTGGGCTGACTAGCTAAGATTGATAACGCCTGTTCTTCTGTTTCAAAGAAGCGAACTAATTCAAGTGTTATAAGCTTCCATACACTTTCAGCTATCCTACTGTCATTTAATCCTTCATGTGCTGCTTTATTTCCATTTATCCTAATCTGGTGATAATTATTCTTTGAGACATTAGATATTAAGTGAATTTGATATAGCTCATTAATCATATTAATTAACTCGTCTTGCTGCAACCCCACTGCGGAATAATAATATCTGCATATATGCTCGATGATTTGTCTTGATTTTATTAATACTACATTAAATGCTTCCTGATTATACATCTTCTCTGCATCTATGTATATCTCATATAATTTTGGAAATTTATTCTGTCTTTCTTCTGTAAACATCATCATAAATCAATTCTTCTCCTATTAAAACATATTATTAAAATCAGTGTTTGTGTCATATCCACCCATCTCAAAAGGAGTTACTGACTTAATTGACTCTTTCATAGCCCACTCATTATGTTG
>JAUNRX010000074.1 GCA_030539495.1 bacterium | reverse complement strand
TCAGGATTTCATCCATTCCCTGAAGGAAATGATTAGTGCTCATTCGTGCAAGTCCTTAAAGAACAGGACCTATTCACACTAATCCGATATCCGAAAAGCGTCGTTTCCGGATATCGATTTGAATGAACACCGATGGTTTTCAAACTTTCCCCCAAGAATTACTTCGGAGAAAATACAAAAATTACTTTGTCTACAGTCTGAAAGGAGTTCGTTCTAAGTTGCGAACTCCTTTTTTGTTTATACGAACAATGCGTCAAACTCGTAAAATCTTTATCCCGATAACCATAAGTACATATTGGGCATATAGAAAATTTTCTAAGAGAAAATGCCAAATATTCAGACTAAAATTTAAGAATAAGAAGAGAATTTTCCATATAGAAAATTTGTCTTTGAGAATGCCCACGAAGCGTGTCGAAACTCGGGCATATGGAAGAGAAAAATTTCATATATGCCCAATTTGAGGAAAAAATAATAAAAATCATTGGAAAATTGGGCAGGAAAGCAAAGAAAATTTCGTATATGCCAAAACACAAAAAAAACATCCTGCATTGTCTTTTAAGCAAGGTGTGTTGTGAAAAATACCTACCTTAAAAGGCGGGTGCCCTATAATCGAATGCTCCCTCTTCTTTAATATCTCAAAGAGCGCCGGCACCTAATAAAACAAGTTCTAAAAACAGCCTTTCGATAATAAAAATGTAGAAGGCGATATTGCTTATAGCAGGAAGGTAAGTAGACAACCTGCTGACAGCTTTCTAGAAAGGATGATAATATGGACGAAAACATGTTAAATATGGCTCAGACAAACGAAGATAATCTAGAAGAGCAACAACCAATCGAAGTAATGACAGTGGCAGCCGAGCAGAAAGAGAATCAAGTTACAGACCTTCCATTTACGGAAATTAAGGAAAAGTTGGACATCACTACCGAACTGCTAGAGCAGTTAAATAAGCAATTTAAAGACAGGATCAGTTATGATGAAAAGCAGGAAAAGATCGTAGACTCCATGCATACCGAGTTACAGAAATACCGTAACGATATGTATGCCATGTTATTAAAACCATTGCTGGTAGACATTATCGAAGTCGTAGACAATATTCGAAAAGCAGGAATCGCATTTGCATTAAAAGGCGACGCAGAGAAACGAGCAAGCACGATTATTACGGACTTTATTATCGATTTACATACATTATTAAACTCCTATGGTGTTGAAGTATTTAAAGGCACCCCAGGCGATAACTATACACCAATCCAGCAGCGAATTGTGTCTGTTGTGCCAACCAATAAGCCGGAGCTAAACAGCAAGATTGCAGAAAGTCTTGGATTTGGCTATATCTACAAAGGCAAAGTGATTTGGGCAGAGAAAGTAAAAACTTATAAATATCAAAGCAGCATCGATTAAGTTGCAGGAGGGTAGATATGTCTAAATATGTGTATGGGATAGACCTTGGAACAACATATTCCTGTATTGCTTATCAGGATGAAACAGGAAGGCCCGTGGTAGTGCAGAATCGAGAAGGCACCAATACGACACCAAGCGTAATCCAGTTCTCGGAAGACAGCAATGAGGTAATCGTAGGGCAGATTGCAAAGGATACAGCCGTAATGTATGCAAAGAATACCGTATCCTTAATTAAGACCAAGATGGGCAGAGAATCTACGATTATCTATGGCCAAAATGATGAAAAAGAGATTTCGCCGGTAGAAGCAAGTGCCTGTATCTTGCAGAAAGTATGCAGGGATGCAGGAGAAATCCTAGATGATGAAGTAAAGGACGTTGTCATCACTTGTCCCGCTTATTTTGGCGAGGCAGAGAGAACGGCAACAAAGCAGGCTGGAATTATTGCAGGTCTTAATGTGATCTCTATTTTGGATGAACCAACGGCAGCAGCAATTTATTACGGATGCAGCAGAGTGGAAGAGGAAAAGACAGTGCTTGTCTATGATCTTGGTGGTGGAACCTTTGATGTGACGGCAATGCAGGTTCGCGGCGGCGACATTAATGTAGTTTGTACCGATGGCGACCATGACCTTGGTGGTAAAGACTGGGATGCTGCAATTATGCGTTATATTGCAGAAGTATTTGAAGAAAAGACAGGATTTAGCGGTGAATATGATGATGAAGCAAAACAAGATCTAGCAATCAAAGTTGAACGGGCGAAAATACAGTTATCCAGCAGGGATAAGACCACGATTATGCTTCATGTTCAGGGTTATAAGGCAGTGATTGAGCTGACCAGAGAGAAGTTTGACGAAATCACCAAGCCACTATTGGATACTTCCATAGAGATTACGAAAAAATTAATTCAGACAGCCAGTGACTATGGGGTGACGACCTTTGACGAATTATTATTGGTAGGCGGCTCTAGCAAAATGCCACAGGTGGCGGAAGCATTAAAAGAAGTATTATATATGGAGCCAAAGAGCTTAGAACCGGATGAAGCAGTTGCCAAAGGGGCAGCCATTTTTGCCATTGTAAAGATGATGGACCAAATGGAAAATGAATATATGGGCAAGAATGGGCAAGAAGTGGATGAGGATGCAGTAAAAGATATGCTTCCAAGCATTTCAACAGAGCCAACCAGGGCAGGCAAGGTAGTCATCCATACAAAGACAACAAAGAGTTTTGGGATCAAGGCATTACGGGAGAACCATATGCTCATTTCCAATATCATTCGCAAGAATGAAGAGACGCCTTGTACCGTCAGCAAGATCTTCGGTATTGCAGAAGACAATCAAGAGTATGCAGATATTGAACTATTTGAAAGCGCTGTATTAGATGAGACATATGAAGTGGATATGGCATACCGGGTAGGAAATGCAGTGTTAG
This sequence comes from bacterium, assembly GCA_030539495.1. Lineage (GTDB taxonomy): Bacteria > Bacillota > Clostridia > Lachnospirales > Lachnospiraceae > KM106-2. The sequence goes on along the minus strand of JAUNRX010000074.1, from coordinate 13,956 downwards.
AGCTGCCAGCAGGACTTCGTGCAGGAAGCGGAGTAGAAGTGACCTTGGAATTATCCAGCGAAGGAACCATCAGTCTGACCGGACGTGAGCTGACCTCCAATCGAGAGATTATTGCAACCTTTAAGTCAGACTGCGTATTGGAAGAAGAAGAGATTATTGAGAAGAGGCAAAAGATGCGTAATTTGATTATCGAATAAATAGGAGAGAGGACTATGCGGGTAGGAATTGATTTAGGCACTACATTTTCGGCAATAGCATATATCAATCCAAAGACAAACAAACCGGAGATTATAAAAAATCGATATGGCAATCGAATGACTCCATCGGTATTGGCATTTGTAAGAGACACTTGCTATTATGGCGACGAAGCAAAAGAGTATTTGGAGCATGGGTATCCTGACGTAGTCTCTTATTTTAAACGGAATATGGGAAATGATGAGTATGTGTATTGTACAGGTGACCATATGTATACGGCAATGGATTTGTCAGGACTGCTGTTAAAAAATATAATTGCTGAAGCAAGTGAGACAATCGGGGAACCGATTACAGAGGCTGTCATAACCGTACCCGCATATTTTAGACATAAGGAAAGAAAGGCTACGATTGAGGCAGCAACCAAGGCAGGGGTAAAGGTGCTTCATGTGATTAATGAGCCAACGGCTGCCGCTTATGCGTATGGATTAAATGGGAGTACGGCTGACAAGACAGTACTAATTTATGATTTGGGCGGTGGTACCTTTGATGTGTCAGTAGCCAGAATTACCGGAGAGGATATTAAAATTCTTGGCACGGACGGAAACCATGAACTAGGTGGCAAGGAGTGGGATGATATTCTGGCAAGATACCTAAATGAGCAGTTCTATGAGGAATTTGGACTTGAGATTTCCAATGACCTTGCCGAGGCAAACCATTTGCTTGCCATAGCAGAGAATTTAAAGAAGCGGTTAAGCGTGGCCAGCAGTGCAGAATGCAGCATCAGCTATAAAGGAAAGACGGGACGCTATCAGATTACGGAGAAATTATTCGAGAAGCTGTCCAACAATATGCTGCAAGTGAGCAATCAAGTAATTACCAGATTGTTATTTAGCATTGGGATGGATAGAAATAAGATCGACGGAATCTTGCTGGTCGGGGGATCTACCAGGATGCAGATGGTACGAAACTATGTAACAAGACTGATTAAGAAGCCACTGCTAAATGGTGTCAATGTGGATGAGGCAGTTGCGTTAGGTGCCGCAATAAAGGCTGGTATGGATGGCGAGTTACTAGATGCCCTGCTGCCGGATCTTAGCAAAGAAGAAAAAGAGAGACGGGAATATGAGTTCAAGCTTCCAGGAGCAAAACGGCTGGTGGAGACAATTGCCCATTCCCTTGGAATGATCAGCGTAAGCGAAGATGGAAATTGGTATGTGAATTCGGTAATCATTAAGAAGAATACCCCAATACCGGCGTGTAATACCCGTTCCTATCGATTAAAGACAACGTTAGGCGACAATGAGCTATTCGTATATTTAGTGCAGGGAGAAAAGGGAAATCCTTTGGACTGTGAAATCGTTGGAAAATATGTATTTCATGGAATTGAGCATACAGAAACTTGTGAGGCCACTCTATTGGTAACCTATTCGTATAATGAGGATGGAATGATCGAGGTAAGCGCAATGCAACAGGAAACAGGAAATGTATTACCGCTAACGATAGAGCCGGTGGATGATGATATGTCTTGGGTAAGGGAGGTGCCAAACTTAAATAATTCGGCAAAGAAAGAGCTTCCAAAAGGAACACTGTATTTGGCAGTAGATTTATCAGGAAGCATGTCAGGCTATCCACTACTTGAGGCAAAGAAGGCGATTGAGTCCTTTATCTTAAAACTGGATCTTACAAAGCTAGCGGTGGGAATTATCGGATTTGCGGATCGTACATCCATAATTCTTAAGCCAACCAAAGATTTATACCGCATTGAACAGGCACTTGCCAATATGCGGGTAGATGGTGTGAAGTTTGGCTATGGCAATACGGCCACCCCATTTTCCAAAGTCTATGAAGAGGTCATACGACGGAAAAAGGAAAAGAAAGAGAAGCAGGAAAAAGAATATATGATTCTGCTGACAGATGGGGAATGGACGTATAAGGAAAATGCAATAAAGGAAGCTAGAAAATGCTTACAGCAGCAGGTAGAAATCGTAGCATTAGGCTTTGGAAGTGCAGATGAGTCATTTCTAAATACCCTAGTGAGCAAGAAGGAGTTTGCCGGTGTGACCAATTTGGCAAATCTAACTCAAAGCTTTACAAAAATTGCACAGATTATGACTTCATAGCAAAACAGAGGTAATACGAAATAGAATCGGAAGGGAGGAGACTATTGGCCAGAGAAAATTTTTATTTGATATTGGAACTGCCATTTGACCCTCCGGAGGAAGATCAGGCAGTCATTGACCGAGTCATAGAGAAGAAGCGTCTGGAGTGGAGCAAAGGGGCAACGGACTTTAAAAAGGGACCAGTGTACCGTGGCTATACCTCCATGCTGCCAATCATACGGGAAGTGATGGCGGATCCGGAAAAACGAAAGAAAGAGTATGAGCAGGCGTATAAACTGACATTTGATAAGGCTAGGCATATGCTGGCCATTGTGGAAAAACGGGGCTATCTTTATGAATCAGAAATCAAAAGCATAAGTAAGCGCTTACAGGTCAACGAGAACATTGTCCGTTGTGCCTGTAAGGTAAGGATCGTGGAAGACAGCGTGGCAGAGAATGTTCGAAATAAGCCAGAGAGCGCAGATAAGTTCCAGGTCTTCCAAGTCTACTTAGATACACTAAATAAAAAGGATTATTATGATTTTATTAATTATAACGGTACTATGAAGGCAAGGTTAAAGGATATGCCTCCATTTCGGCTTGTAGAATTAATCCGGCAGCAGAAAATCAAATATGCAAAGAATACGCCGGAAGAGTCAGCCATTGAGAAGCTTTGCGCAGAATGTGAAAAGACATTTGCAAGCAAAGAATCAAAACAGGAATATGATGATTATCTGGCTTGGAAAAATACGGAGGATGTATTTGAACAGATCCAGATTGCAACGGAGCTTACCAAAGTATTAGACGACGGCCAGTGCAGCGAGGCAATTAAGTTATTGTTGGAAGCAGTTTCCGATGAAAACCAGTGTATCTCCATGCTGCGGACGTATTGCAGGCAGAATGGGATTGCCATGGAATATCGACAGTCGTTAAATAAGAACTCCTATCAAGGTGTGGCACCAAGACAACGCCAGGAAGAGAAGGAAGCAAGGGAAGAGCCCAAGAAGGCGCAGCCCAATATGCCAAAAAATCTGAAGGTGCAGGTGGATACGGTAAAACGGTGTAACTATATTACATGGGAAAAGACATCCATGGATTCCAATGTAAACTATTTGATTGTCCGAAAGCGTGGAAGTGCTCCTAGACATATTAATGACGGCGAGCTATTAGGTACCGTATCTGGAAGCAATTACACCGATGCCACCCTCTATCCCGGAAAAATATATTTTTATGCAGTATTTGCAGTAAAGCGAGGTGTCTATTCCAAAGGTATCAGTACACAGGTGGGGTATCTTAACTTATTTGAAGTTCAGGATGCCGTAATCAGCCTAAAGGAAAAGCATGTGGAACTGGAATGGGTATCAAACTACCGGGAACTTCGAATTGCAATCTTTAGGCAGGAGGGTAATGCACCAATGGAGTATGGTTCAGGACGGCTTTGCTATAATGCCAGCCAGCCATTTTTCAAAGATGCAGATGTAAAGAAGGCGGGCGACTATTATTACCGGATCTTTACCACGGTCTATATCAATGGAAAACGGTTCGCAAGCAAAGGGGTCGTCCTACATATTACAGTGCCTGAAGAAAAGCCTGTAGAGCAGACAAGGAACAGGCCAAAGATTGTAACAAGAAAGCAGCAGAATCAGCTTCAGCCAGAAATAGAGAGGCCAGAAATAGAGCCAACACAAACGGAAAGATCACAAGCGGAAAAGCCAAACCAGGAAGCGAAACCAAAGCTAGAGCCGTTACCACTAAGACCACCGGCACTTAATAAGCCGCCAGAACAAAAAAAGCCAGTGACCACATTAAAGAGTGCAAAGCCGGTCTGGCCAAAAGAGCAAAAGAAGGAGCTTCCTCCCATGAAGCCAAACCCTTATATGAAACCACTTCCAAGGGTAGAGGATAAAAACAGCATTACCTACGATATCAAGGTGAGGAAGGGCATTTTTAAGCCGAAAGAACTGGAACTTATTTTTACAGGGCATACGGATAATTTTGTACTTCCCCCACTTCTGATTGTGGGAACAAAGAATTATCCTCCGGTATATAAGGAGTCCGGAGTTTTGATCGGTACTATTGAAAAGCAGCAGGTGACAAAGAAATATACCCATTCCGTGCCATTGCTTAGCGTGGAAGGGCTTGATTATATTAAATTATTTTTAGCGAATGAGACGGATGAAGGACAGTATGAATTGCATTTGAAATATGGTTCTTCCTCCAAGTTCACATAAGTTAGGAGGCACTTATGCAGAAATCAACGTATTTATGTCCCTATTGCTTCACTGAGCATAAGCGCAAGACCCTTTGGTTTCGATGCAGAAACAAAAGGTGCAAACCAAGACCAGATAAGGAGCTTGCTGCCTATAATGGGAAAGCTCCGGAGTTAAGGCAAATCTGCTTTCCTGTAACTCGGGGAAGCAGGTTTTCTAAGTTAGAACAGGCAAATTGTCCGGAATGTAAGGAAGTTACATCTACCCTTGTCTGTCCTCTTTGTCATAATACGCTGCCTTCTTTTGGAAAGCGTAATAAGCAAGTGGTGCTGTCTATGGTAGGAGCCATGGATGCAGGAAAGAGCAGTTATATGGCGGTATTGATCCGTGAACTGAAGCGTCATATTGCACTAGCCATCCATGGATCTGCTTCCTTTATGGACGAAAATAGTGCAAGGGAATATGAGGAGCGTTTCTTACGGTATCTGTATCCATGGATTGGAACAGAGCCATCCATGCGTATACCCAAGACGAGATCTTGTCTATGTGGCGGCAGTTTCGTATCAGTCAACCGTCCCATCTTAATAAACTGTAAGCTAAATAAGACCTATGAGACGATTTTTCGAACACGTACCCAGACTATGAATTATGCACTTGCATTGTATGATGCTGCAGGGGAAGATTTTGAGGATGAAGGCGTGATGTTTACACTTTCCAATAACTTAATTCATTCCAATGGCATTTTCTTTTTTATAGACCCAATGAGAATTCCCTATGTAAGAAATTTATTAAGGAAAGAGCAAGTGGATGGAGCTGCGACGAGCAAGCTATGGTCATCTTCCAGTGCAGATGATATCCTGCTTCGAACGGCCAAGCTGTTACGCACCAAGCTAGGGATACCGGAACAGGAGAAATTAAAAATTCCCATTGCAGTGGTCATAACCAAGCTGGATGTAATTCAGGATGTATTGCCGAAGACCTCTTTGTTACGGAAGGAAAGCAGGCATTTAAAAGAAGGAGGATTTGTACGTCAGGAAGGAGCTGAAATCCAGGAGGAAGTAGGGGCCTTGTTATATGAATGGGGCGAAGTCGAGTTTTTATCTCATTTACAGGCTGACTTTAGTAATCTAAGGTTATTTGCAGTGTCCTCCTTTGGAAATAATCCTGATCCCTATGGAAGGTTACAGCATCCAAAGCCGGTACGGGTGGAAGATCCGTTTCTATGGTTATTAAGTGAAAATAATGTGATTGATTTAATATAAGGAGTAGCTATGGGTGTAGAACAAGCAATTTTTACGGCATGTGAAACTGGAATTACAAGGCAGCCGCCCGGATTCCAGGTGTACTCCTATTCTTCCGGAATGCAGCAGATCCTAGATACCACATTGGCACCGATGATGTTTCAATATGAACAGCCAAACTATGGATTGCGGCCAATGACAGAGACCATGGACAGCAGTCAGTATCCAAGAAAGTTTGCATATTCCATTGTAGAAGAAAGCAGGAGGTTGGTATGCCTTGCATCCAATCGTATGGTAAATGAAAGCCGTTACGGAAATTATTTTAGTCATGTGCTTGCTACCAATTTACAGTCTGTAACTGCTTACCCATGTGAATACTATAAAAGCCCTCTGTTTTTAGAGGGCTTATCGGAAGAACAGCGTCAGGCAAAGACGAAGCCGGACTTTTTATATAAGAGGACGCATCTTGTACAAGGACAGGAAATCAGCTATGAAAGCGTGAAAGCATTTTTATCGGAGAATAACCGGCTGCCCAAGCTAAGGAAGCTGTTGTACTGCCTGCTTTCTTTTGATTATGAAAACTATGAGGAGCAAAAGAAGATTCTTTTATTTGATCAGAATGATGGGACAAGCAATGCAATTATTTATTGGATTGCAGCGGTTACTATGGTACTTCCTCGTCGAATTGCCCTTAAGATCAGCTTTAGTGACTATGAATATGATCCGCTTGCAGCTCCGTATCGAATCTGTGGATGTGTCAAAGAGGGGACAAGATATGACCCAGAGAAATTAGCACAGAATAGTTTTGTCTTTGATTTTACGAAACAGGTGTATCCAAGAGTGACATCGGATTCAGAGCTCTTTGACATTGTTGAACTCTCTTACCGGGTAAGCCGCGACTGCATCCTAAAGTTTCATACATTTATGGAGGACTATACCTATGAGCAGGCAGACTTACAGTTACTAGATGCCTATGAATTATATAAACTGTTAACCGTACCAGAATATATTACAAAGATGACAAGACAGAAGTTACATAATGCTTTTTTATTTGCCTCCAATTATGCCAGAGAGGAGACAAAGAAAAAAATTATCAATCAGATGGTAAATTTTGTCCGGGATCGAAAGGCAATTGAGAGCAGAATTCTTCGTGAACTCCTTTTCTTTTTTGAACTTCAGGTTATGGAGAATAATATTGCAAAAGAACGGCTGGTCCTTCCATTGCTTCGCATTTTGTATGAGGCATTGAAGGTTTCAACTAAGGAGGAGCAGAACTACCGCTCTATCGCAAAGGAAATGACCCATTACTTTGAGCAGGTAGGATTATCCTTATATAAATATTATTTAGGCACCATACCGACACATGAATTTGTCCTGCTGCTAAAGAAGACTTCTTATGAGTGGAAATTGACAGAGGCGGTAGCAATCCTTAAAAATTACGTATTGATTGTAAAGCCTACGGTTACGGAAATTGCAGAGGATGGTAAGTTCAATACGATTCTTACAGCGTTGTTTTCCAGATGCAGCATGACTTGTCCTTCTGGAAAGGGAATGGAATTATCTTATCTTATGAAAGCATTTTCGTTTAATTATAGCTACAGTACCTATCTCTATCTTGTAATCTTTCGATATTTTAATGGTTTGGAAGGTATGAAAAAACAGGTTGCAGTATCAAACTATTACTATGCAAAATATTTTTATGAACTGGAAGAGAAAGATAAGAAAGAGGTGTATTCCTATCTATTGATTGAGGACGAGCCTACCGTTATCATGCTGTTTCATTATGCATTTGAACGGACAGAAACGTATGAGGATTGGTTTTTGCAGTTAACTACGTTTGTGGAGCAGTTTGGACTGGGAAAAGGAAGGCTATTAGATGGGCTGATGGCGGAAGCCTTTGAGAATGCAACTATGGGACGGGAAAATCGTTATCAGTCAGTGCAGTTGTTATTTTCCTATTGCTTTAAGATTGGCTATCGGGATCATTTTATCAATCGGCTGATTCCATTTCTGTCAGCAGGAATTCCTTTGGTTGTGACTGATGAAGAACAGCTAGAACTGATTAAACGCCTTTATTTTTACCAGGTTAACTTCAATGGACAGATTATTGAAAAACGAGTGGCACTGGCATATCGGCTGTATGAACTAAAGGAGTTTTTACAGTCAGATCCAAAGAAGCGGGAGCGGATCACTTTTCAGAAACTGGTTGCAGTTCCCACCATGGACAGCATTGAGACAACCAATTATCTAAAACGTGCAGGTACCATTATTGGAGAAATCATTTATAAGAATGGACAGGTAAGCCTAGTGAAGACTTGCTATCAGCTAAACAGGGAGAAAGAGCAGCAGTTGTTGCTTTATGTGTATGGAGCCCTGTTAAACCGTGGAAGAAGGCATCGTCATTACATGATGTTTTTGCATACGTTTGTCTATGCCTTAGATGAGACAAGAGAAGAAACTCTGGCCAGGATAATCGAAGGAAGTGGTGTAAAGGTAAAGGATATCAATGATCAGATGGAAGGGAATATGCAGCACCTGATGGCGTTTCGAAGACGTTTCGATACGGATAGTGGAAAAGAGGAGAAGATCGCATCCTTATGGTACCGTGTCATAAAAAGAGTATTACAGTCGGACTAGGAAACCCTTGTTAGTTGACAATTCTTTCTCTTATAGGTAGAATAGCTTGGTATTAAAATTGTATAGGAGATTAAGAATATGTCACAAAAGACTGTCTTTTCCAGAAATGTGGTGCCAGACAAGAAATATATTTTATTTCTATTTGCAGTATCCGCACTGTTAATGACCTTTGGTTCCATGACTTCTTTCCTTTTTCCAATGCACGTGGGAGTAGATCAAAACTGCTTCTTTACAATTGGGAAAAGTGTCTTAGATGGTAAAGTATTATATAAAGATATTTATGATCAAAAAGGACCATTATTATTTTTCATCCATACATTTGCAGCATTGATCAGCAGCAAGAACATGTATGGCGTTTATTTACTTCAGATAATTAACTTTACAGTGATATTATATTATGTTGGGAAAATTAGAGGCTTGTATCTAGGAGATAAATATCGTTACCTAGTACCGGCTGCAACAGGCCTAATTATTGTAACGACATTCTGCTATAGCCGTGGTGATAATGCAGAAGAGTTCATTATGACCTTTTACATGATTGCAATCTATCATGTTATGAGCTATTTAAAGAGTGATGAAGAAGTGATGAGTACCAAGCTTATGTTTATCAATGGTATTCTTGCGGCTTCCATCCTTTGGATTAAATACACAATGTTAGGCTTTTATATTGCATGGTGTATCATTGTAGGAATTACAATGATAAGTCGTAAAGATTTTTTACATGCCGTAAAGGCAGCGTTAATCTTTCTTGTGGGAATGATTGTGGCAACGCTTCCGTATATTGCATATGCAGTAGTAACAAATTCAATGGATGATTTTTTATGGGCATATTTCTACACAAATATTAGCCTTTACTCTACTCATGTTTCCTTTATGAGAAGGGTAGAAATTTTCTTTACTCAGGATATTTTATGGAATCCGGTTATGATGCCTACAGTATTGTTAGGAGTAATTTATTTTTGCCGTTCCAAACAACTATTAGAGAACAAATGGCATAAGATCAGCCTTATTGCAATGGTGGTCTTCACCTATGTATTTGTATTTATCGGTGGGACAAGATATAAGTACTACCTTTTAATCGTTGCATCTTTTACCGTATTTGGTGTAATTGCATGGATTAAGTTATTGGAAAAGCAAATTGAGAAGCTAATGCAGAATAGAACACGTACGATTGCAATTGCAGTTGTCATCTATATTGTAAGCATTATTGGATTTAGTAATTGTGCCCCTTATTACTTTAAGAAGGCAGACTACTATCCACAAGCTCGCATTGCAAAGATTATAAAAGAAGAACATGCAACTGTGCTAAATTACAATTTCCTTGATTGCGGGGTTTATTTAATGTCAGAAAGTCCACTTCCACCAACGAAGTTCTTCTGTCGTCAGAATATCCCTAGAACCGTATTTCCGGAAATGTTTGATGCACAGGAAGATTTAATTCGTGCAAAGGCAGTCGACTATGTATTAGTTCGTTTTGGCCGTAATCGCCCATTAAGTGATTTTGCAGAGTGTCCAGATCTGTTCACGAATTATACGTTAATTGACGATTCCTATTGGGAACCAGTGGATGACTATCGTTTTGCATTGTTTAAAGTGAATAAATAAGACCATAAAAGTGTCAGTAATCTCTTAGTTTATAAGATGATCTGGCACTTTTTTTTATAGGAAATTGCGCAAGGAAGGTTAGAAATTTTATATATGCCCAAAGGATTTCCTACCTAGCTTCGGCATGGGTAAATTGTGTGTTCCTTAGTAAGTACGGAATACGATACATAAATTTGGAAGAAAACAAAAACATATATAAAAAAGTTGACGAAATAAGTAAAACATTTACGAAAAAAGTCGTTTTTTCTTGTGTAAAATCTTAAACTCCGCTATACTGAGTGAGAAGATGAGTCAGGAGGAATATAAGTATGGTGAATGATAAGACGCGTAATGTAGATTGTATGCAGCGTTTTACAGTACCCTCTAATTCGATTACTAGTTATGTTGTGAGAATTGCCGTTTATGAACAGCAGATTGCTGTAGTGGAAAGTCTTTTTATAGAGGATGAAAACATACTAAGTGTGATTAAGGATGATAGCAGGTTTTTTGAGCAGATGCATATTTTGTGTGCAGGCATACAAAGAGGCGAAAAACATTTTAGCTTTGAATTCTATTCATACACTTGTAATCGGTGGTTTATGATAAAAGCAAATTATACAGATCACTTAATCGATATTAAGTATCCAATTTTTAATTTGTTAATTACAGATATAACTTATACAAGAAAGCTGGCTCATGAAGAGAAAGCGGAAAAACTAGACTTAGTAAGACTGGTAGAAAGTGTAGAGAGCTGTATTGCTCGTATCGATAGTGAAAATGACTATGCAATTATTTGGTCAAATGAGAACTTTAATACTATATTTGGTTATCCCAAATCGTTTTTAGATTGTATCGAACATGAGGATAAGAGAAAGCTTTTCTATGTTCTGGAAAATGAATTGATAAATAATACATTTAGCAAACAAATGAGATTTCGCACAGTAGATGGCAGAACATTATGGTATGATGTACGTATCGTTCGAATAGACAGTAGTTCTGAAGGAAATGCAATGTACTGTGTTTTGACGGATGTGACAGATAATGTGGTAAGTTTGCAGGAGTTAAAGTCAATTCAGCAAAGATACGAGATTGTGTTGTCAGTAACATCAGAATTGGTGTATGAATACGATGTAAAACGAGACACCATTCATTATTTCAGTACCGGAGAAGGCAGTATAAAGAGACCAGAAAAGATACACAATTACCTGAACATAATGGAACATGGAAGCATTAATGGAGCATATCTTACAGAAGACAGTAAGATGCGTTTTAACGAACTGAAGAGGGAGTTTAGTTTAAATCGCCTATATTCTGAGGAAGAGCACCTATGTTTCATACATCCAAATGGGACAGAGCAGTGGCTCTATGTTATTGGGAAGGCCTTATATGATCAGTTCGGAAAGATAGAGCTTGTGGTCGGTAGAATTAGTGACGCAACCGATTATAAGAAACATGAAGAGACCCTATTACAAGAGGCTAGGATGGATGCATTGACAAAGGTCAGTAATCGTCAGCATGCCAAAAATGAAATAAATGAGTATTTAAAAGAAAATAAAAATCAGTTCTTGCCGTCATTGCTTATTATAGATATCGATAATTTCAAAGCCATTAATGACAATTATGGACATGGAACGGGAGATGCCGTCCTTTTGAAAATCAGTGCCCTATTAAAGCAAGAGTTTCATAAAGATGATATCATCGGACGTCTGGGAGGAGATGAATTTATCATTTTCCTCAAAGAGATTCAGGAAGAATCAACGGTTTCTGAAAAAGCAAGACATATTTGCGAGTGTATTACGAACTCCTTCCATCAGGTAAGCATAAGTGTAGGGATGACAGTAATCAAAGAGGGAGAAGTTGATTTCGACCTTTTATACCACACTGCAGATGCCGCTCTTTATCAGGCAAAACGAAGAGGAAAGAATACTTTTGTAAGCTATAGTGAGCTGGATGACGAAGCACAGAAGGATATTGTAGTTATTACGGAAGAAGAACGGGTAACTATGGAGGCGAAGCTGCATGAAACGAAAGAAAATCGTTCTGTTCAGCTAGCAACCCAGGTATTAGGAAATTATAAGCAGATTTATTATGTCAATTTAACAAAGGATCAGGTGGAATGTTACCATAGAGGAAGCCAGTTGTATCAAGAGCACCAGTTCAAGACATTTACACAGCTTTACGAACATGTGGAAAATGAGATTATCAGTAAGAAGGAAAAAGAAGAATTCCAGCAGTTTGCAAATATTGAAAACTTTAAAAATCTCTTAAAGCAAGGAAAAGAGCGCTTTGAGACATATATTCGCCTTTATAGCGGAAGAAATGCATTTTGCTGGTATGTCGTAGAGGTAATCAATCACTTTGTAAATGAAGAAGAGGATATTTGTTGTACATTTCTAGTGAAAGACGTAGATAATCTTAATATTGAGAAACTGGAAATTTGGAATACCTCAAGGCACTCTACGTACGAGAAAGAATTAGCAGAAGAAATTTATTATGATTCTATGACTGGTCTATATAAATACAGCAAATTATTCTTTATGGTGCGTAATATCCTAAACCAATATAAAGACAAGAATTTTGCATTTATTACGTTTAACATAAATCGCTTCCGTATCTTTAATGATATGTATGGTGAAAAGGTAACAGAAAATGTTCTAATACAGATTGCAGACGTGTTACGCTCCTTACAGGCAGAGGATAAGCTATGTTCCCGTTATCAGTCGGATCAATTCATTGTATTTCTATCGTATTCAACAAATCAGGAAATTCTTGATGTAATTGAAACTATACGTAGTGAGTGTATTGAAATCTTTAGGAGAAAGGGAAATTTAAAGCTTTCCTTTGGAGTGTATCAGATTAATGATCGTACTCTTCCGGTACGTCTTATGTGTGATCGAGCAAGGCTTGCAGAATATAGTGTAAAAGGCCTTACAATGCAGCATTATGCATTTTATAATGAGGAGTATCGTAGTCAGCTCATGGAACAGCAGTTAATTGAAAATGAGATGGATGAAGCATTAAGAAGCGGTCAGTTTGAAATGTATCTTCAGCCATCCTATGATCTCAGAACAGGTGAGATTCTAGGAGGCGAGGCATTAGTTCGCTGGGAGCATCCGGAACGAGGCATGATTTATCCAGATAAGTTTATTCCGTTATTCGAAAAAAACGGATTTATTATTCAGTTAGATGAGTTTATCTGGGAAGAGGCATGTAAAGTGCTTCGTAACTGGTATAAAAGGGGCTACGAGATTCCGTTATCCGTAAATATTTCAAGAGTCCATACGTATGATATTAATTTTGTACAGAAGCTGGTGAATCTTGTAGAAAAATATGAAATTCCAAGATATTTGTTGCAGCTGGAATTTACGGAGAGTATGTTTACGGGAGACGGAGACTTATTATTAACGCTGATGCGTCGATTAAAGGAACAAGGCTTTATTTTGTTAATGGACGATTTCGGCAGCGGTTATTCTTCTTTAAATATGTTGAAGAATATGCCAATCGATATTGTTAAACTGGATCGTCTATTTTTTGATGATATCTCTGAAAATGCGCGTGGAAAGATTATCATTCAGTCTTCGATTCGAATGATCCACGAACTTATGTTAGATGTGACTGCCGAGGGCATTGAAAATGAAGAGCATGTAGAGTTTTTAAATGCTTGCAACTGTACCAAAGGTCAGGGCTATTTCTATGCAAAACCAATGTCTATCTCAGAGTTTGAGACCCTTTACTTTGGAGAAGGTGACACAATTTAAGAAGTAATGTTTTTTCATTTATGTACGTCAAACGTAGACCTAGTCATACCAGTGTCGAACTAAAGTATTTTGTTCTCTCTCTAGCGTACTACGTGGGGGAAAGTTTGAAAGCCATCGGTTTTCATTTTAATCGATAAGCTGAGAGGAGTTTCTAACAATAGCATTGTTATGAAACTCCTCTTTTTTAATACATAGGAAACTTCTCTTCAAGAAGCCTCCTATGTATTAAAAA
>JAUNRX010000073.1 GCA_030539495.1 bacterium | reverse complement strand
AGACAACAATTTTGGTTTTTGACATCTTTCATCCTCCAATTAACTTGATTCATTGACTATGTACTATCAAATGAAACATTTAAGCTTTACTCTATATAAACATATTAGAGGCTAATCTGATTTATGATTGTTTTTGGTACAATTTTATTTGAATTGTATACAAGTTTCACACAAAATCCTTTATAATAACTCATATGGGAAAATGCCCAAAAGGAGGAGAAGAAATGTCTTTACAATTAGTGTTAGGAAGCAGTGGAGCAGGAAAAAGTCATACTGTTTATGAAAGATTAATTCATGAGTCCATGGAACACAAAGATCATAACTATATCGTAATTGTTCCGGAACAGTTTACCATGCAGACACAAAAAGACCTTGTGACCATGCATCCGGATCACGGAATTCTTAATATAGATATCTTGAGTTTCTTACGTTTAGCATATCGTGTATTTGAAGAAACCAATACAAAAAATCGTTTAGTGCTTGAAGATACCGGTAAGAGCATGATTTTACGAAAAGTCATTGCCGCAAAGCGTGATGAACTGATCCTCTTTCAAAATAATGTAAGAAAGACAGGATTTATTAGTGAACTAAAATCATTTTTATCCGAGTTATACCAATATAGTATTGGACCAGAGGAACTGGGACAGATTACAGAAAAGGTAAAAAACCGTCCGATGTTAGCGGGAAAGCTTACAGATATGAAGACGATTTATGAGGGATTTAAAGAATTTTTAAGTGATAAATATATTACGGCAGAAGAAGTTTTAGACGTATTATGTGAAGTAGCCGGAGAGTCCAAAGTATTAAGAAACAGTGTGATCTGTTTTGATGGGTTTACCGGATTTACTCCAATTCAGTATAAATTAGTACAGCAGTTAATGGGACTTTGCAGGAAGGTAGTCGTAACCGTTACGATCGATGAGCGAGAGAGCATTGGAAAAAGCAATGAGTTCGAGTTATTTGCCATGTCAAAGCAGTATATTAACAAACTATGCAGTCTGGCAGAAGAAGCTAATGTCAAGATTGAGAAACATATCTATGTAAACCCAGGAAAGCCGCCATACCGTTTCCGTGAGTCAAAAGAGCTTCAGGCATTGGAACACAACTTATTCCGTTATCCATACAACAAATATGAGGAAGAAACGGAAGATATTAAGCTGTTGTTAGCAAAAGATGCAGATGAAGAAGTGGATTATACCGTTAAGGAAATTATGCGCCTGACTAGTGAGCATGGATATCGTTATAAGGATATTGCAGTTGTAACCGGTGATATTGGAACGTATGGAACCAAGCTTTACAAGGCATATGATAAGATGAACATTCCTTGTTTCTTGGATTTGAAAAAAGAAGTATTGGCAAATCCAATGGTGAAATTACTCCGTTCCTTACTGGAATTAATGAGCAGAGACTTTATGTATGAAAGTATGTTCCGTTTCCTTCGAAATGACTTCGTGGATATGGAGAAGGAAGATGTGGACAAACTGGAAAACTATGTGCTTGCCGTGGGGATAAGAGGATTTTCCGGTTGGAACAAAGAGTGGAAGAGAACGTATAAAAGCAAAGGTGAAATCGATCTTGAATATTTAAATGCATTGCGTGAAAAGGTAATCGGAACATTAAAGCCTCTTCGTGAACTCCTTATGGCAAAGAATAATACGGTAACGGCAATTACAACAGCGCTCTATGATTTCCTTTGTGCCCATAAGATCGAGGAAAAGGTAGAGTGTTACCGTGAAAAGTTTGAGGAAGCAGGAGAACCTCTTCTTGCCAAAGAATACAAGCAAATCTATGGCATCTTAATGGAGCTGTTTGACAAGATGGTTGAGCTTCTTGGAGATGAAAAGATTACTTGTAAGGAGTATAAGGAGTTATTAGAAAGCGGTCTGGAAGAAGCCAAGGTTGGATTGATTCCACCAGGAATTGATCAGATTGTAATCGGTGATATCGAGCGTACCCGTTTAAAGGATATTAAGGCATTATTTTTCTTAGGGGTAAATGATGGTATCATTCCAAAGAGTGCAGCGGCAGGCGGAATTATTTCCGATATGGAACGTGAGCTGTTAGTGGAAAATAACATGGAAATGGCTCCAACAAGACGCCAGAATGGATATACGGAGCAGTTCTATCTATATTTAAACATGACGAAGCCAACCAATAAGTTATATGTCCTTTATAGCAAGGTTGGAAATAATGGTAAGGCAATTCGTGCCTCTTATCTGATTAGCAAGCTTAAGGCAGTATTTCCAAAGCTTCCTACCGTGGACTTATCGTTACTACAATATGATGACAGCATTCAGGCAATCTTAGGTGCCGATAAGGGACTTGATTATATGATTCACGGACTTCGTGAGTATAAGGAGAGTATGCCATCCTTATGGAATGAACTATTTGCCTGGTATAAGAAACAGGATCAGTATGCAGAGCTAGTAGAGTTATTAATTGACGGAAGCTGTTATGAAAAGCAGGAGCTTTCCTTAAGCCGCGCGGTAGCCAAGGCATTGTATGGAGACAGTCTGTCAAACAGTGTAACAAGACTTGAGAAATATGCAGCATGTGCGTATGCCCATTTCTTAATGTATGGATTAAACATTGAAAAACGTCAGGAATACCAGATTACCGTACCGGACGTGGGAACCATTTTCCATAATACCATGGAGCTGTTTGCCCACAAGCTTCACGCAAGTAACTATGGATGGAGCGATGTGCCGGAAGAAGTAAGAGAAGAGCTGGTACACCAATGCGTGGAAGAGGCAGCAGTCAACTTCAACAATACCGTATTATTAAGCTCCAAACGTAATGAATATATGATTCAAAGAGTTGAGCGTATTACAAACCGTACGGTTTGGGCGCTTTGTGAACATGTAAAGAGTGGTGATTTTGAGCCAAAGGGATTTGAGTTACAGTTCTCAAGACTAGATCAAATTCAAAGTATCAATGTACCATTAAAAGACGGATCCAATATGTATTTACAAGGACGTATCGACCGTGTAGATACGATGGAAGATGATAAGAACGTATATCTTCGAATCGTGGATTATAAGACAGGAAGCACGGCAATTGATATGGCCAAGCTTTATCATGGATTACAGCTTCAGTTAGTGGTGTATTTAAATGCAGCCATGGAGTTAGAGCAGAAGCAAGAACCAGAAAAGGTGATCATTCCGGCCGGTATCTTTTACTACAATATTGATGATCCTTTAGTAGAGAAAAAGTTAGACCGTTTTACAAAGGAAAAGCAGGAAAATGGGGGCCATAGCAAAGAGTGGGAAGAGGAAATCAACGAAGAACTTCTTAGTGAGTTAAAGCTAGATGGCTTTGTAAATGAAAAAGAAGAAGTCATCAAGGCAATGGACCATGCATTTGTAGATCAGGACGTACCATTAAAGGCAAGTACCAAGTCAAAAGTCATTCCTGTAGAGACAACCAAGGTAGGAGCCTTCTCCAAACGTTCCAGTACGGTAAGCAATGCGTCATTTAAGGCAATGTGTGAGTTCGTTATGGACAAGGTAAAGGACTATGGAAATGAGATCGTAGATGGTGGAATTCGCCTTGAGCCTTATAAGATGGGGACAAGAACTGCTTGTGACTACTGTGATTATAAGGGAATCTGCGGATTTGATCAAAAACTTCCGGGCAGTGAATACCGTAAGTTAATCAAATACAAAGAGGACGAGGTATTTGAGCTAATGAAAGAGACTATAAAAGAAGAAGAGGAGGGCGAAAAGGATGAGTAGTGTATCATGGACCGAGGACCAGCAGAAGGTCATTGACCTTAGAAATCGTAATATCTTAGTATCTGCGGCGGCAGGTTCCGGTAAGACAGCAGTCTTAGTAGAGCGTATCATTAAGATGATTACCGACAGCGAGCATCCTGTAGATATCGACCACCTGTTAATCGTAACCTTTACCAATGCAGCAGCAAGTGAGATGCGTGACCGTATCTCCAAGGCGGTAGAGAAGAAGTTAAATGAAGAACCGGATAATGAACAGTTGCAAAAGCAGATGGCATTAATCCATAGTGCGCAGATTACGACGATCCACAGCTTTTGTTTAAATGTCATCCGTAATTATTTTAATACGATTGATTTAGATCCATCCTTCCGTATTGGGGATGATGCGGAATTAAAGCTGATGCAGTCCGATGTAGTAGAGACGTTGCTAGAAGAGAAGTACGAGGAATTGTCTCCTGAGTTTGTAGAATTAGTCGAAAGCTATGCATCCGGAAAGAGTGATAGTCAGTTAGAAGGACTGATCTTACAGTTGTATCATTTTTCTGTCAGCTATCCTTGGCCAAAAGAATGGTTAGAACAGATGCGCACTGCATTTGATGTAACCGAAGCAGAGGACTTGGAAAAGACGGATTGGATGGCACAGCTGTTAACGTATATAGAATTAATTCTAAATGACTATATTGCCCAGTATGAGCGTGCCAAGGAAATCTGTTTAGAGCCAGACGGCCCTTATCAGTATGAGGCAAATATTACGGCTGAGATTGAGCAGCTAGAGCGAATTATTGAGAAGAAGAATTATGGAGAACTTGCAGAGGCATTTGAAGACCTTACATTTGGAAGACTCCCAACGAAACGTGATTCTTCCATTAATCCGGATAAGAAGGAAGAAGTAAAGAAGATCCGTGATGGCATCAAGAAGGGATTGACCGATATTCAAAAGGCTTACTTCTTCCAGCCAGTGGATGAAATGTTAGCGGATATTGCAGGTGCAAGACCGGCAATGAATGCACTGATTGACTTAACCATCCAGTTTACGGATGAATTTAAGGCAGTAAAGGAAGAAAAGGGAATTCTTGACTTTAATGATTTAGAGCATTTGGCGTTAAATATCTTAGTAAATAAAAATGAAGAAGGTGAAGTGGTACCTTCTACGGTTGCCATGGAGCTTAGCGAATTTTATGATGAAATCCTAATTGATGAGTATCAGGATTCCAACTTTGTACAGGAAACCATCCTTACCAGCATTTCGAAGGAACGCTTAGGGATGCCAAATGTATTTATGGTTGGGGATGTAAAGCAGAGTATCTATAAGTTCCGTATGGCAAGACCGGAACTATTTATGAAGAAGTATGAGAGCTACAGCTTAGAGGACTCCAAGTATCAGCGTATCGATCTTCATAAGAATTTTAGAAGCCGAGCATGTGTCCTGGATCCAATTAACTATATTTTTGAAAAGATTATGGTAAAGAATCTTGGTGACATTACCTATGATGAAAAGGCAGCCCTCCATGTAGGAGCAAGCTTTATTGAAGAGGAGGGTGTGTCAAAAGATACGGAAGTCCTAGTAGTCGGTGAGATTACCGAACTTACTTCAGAGGAAAAAGAAGAGCTTGCACGTAAGGCAAGAGAGCAGGGAGAAGAGCTGACGGATGACGATAATCCGGAAGGCAGTCCAAATTCATTAAGTGATTATACGGTAAAAGAGTTAGAAGCCAAAGCCGTAGCAAAACGAATTAAAGAGTTAACCGATGAAAAGACGGGACTTAAAGTAGTAGGTAAGGATAAGGACGGAAACGCCTGTCTTAGAACGGCAAGACTATCGGATATCGTAATTCTATTTCGTAGTATGACCGGATGGAGTGATGTCTTTGTAGATGTATTATTATCCGAAGGCATTCCGGCGTATGCAGATACCCAGTCCGGTTACTTTAGCACAATGGAAATCCGTACGATCTTAAATATCCTAAAGGTACTGGATAATCCTCGTCAGGAAATTCCATTGGCAGCAGTGATACACAGTCCGATTTTCAATATGACAAGTGAAGAGCTTGCCAAGTTAAAGATCGGGCATAAGGATATGGAGCTCTACGACAATCTGGTTTGGTATCGTGGCAATGGAGAAGACCCTCTGTTATTAAGAAAAGTGGATGCATTGTTTAATTTCCTTGATAAATACCGAGGCATTGTGGGTTACACACCGATTTATGAGTTAATTAGTCAGATTATAGAAGATACGAATTACTACTACTATGTAAAGGCAATGCCGGCAGGAGAGCGACGTGCTTCCAATGTAGACATGTTGATCCAGCGTGCCATTGACTTTGAGTCTACTAGTTATTCTGGTTTGTTTGACTTTAACCGCTATATTGAAAAGCTTGAAAAATATGAGATTGATTATGGAGAAGCAAGTGTAGGAAGTGAGTCCGATGAAGCTGTCCGCATTATGAGTATCCATAAGTCAAAAGGCTTGGAATTCCCAATTGTATTTGTATCGGGAATGAGCAAGAAGATGAATAACCAGGATGCAAAGAGCCGTTTGGTACTTCATGCAGATTTAGGACTTGGTCCGGATTATATCAATAAGAAATATCGTATTAAGTCGCCAACCCTTATGAAGAAGGTAATTCAGCGTATCATTATGCTGGAGAATCAGGCAGAAGAACTTCGTGTCCTTTACGTTGCCCTTACAAGAGCAAAAGAGAAGTTGATTATGACCGGCTATATGAAAAATATTGTGGATAAGATGAAGAACTGTAACCTGTTTGAAAAGGAAGAGGCGCATTTATCCTATCAGGCTCTTACCAGTGCAGCCAGCTATCAAGACTGGGTATTAGAAGCAATGAAGGCACATCCTGCCTTTATAGAAGCCGTGAAGGAGCTTCGTGCCATCGTAGAAGACTTTTCTCAGGCGGATGTAAATGACTACCTCGAAGCATTAAATGACTTAGGCGAGAGATTCCCATTTACCGTACGTTTTGAAAATGCAGGAACGCTTATTCACAGCGAGGTCATCGAGGCTGTAAAACGAAGCATGATAAAAGAAGAGTTAAGAGCATTTGATACAGATACGGTGTATGACGAAACGATTCATAAGGAACTTCAGGAACGTCTAAGCTATGAATATCCATTTAAGGCCGATACGACAATCCACAGTAAGGTAAGTGTAAGTGAGCTTAAGAAATTAAGCATGCAGACCGAAGATGAGGAAAGCGTAGTACTTCAGTATGAGCCTCCAAAAGAGGAAGATATCTGGAACATGGAAGCCGAAGATGGTGAGGATGAAATCGAGTTTGAGGAAGCACCGGTAAATGATACAGAGGAAGAACTTTATAAAGATATGGTCCATGTCATTCCTGAATTTATTAAGAAGAGAGACCAGGAAGACTCAAAGCATGTAATGCAGGGAGCAGAAGTAGGAACATTGTACCACAGAATTTTAGAGCTTCTTGACTTTAGATACGCATCTACGTTACAAGACATTAAGATCCAGTTAGATAAAATGGTATTAAAAGAAGTATTTACAAAAGAAGAGTATGAAGTCATTGATCCAAAACGAATCCTTCATTTTATAGAAAGTCCATTGGGAAAACGTATTGTAGAGGCAGCACTTGCTAAGACGTTATCCAAAGAGCAGCAGTTTGTAATTGGACAGCCTGCAAGGACAATCAATCAAAGATATGAAAGCGATGAAATGATCTTAGTTCAAGGTATTATCGATCTTTATTTTGAAGAGGGCGATGAGATTGTATTACTTGACTATAAGACGGATCATGTGAAGTCGCCATACTTCCTTGCAAAACGCTATGAGACACAGCTTCAGTACTATAAACAGGCATTGGAACAGATGACGCATAAAAAGGTAAAAGAGGTCTACATTTATTCTCTTTATCTTGAAAAAGCAATCGAAGTAAACGTTTAATTGTTATTTTTGGGTACCCCTTGTTTAAAACGCTAGAATACGGACATACTGTATCTAGAAAGGAAGGGGGTGCCCTTATGACGAAGAAACAAACAAATCCTGTAGATGACAAGCCAATCGATTTTAATAAATTGAAACCAGAAGAATTAATGAAGTATGAGATTGCAAAGGAATTAGGCCTGTTTGACAAGGTAATGGAGACTGGATGGAAGTCACTAAGTGCCAAAGAGACAGGTAGGATTGGCGGATTGATTACAAAGAAGAAACGTGAGTTAAAGCAAAAGGAAGAACAAAAAGCAACCTGCTAATTCATTGTTTCAAATTGAATATAAAAGAATTAAGAGGGATTTCTTACGAAATGTTAAGAAATCCTTCTTCTTTTTATGAGGGGAATATTTCGTTGTATTGGCTATAATGGTTTCAGGATGAAAACAAAGGTAAGGAGGAGCCAATCCATTGCTGAGGCTTGAGAAATCAGGTCGAAAACGATATGATAGAAAGAAACGAATAATCAGCAAGGGAAAATGGAGAGAAAAGGATGAACTCATATAATATTTTAGTAGTAGAAGACGAAAAAGAGATTGCAGACGGTATCGCAATTTACTTGAAAAATCAAGGATACCAAGTGTTTAAAGCATACGATGGCTTACAAGGGTTAGAAGTCATAAAACAGCAGGAAATCCATTTGGCAATCGTGGATATCATGATGCCAAGGATGGATGGAATTACAATGGTGACTCGCTTACGCCAGAGCTATGATTTCCCTGTGATTATGCTTTCCGCAAAGTCAGAGGATATGGACAAGGTAACCGGTTTAAATCTTGGAGCTGATGATTATATGACCAAGCCATTTCAGCCAATTGAACTAATTGCCAGAGTAAACTCCCAGTTAAGGAGATATCAAAGATACCTATCCGCAGTAAATAAAAAGGAAGTAAACGACCATATCTATCGCATCGGTGGATTAGAGCTTAATACGGAGAGCATGGAGCTAACCGTAGATGGCGAATTCGTCAAGCTTACTCCAATGGAATTTAAGATACTGCATCTTCTTATGAAGAACCCAAACCGAGTGTTTTCAGCCGAGGAAATTTATGAAAAGGTATGGAATGAGATTGCGATCAATACCGATACGATCATGGTTCATATTCGAAGAATTCGTGAGAAAATCGAGATTAATCCGAAACAGCCAAAATACCTAAAAGTCGTGTGGGGGGTAGGATATAAAATTGAAAGCCAATAAGAATAACGAAATAAAAAATGATGATTTACTAGTACGGATTAATTACGGCTTAAGCATGATCTTTGTGGGAATAATGGCACTGATCACGGTAGTATTTATAGCCTTATATCCAAATGTCGGGAAAAATGTAAATAAGCATTTTGATGGATACAATGATCAAAACTTTTTCAATGATCTAGGAAAGACCAATTATGCATTGCTTGATCAGACAACGGAAAAGCCCAATCATAAAGAGCTCATGATCAATAACTATCTGGATCTATCAAAAATTTCCACGTCCGATCAGGAACTGGTAAAAAGTGATTTTACCAAGGTAATTGACCGATATAAGAATAACTTAAAAGACAATCTGTTAAATCTAGAGTACTATGCAGTAAATAATGAGAGCAATAAGACAGCAACCAATAATCAGGCATTAGCATCTGCAATCAAAAATGCAAATGTGCAAAGCCTTACCGATGGATATGATTTTTATCTAGTATACTCAGTAAATGAAAAGGGTCTAGTGAACATTGATTATGTAAAAGGAGCAGACCAGGAGCAGTTAGAAAACTATCTAAATAATTTTGTAAACAATAGAGAGTTTACGGTTTACGATTATTTTAGAAAGAAACAGACCATGACAGTGGATGAATGGAATAGATATGAGCACCTTAATGAGCCTGACATAAACTACGAAGAAGATACCCAGGGAAACGTCACGATCTGGTCGGATTCGGATACGTCGAAACAGTTTCCGGATTATGGAGACCGCCCTCTGCTCAAACCAGTTAAGAATATGACCTATGTCTATGCAGTAAAAGAGAACCTCACCTATTATGACAGTATCTATAGTATGGTGAATTACTCCAAACGTAACCTGGTAGAGATGTTAACTGCGCTTAGTATCTTAGCGGCAATGGCCCTTATGGCATTCATCACAATGGTATTGCCTTATAGAAATGAACGTGTAATGGCAGCAACCAGAGTGGTTCTTCGAATACCGGTAGAGATACTGGCGGTATTGATTGGATTTTCAGTGGTTGGGGTAGTATTTACTGTGATAGGGGTTCTCCCATTCTTTAATAGTACTACAGTGTATCAAGAGCTACAGGAAATAGCCATTACAGGAACAGCCAGTGACATCATTATTTACGGAGTACAGTTTATCTGTGTCTTCCTATGCCTTACAGCAGCGGTATTCATGATAATGATTATAAAGAATATGTTTCATATAGGAATAATTAAGTATCTAAAAGAGAACTGCTTGATCATTCGCCTTATTCGATGGAACCATAGAAAGATAAAAGGAGCCTTTCGTTTCTTTACAACGTTGGATCTTTCCAAAGAGGAAACCAAGAAATTAGTACTGCTTCTAGTAGTACATGGTGCAATCACATTCTTCCTATGTTGTATCTGGATATTCGGCGCATTTTTATCTATCGCATATAATCTTGTAATCTTTGTAATTTTACGAAAACGATATTTGGAGATACAAAAAGATTACAGCACACTTTCAGCAAAGACCAAGATCATTGCAGACGGTAACTTGGAGACATCCATTGAAGAGGAACTTGGCATCTTTAATCCATTAAAAGAAGATATCAATCACATTAAAGATGGCCTGAAAAATGCAGTAGAGGAAGAAGTAAAGAGCCAGAGCCTTAAGACTGAGCTGATCACAAATGTATCCCATGATTTAAAGACACCATTAACGTCTATCATCACCTATGTGGATTTATTAAAGGATCCTGCCCTTACAAAGGAACAGCAGGGAGAGTATATTGATATCCTGGACCGTAAGTCACAGCGATTAAAAGTATTGATTGAAGATCTATTTGAAATGAGCAAGACGACGACAAAGAATATTGTGCTAAATTATCAAAATCTTGATCTTGTGACCTTGACAAAAGAGGTATTTGTAGAGTTTCAGGATAAATTAGAAGAAGTGCCATTAATGGTGAAAAATGAGTTCCAAAAGGAACATGTGATTTGCTATTTAGATAGTCAAAGGACTTACCGCATTCTTGAGAACTTATATGGAAACTTGATTAAATATGCAATGCCGAATACAAGAGTCTATGTATCGGTAGCCGAGCAGGAAGACAAGGGGATCATTACGGTGAAGAATATCTCAGCAAATGAGTTAAACTTTGATGGAAGCCGTCTAATGGAGCGTTTTGTCCGTGGAGATGTTTCCCGTAATACAGAAGGAAGCGGTCTTGGCCTTGCCATTGCAAAAGGACTGGTAGAGGCACAGGGGGGAACGATGAAAGTTGAAATAGATGGTGACTTGTTTAAAGTAATTGTGGCATTTCCAATCAGTCAAGTGAAAGAAGAGATAGCCAAGCAGCCGGAGTTTCCTAAAGAGGAGAAAGTAACAGATAATCAAGAGTGGTTAAAGCAGTTTTATGAGCAAACAGAAAAAGTGGAGTTGTCGGAAGATGATGAAACTTTGGGGGAATAAAAAAGAGGGATATGTAATTAATACATATCCCTCTTTTTTATCGACAAAGTCGCCAAGCTGTGGATGAAATCAGGCTTTCATCCACAGCTGAAGGAAACGATTAGTGTTCATTCGTGCAAGTCCTTAAAGAACAGGACCTATTCACACTAATCCGATATCCGAAAAGCGTCGTTAACGGATATCGATTAAAATGAACACCGATGGTTTTCAATCTTTCCTCTAAGTAGTGCGCTAGAGTAAGTGAAGAATGTAAAATCTATGACGTTGTATCTGATTTTACATGTGCGTTACTTACCCTCTGTAATCGAAGGAAGGTAATACCAAGGAAGTTCCTTATGGCAACGCATAGACCGCCAAGCATAGAAGCTTTGCCTTCTAGTGAGGAAGCCTTGACACTTCCAAAGTTATTCATCTTACTAGATAGTCCGTCAATAATGTAATCGGTAAGCTCTGGAAGCTTAGAAGTAAAATTACTATTGATGACTACGATTTCCGGATTGAATGAATTCAATATATTATTAAGTCCAACGGACATATATTTGATAAAGGTATCAATAATTGCTTTTGCATCTGGATCATCCGCACGATAGTAGGATAAGAAGTCATCAAAAGTGACGTAATCCAATCCCTTTTTCTCAGCAAATTCCTGCATCAGTACTTTTTGAGAGACATATTGTTCGAGGCATCCATGGTTGCCACAAGGACAAGGTCTGCCATCAATATTGACAATGGTATGTCCAACTTCACCGGTATATCCTCGATATCCTTTTACAAGGCGATTTCCCATAATTAATCCAAGTCCGATACCGGTATGGACACTGACAGAAGCTAGGTCTGCATGATCGTAGACAAAGCTGTTTTCTCCAATTGCTGAAAGATTTGCTTCATTTTCAATGTAAACAGGAATATGGAAGTGATCTTCTAGTTGTTTGCATAAGTCGATGCCTGCAAGATTATAGTAAGGGACGAATTTAATTGTTTTCTCATAAGTAACACCGTGGATACTAAGCGTAATGCCAACAAGTCCATAAACAGTATTTGGAAGGTTGTACATAATGTTTCTTACATATGAGCAAAGTACATCCGGCAAGTCGTTAGGATCCTTTGGTGAATCAAAGGTATCTGAATTGAGTGTTTCAGCCTGTAAATCACTTAACACAGCAGTACAGGAGTCTAATTGAATATCAATACAAAGTGCAAGACCTGCTTGTTTGTTAAATGTTAATAAAATAGGTTTTCTTCCTAATTCCGTATTGTCACTCCCAATTTCTATAATTAGCTTGCGATCGATTAAGTCTTGGACAATCGTAGAAATGGTCGCTTTGGTAAGTCCTAGTTCTTTTGATAATGAGGCTCTTGAGATAGGGCTTTTATGAATGATTGTTTCTAAGACAAGATTATTGTTAATGTCTCTAATAAGTTCTTTACTTCCAATTACCATTGATAAATCCAAACCTTTCTTTAATAGAGTGAGTCATTAAACTATGTATGACATTTTTTCTCTTCTTAATTTCACGAAAATATCGAAAGAAAAATATATACATAGAATACCATATTTTCTAAATTTAAGAAAGTATTTTTGATATTTATATAATATAATGCATTAGTAAAATGGGCGAAACTACTAAACTAATTTTATGTGAGTTTTGTAGACTAAATATGACTAAAAACCATGTAATTTGCTACGTATATGGAATTGACATTACTTACATTTATTGGTATTATTAAGACAGTTAGTTTATTAAATAAACAATTGTGTAGAGACGATAAATAGAGTCATTTTAGTACATAGAGCAAGTGGGAACGATAGTAAAAAATAATAAGAGAGAAGGTAGTGATACACATGTTGTACATAGGAATCGATTTAGGAACATCTTCTGTAAAGATGCTTTTGATGGATGAGAAAGGGGACATTAAGAACGTAGTATCTCGTGAATATCCTCTTCATTTTCCGAAACCAGGCTGGTCAGAGCAGGCACCAGAGGACTGGTACACTAATGTTATGGATGGAATGAAAGAACTAATTCAGGATTGTGACAAATCACAGGTTGATGGCATTAGCTTTAGTGGCCAGATGCATGGAATGGTAATCCTTGATGAAAATGACAAGGTAATTCGTCCGGCAATTCTTTGGAATGATGGACGTACAACCGAAGAATGTGACTATTTAAATCATGTAATCGGACAAAAGAGGATTTCTGAATATACTGCAAATATGGCGCTTACAGGATTTACAGCACCTAAGGTAATGTGGGTGAAAAAACATGAACCAGAGAACTTTGCAAAGATTAAGAAGTTAATGCTTCCAAAAGACTATATTGCATATAAGCTGTCCGGCGTGCATTGTACAGATGTCAGTGATGCTTCCGGCATGTTATTATTTGATGTGAAGAATAAACGTTGGTCTAAAGAAATGCTTGAGATTGTCGGGCTAAAAGAAGAACAGCTGGCACAAGTATTTGAAAGCTATCAGGTAGTTGGCACATTGAAGGAAGAGATTGCAGCCGAACTTGGATTACGAAAGGAAACAAAGGTGATTGCAGGCGGTGGCGATAATGCAGTTGCAGCAGTTGGAAATGGCACTGTTGGCCATGGCATGTGTTCGGTAAGCCTTGGTACAAGCGGAACTGTATTTATTGCAACCAAGGAATTTGCAGTGGATGATCATAATGCACTTCATAGTTTCTGCGATGCTTCCGGCAACTATCATTTCCTCGGATGCATGCTAAGTGCAGCATCCTGTAATAAGTGGTGGATGGATCAGATCATTCGTACCAAAGAGTATGGAAAAGAGCAGGAGAATATCAAAGAACTTGGGGATAATAATGTATTCTTCTTGCCTTATCTAATGGGAGAACGTACTCCACATAATGATCCAGATGCAAGAGGAACCTTTATCGGAATGACCTTGGATACTACAAGAGAAGATATGACGCAGGCCGTATTAGAAGGCGTGGCATTTGCTCTTCGTGATGCATTTGAGATTACAAAGAATTTGGGAATGAGGATTGATCGTATCCGTATTCTTGGTGGTGGAGCAAAGAGTCCATTATGGTGTAAGATCGTTGCAAATATATTAGATGTAAAAGTGGACAAGATTAACTCTGAAGAAGGTCCGGCCTTTGGTGCTGCAATCCTTGCAGCTGTCGGATGTGGGCAATATGCATCCGTAGAGGAGGCAAGCAATCAGCTAATCCAGATTGTAAGCACAATTGAACAAGACCAAGAGACAGTTGAGAAATATAACAAGAAATATGAAGTATTTAAAGAATTATATCCTGCATTAAAGGATCTTTATAAAAAGATGGTATAGAAACAATAAAGAAAACACCGTAGCCCATTATTAATGTGGAGTACGGTGTTTTTTATGTTATTGCTCTGTAATAGTTCTTATTTTGGATAAAATATCGGTATCTATGGAAAAGCAGGTACCATCAATATGTATGAGATCAGTTGTAAGTCCAATGGAGCATTTTTCTCCATTTGATTTTATAAATTGAATCGTTGTAAATCCCATTACGTCTTCCCCGGTATATTCACTGAGTTTTAAGGAAGAAAATAAAGTGCAGATTTCCTTAATGTCTTTGTAAGAGGTAATCGTATATTCATCTGAACCACAGATAAGCTTAATAGAAGAAAGCTCGTTGTATTCACGATTCGTAAAATAGGAGTTGTTAGTAACCGGTGTCGAATGCTTTGTTGCATTTACATTTGTCCCGGTTATAGTTCCTACGACAAGAATGCTAGTAGCAAACATGCAATAAAGTGCCTTTTTCATATAATTCTCCTTTCAGATAGAAGTAGTAAATGAATATGCAGTACACATATTATTAAATTATAGCACATAAGAAATAGCTGAGTCAAAATAGTATTATAGTAGATGCTTAATTTAGGGAGGGAAGAGTTATGAAAAAGAGAGTAATTGTCTGTTTTGTACTAGGACTTGTTATAAGCATAGGTGCTATAGGCTGTGGAATTAAAACAGAAGAAAGTAATGAAACCCCAGCACTGGTTCCTACAGAAATAGCAGAGCCAACAGATACACGCGACCAGCAGACGGCTAGCGAAGAGCCGGTGCAGACTACATTAGCGGAAGCAATTTCAAAATATAAGCCGGGCACCTATACTTCTAAAATGGAATTAAAAAATGCAACTTTGGATTTAGAGGTGACGGTAGATCAAAATCATGTTACATCAGTAAAATTTCTTAACCTTGATTCAGAAACTGAAGAAAAATATCCACTTTTGGAACCATGTTTAGAGAGCATTACTTCTCAGTTATATGCACAGATCCCTATCGATGATATTTTAGTAGCAGATCACGGAAAATATACATCAATTAAAATACTAGATACCATTAAGAAAGTATTGGAACAGGCATATTAACATAGTGAACAGGCGCATTTACCATTAATAAAATGGTGAATGT
This sequence comes from bacterium, assembly GCA_030539495.1. GTDB lineage: Bacteria > Bacillota > Clostridia > Lachnospirales > Lachnospiraceae > KM106-2. The sequence continues at coordinate 1,104 of JAUNRX010000073.1, read as the reverse complement.
GCTTGTCTTAGTTAAAAGACTAAAAAGTGGATATACTATAAGAAATACAAAGTATTTTGACAATTATTGCGTATACTGTTACTATTGATATGTCAAAAGACTTGTTATTGGAGGAAGACATATGCAGGCATATACAGGATTCGCGCAAGTGTACGATGCATTTATGGATAATATTCCATATGATGACTGGGCATCGTATCTCCACGAGCTACTACAAGAGTACGGAGTAGACCAAGGGTTAGTTGCAGACCTTGGATGTGGAACAGGAAGCATTACAGAACGCCTTGCAAAGGTTGGTTATGATATGATCGGAATCGATAATGCAGATGAGATGCTGGGAATTGCAATGGAAAAGAAGGCAGATGCATTTGATGAGGAAGAAAAAGCGGAAAATGATAAACGAGAAGGTATCTTATATTTATTGCAGGATATGAGAGAATTCGAGTTGTATGGTACGGTAGATGCGATTGTCAGCATTTGCGACAGTATGAACTATATTATGAGCGAGGAAGATTTATTAAAAGTCTTCAAGCTTGCAAATAATTATTTAGAAAAACAAGGCGTATTTATCTTTGATATGAATACACCATATAAATATGAAAACATCTTAGCAAACAATACGATTGCTGAGAACAGAAAAGATTGTAGCTTTATTTGGGACAACTACTTCTATAAAGAAGAAGGAGTAAATGAGTATTCCTTATCCATCTATGTAAGAGATGAGGAGCTGGAAGAAGAGTTGGAAGAGGAAGATATCTTCAAGCGCTTCGATGAGACACATTACCAAAAGGCATATTCTTTAGAGACGGTAAAACGTCTGATTGAGGAATCTGGTATGGAATTTGTTGCAGCTTATGATGCATTTACAAAGGAACCGGTAAAAGAGACAAGCGAAAGAATGTATATTATTGCAAGAGAACAGACTCAGGCAAATAAATTTTACAATAGTTAATTGATTTAGATTGAAAGGAACGAAAATAGATATGGCAGATTATATCGTTAGAGCAACTGCAGCTAACAACCAAATTCGCGCATTTGCTTGTACAACTAGAGATTTAGTAGAGGAAGCTAGAGCGGCACATAACACAAGCCCAGTTGCAACAG
>JAUNRX010000226.1 GCA_030539495.1 bacterium | reverse complement strand
TAAAACGCGCGTTGGATCGTGGGGTTAAAATTCGTCTATTAACAGGAAACTATCTTGGGATTACCCAACCTTCGGCGCTATGTTTATTAAAAAATGAGCTTAATGATAGGGTTGACTTAAGATTTTATAACGACCAACATAGATCATTTCATCCAAAAGCATACATTTTTCATTATGAAGAGAGCAGTGAAATTTATATTGGATCATCTAATATTTCAAGAAGTGCGTTAACTTCTGGGATTGAATGGAATTATCGATTTTCCAGTAGTTTTGACAAAGTGAATTATGAAAAATTCTATGCTACATTTGAGGAACTTTTTTATCATCACTCCATTGTAATTGATGATGAAGTTCTGGAGTCCTATTCAAAGAGCTGGAAGAAGCCTGCCGTTCAAAAGGACTTAGACAGTTATGAGCAAAATGCAGCCAAGGATATTACGTGGAAGGATACCAATGTAACGGCACTTTATGAGCCTAGGGGAGCACAGATTGAAGCACTCTATGCCTTGAAGGCAAGCAGAGCAGAAGGAGCGAAAAAAGGCCTTGTTCATGCAGCTACAGGGATTGGAAAGACTTATCTGGCTGCATTCGACTCGGCTAACTACAAGAGAGTACTGTTTGTTGCACATCTGGAAGAAATTCTATATCAGGCAGCAGACAGCTTCAAGAATGTAAGACAAACTGAGGATTATGGATTTTTCTTCGGAAAGCAGAAAGATACGGATAAGTCTGTTATATTTGCTTCTGTGGCAACGCTTGGAAGAGAAGAATATTTAAATGAAACTTATTTTGCAAGGGATTACTTTGATTATATTGTAATTGATGAGTTCCATCATGCCGTTAATGATCAGTACAAGCGAATTATTGAGTATTTTAAGCCAAAGTACATGCTTGGACTTACGGCAACTCCGGAGCGCTTGGACGGACGTAATATTTATGAACTTTGTGATTATATTGTTCCATATCAGATTACATTAAACCAAGCCATTAATAAGGGGATGTTGGTGCCATTTCGATATTATGGAATTTATGATGATACTGTAGATTACGATAAAATCCATATGGCGAGAGGACATTATGTGGAAGCAGAGCTTACGGAAAAGTTAATGGATGAAAGACGCTATGAGCTGATTTATAAGCATTATATGAAATATCGTTCTCGTTGTGCGATTGGTTTCTGCTGTTCGAGAACTCATGCGGATGCTATGGCAAAGGCATTTGTAGAAAGAAATGTTTCGGCTGCAGCAGTATATAGTGGAAGTATGGGCGAATATGCCATGGAGCGCAGCGAGGCGATTAAGAAACTTAAAACTGGTGAAGTAAATATTCTATTTTGTGTGGATATGTTTAATGAAGGTTTGGATGTTCCGGGCGTAGATATGGTACTGTTCCTTCGACCTACAGAGTCCCCAACAATCTTTTTACAGCAGCTTGGTCGTGGGCTTCGTAAGGAGAAAGGCAAGGATTACTTAAATGTACTTGATTTCATAGGAAATTATAAAAAGGCAAGTAATGCTCCATTTTTACTTAGCGGCAAGCAATACTCCAGGAGTGAGGCTGAAAAGAATAATCAACAAGATTATGAGTTTCCGGATGACTGCATCGTAGACTTTGACATGAGGTTAGTAGATTTATTTAAAGCAATGGCAAAGCGTGGAGTAAAGAAGCAGGAATTAATAAAAGAAGAGTATTTCAGAATAAAAGAAGAACTGGATGGTAAGGTACCAACAAGAATTGATTTATTTACTTATATGGAAGATGAAATACTGGAATTGTGTTTTAAAAATGCGCCAATCAGTCCATTTTCAAACTATATAGAGTATTTATCTAGTCTAAATGAGCTTTCAGGAGATAGATTAGAGCTAGCAAATGGAATCGGGAAAGAGTTCATTCATTTAATTGAAACTACAAGTATGTCAAAGTCATATAAGATGCCAATTTTACTAGCATTTTATAACGATGGCAATGTGAAAATGGATTTAACCGAAGAAGATATCTATCAGAGCTACTATAGTTTTTATCATGATGGACTAAACTATAGAGATTTATTGAGTGATACGAATCCTGATGGCTGTGAGTCTTGGACAAGAGAAAGATATATTAAGGAAGCAAAGAAAAACCCAATCAAGTTTTTATTGAAAAGTGGACAAGGCTTCTTTATTGAAAAAGAAGGTTATGAACTTAGCCTCAAAGAAGAGTTAAGAGACGTAATTCATGCACCTGGTTTTGCAGCAGAAATGAAGGATGCCATTGATCTTCGAGTTATGAGATATTATCGAAGTCGTTTCCTAGATTAAGCTTGTACCATTAGGAATGACTTTATAAGAGGACAGTCATTTGTTATACTAGTAGTAATATCGAAATTACGAGGGGAGACAACGAACAATGATCAATCAAAACAATAATGCTACATTAGATTTTTATGATGTTAATGCTAAGGAGTTTGCCGAAGCGACACAGAATGTGGACTTTTCAAAGATACAAGATCATTTCCTTGAATTTTTGCCAGAGCATGCATGTATTTTAGATTATGGATGTGGTGCAGGACGAGACTCCAAGTGCTTTAAGGAGAAGGGGTACTTGGTTGAGGCAATGGATGGTTCTTTAGAAATGTGTAAAGCCACGGAGGCATTTGCAAAGGTAAAAGTAAAACATATGTTATTTCAGGAACTAAAGGAGAACTCCCGTTATGATGGTATCTGGGCATGTTCCTCTATCCTTCATCTACCATATAAAGAATTAGTTACTGTATTTGGATTAATGGCGACAGCCCTAAAGTCCGGCGGATACGTGTATACTTCATTTAAATACGGAGAGTTTGAAGGGGAACGCAACGGACGATATTTTACAGATATGACAGAAGAGAAGCTTAAGAAACTATTACAAGAGCTAAATCAGTTCCAAGTAGTAGACTTACAGATTTCAACGGATGTGAGACCAGGACGTGGAGATGAGCGCTGGTTAAATGTAATACTACAAAAGAGCGTGTAGGAAGACTGAGACTGTAGTATTATTTAAAGAAAGTAGAATAAAAAGGGAGGTGTGTAGAGATGCATCTCCCTTTTTATTCTATAAAACATATCTAATTTAGGTATTTGCTGAATACATGATATACATAATGAAGATTACATACCAACATACACCCAAAAAGAAAGAAGGACAAAAACAACATGATAGGTCTTGGAACAATAATAAA
>JAUNRX010000225.1 GCA_030539495.1 bacterium | reverse complement strand
GCACTGGCTATTTCCGGGTCCTCAATATGAAATAAGTGTTTTACCTGATAGGCTCCAACTTTCGCATGTAATAAATACTTGCTAGTTCGTTCGATGTCTCTTACCTCAATGTTGTTTTTCTCACAAAATTCAAGCAGTTCATCATCCGAAACATTCTTTGCATTATCATGTAGTACGCCTGCTAAAAAGGCCCTCTTTATATCTACTCCATATCGCATGGCCATATTGGCAGCCGTGTAGGCAACTCCTATAGTATGTTCATATCGATTTGGCTTTAGTGTTTTCTTTAAATAGGCGCAAAGCTCTCTTACATTATCCTCCATAAAACAACAAGCTCCTTTAATCTATATATAATTTGTGCTTTTTAATATATTCTTCTACTAAACTTGGCACATAGTACTTCACAGATTTATGATCTCTTACCTGCTCACGAATAAGAGATGATGAAATCTCTATATTCGGAGTATTTAACTTTATGATATCGCAGTTGTATTTTCCATTGAGATATTCAATTTGTGTATCAACTGCGTTCTGATCGACTTCATCTCTTACAGCAGCAACAAGTCTACAAAGTTTTAATACGACCTCTGGTTCTCTCCATTTTTCCAAAGAGGCTAATGAGTCCCCACCAACAATAAAGTAAAATTCACATTCCGGATGCTTCTTGTGTAACTCACGAAGAGTATCCGCTGTATACGTAAATCCGCCTCGATTGATTTCTAATAAGGATAAGGTAAACTTATCATTATCAAAAATAGCAAGGTCTACCATGGCACACCGATTAATATCGGGTGTAATCGTATTATCTTGTTTATGAGGTGGTTTGCCTGATGGCATATAGTAGACTTTCTCTAAGCCTAACTGTTCATATGCCACTTCACCGAGGATCAGATGTCCCAAATGAATGGGGTCAAATGTTCCGCCCATAATTCCTATTTTTTGTTTTCTTGTATTTTCTGCAATCGTTTTGTCTTGCATTAGGCTCACACCCCTTGCATTATTTTGGAAGTTCGATTTTCTTTTTGTCTTTAGATTCTTTGTAAAGTACAATTTTCTTACCGATTACTTGTACTACTTGAGAATGAGTTCTTTCCGCTAAAACGTTAGCGATTTCTCTTGGATCATCGATACAGTTTTTTAATACACTGATTTTGATTAATTCGTGAGTTTCTAACGCTTCGCTGATTGCTGTAGTTACTTCAGGTGTTAAACTTGCTTTTCCGATTTGGAAAAGTGGATTTGTTGTCATTGCTAATCCTTTTAAATATGCTCTTTGTTTACTAGTCATAATATCCTCTTTCTATACTTAAAATAATCTAACGATTTAATTATATTTATTTATAATAATCAAATTGTAAGCCATACATCTTAACAGTATCGCCTTCTTGAATTCCTTTTTCTTCTAACTCGTCGATAATACCTGATTGACGTAAGAAACGTTGGAAGAATTCGAAACCTTTTTCAGAATCGATATTAGTGTAACCAAGCATTCTTTCAATCTTAGGACCTTCAACAGTGAATACGCCTTCTTCTGTAATTTCTACAGTATATGGTAAGTCAGAAGTTGCAAGTTCTTCTTCTGGGAAGAATTCACGTTCGAATACTACTGGAGTATCATCGATACTATCTAATAATTCTTTTACTTTATATAATAATTCTTTGACACCTTTACCGGAAACAGCTGAGATTGGGTATACTTCAATGCCTTGTGGGGCGAATTCTTCTCTCATCTTAGTAAGTACTGTTTCTTCCTCATCACCAAAGAAAATATCAGTTTTATTTGCAGCAATAACCTGTGGACGGTTTGCAAGTTCTGGATTGTATGCAATAAGTTCCTGGTTAATTACTTTGATGTCTTCGATTGGGTCACGTCCTTCTGTAGATGCAGCATCTACGATATGGATGATGACTTTCGTACGTTCGATATGACGTAAGAATTCGTGTCCAAGACCAATACCTTCTGCAGCACCTTCAATAAGTCCTGGGATATCGGCAATAACAAAACCGTTGTGTCCATCAATATCAACAACTCCAAGGTTTGGATTTAATGTTGTGAAATGATAGTTTGCAATCTTAGGTCTTGCGTTTGTAACACGAGATAAGAAAGTAGATTTACCTACGTTAGGGAATCCTACTAAACCTACGTCCGCAATTACTTTTAACTCAAGTAATACGTTTAATTCTTGTGCTGGCTTTCCTGGCTGAGCGTATTTTGGTACCTGCATTGTAGGAGTTGCATAATGCTGGTTACCTTTACCACCACGTCCACCTTTTAAGATAACTTCACGTTTATTTCCGTGAGACATATCTGTAATTACTTTGCCTGTTTCTGCATCTTTGACAACAGTTCCTTCTGGAACTTTGACAACTAAACTTTTACCATCAGCACCGTGGCGGTTTTTCTTACTACCATTTCCACCGTCTTCTGCACAGTATTTACGGATTTGTCTAAAGTCCGTAAGTGTATTTAAACCTTCGTCCACTTCAAAGATTAAATCTCCACCTTTACCACCGTCACCACCATCTGGTCCACCGGCAGCAACATGAAGTTCACGACGGAAACTTACATGACCGTCTCCACCTTTTCCTGAACGAATATATATTTTCGCGTGATCTGCAAACATTTATTGTCACCTCTTTATTAAGCTACTTTAAGTCAGTCGCAATATTCAATTCTTAAGAAAAGTTAAGAGTGAATAGTGAAAAAGGAAAAGTACTTATTTATTAGTTATTATAAACACAAAATGCACTATTATGATACCTTTCGTGCTTCTTCCAAACATTACTTTACACTTTTCACCGTTCACTCTGCTTGAATCAATGCTCTGTTACTTATAACTTCTTTCTATCTATCAAGTATTAACTGTTTAACGCTACTTCAATCAAACAGTATCTTTTATATAATCATTGTAAAATTCAAAATATGATCAAAGTGCTTTCGACTCTCCCATTTGCTACTTAAAGAGACTCTAGGGAGAACACACTTTGCCGCCCAGAACCTGGTCGCATAAACGACATCTAGCTAACAGTGAGTGCGCATTATTACACCCAAAGGGCTTTTTATAAAATAAAGCCCAAAATCACTGACAAAATCAAGATTTTGGGCTCATTGTTCTTTAACTATTTAGCGTCTACTGGATAAACACTAGCTTGTTTCTTATCGCGACCTTTACGTTCGAATCTAAGAACACCATCTACTA
>JAUNRX010000224.1 GCA_030539495.1 bacterium | reverse complement strand
AAAAAACGCCCTTAGAAAAGCAATTGAAAATTGTTAATAAAACCAGATTGTGATATAATAAATAATGTTGTGTTTAAATGTATTTTTATGTTTTTACACACAAAAAATGTTCGTTTGAACTAACAGCTAGATACAGGAGACGAAAATGAAGAAACAGACATGGAAACCAGGAAATATGGTGTATCCATTACCAGTCGTAATGATAAGTTGCGCAGAAGAGGGAAAAGCGCCTAATATCTTTACGGTAGCGTGGACAGGAACCGTATGTACAAATCCACCTATGGTTTATATATCAGTAAGACCAGAAAGACACTCCTATGATATGATTAAGAATTCTAAGGAGTTTGTAATAAATCTAACAACAAAAGACCTTACACGTGCGACAGATTTCTGTGGTGTACGTTCAGGAAGGGATATTGATAAATTTAAAGAGATGGGACTTACTCCATTAAAAGGAGAAGTGGTATCTGCACCGTTAATTGGAGAAAGTCCAGTTAATATCGAGTGTCAGTTAGAGCAAATCATTCCACTTGGATCTCATCATATGTTTATTGCCAAAGTAGCAGCAGTAAATGTAGATGAAAAATATATCGATGAAAAAGGGAAATTTCATTTAGCAGAAGCTAAACCAGTGGTATATTCACACGGAGAATACTATGATCTCGGTGAATTAGTTGGTACCTTTGGTTATTCCGTACGCAAGAACAAGAAGACAAAGAAAATAAAATAAATTCTGCTTAGGGGTGGTAGCATGAAGATTAATTATCTTAAGATCGAGAACTATAAATCGATTCGTAGCCTTGTGATTGAAGATATCGAGAACGTATTGATTCTTGTGGGAAAGAACAATACGGGAAAGACCGTAGTAATTGATGCAATACGATTGGTATCGGGAGATTGTGAAGTCAAAGATACTGATTATGTGGACCCTAAAAAGCCCATTTCGATTACTATGAAAGTTGAATTCGATGAGTCGGATCTAATGGTGTATCACAATCGAGGCATTGTCAGCAAGTATAAGAAATATGAACTCTGGCAAAAAGATTTTAAAGCAAAGCTGCCCTCCTATCAGGATGGAATTTTATCATTTGTCTGTACCATATCGCCAACGAAAACAGTGAAGTATTCGGATGGCGTACGTAAAAATAACCCTTATATTAAAATGGTATTTCCAAAAGTGTTTCATTTAGATCAAACACGATTAGTGGAAGATTTACAGATAGAAATATTTCGTTTTTATGATAAAGAAAGTATACAGGATTTGCGAGATGAGGTCTGTATGTTTGATAAGACCCGTAAATGCAACCGATGCTTTCAGTGTATTGGAAAGATTGGAAAGAAGCAGGCAGAGCAGTTGTCTGTGTTTGAACTTACCAAGTTAATGGAATATAAGCTATGTCGTATAAATATCAATGAGTTTGCGGAAAGAATTAATAAGTATTTTCATATCAATGGAAGTCCAAGTCAGGACATTCGATATGTGTATAATGTGGATGTGGAAAAAATATTTACAATTGATACTCAAATAATCAACCGAGATCGTAATGTAATTGGAACGATTAACTATCTGAGCGAAGGATTGAGAACGATTTATGCATTGTCCCTTCTAGAAGCCTATATTGAGGAAGAAGATAAGGTGCCATGCATCTTGCTGATTGAAGATCCAGAGATTTACCTTCATCCACAACTGCAGAAGGCGGCCAGTGAGATTTTATTTCGAGTTTCGAAAAAAAATCAGGTTATTTTTTCAACCCATTCACCAAATATGATTTTTAATTTCTCTTCCAAACAGATTAAGCAAGTAGTATTAGATGACGAATATTACACAACCATCAATCCAGTCACTGATGTAGATGAGATTTTAGATGATCTTGGCTATACAGCAAATGATTTGATGAATGTGAGTTTTGTATTTATTGTCGAAGGAAAGCAGGATGGAAATCGCTTGCCATTGCTACTTGAAAAATATTACTCAGAGATATATGATGAAGAAGGCCATATACAACGTATTTCAATTATTCCTACCAATAGTTGTACGAATATCAAGACATACGCCAATTTGAAATACATTAATAAGTTGTATTTAAAGGACCAGTTTTTAATGATACGCGATAGTGATGGCAAAAATCCAAAACATTTGGTAAAGCAATTATGTAGCTATTATAGTCAGCGAGCACTGGAGGATATAGATAATCTTCCTAGGGTAACGCCGAAAAACGTTTTAATACTAAAATACTATTCTTTTGAAAATTATTTTTTAGATCCGGAAATCATGACCAAGATTGGTGTGGTTAAAAGTACCGATGAGTTTTATAATATTCTGTTTACAAAATACAAAGACTATTTATATAGGCTTGGAAGTGTAAAGAGAATGATAAAGAACACAGGAATTCGTATCAATTCGAAACAGGATGTAGAAAAGAATATGGAACTATTCCGTATTTATGTCCGTGGCCATAATCTATTTGATATTTTTTATTCCAAATATCGTAACGATGCAGAGCAGGAAATATTAAAGAAGTATATTGATGCGGCTCCAAGAGATAATTTCAAAGATATTTTTGATAAGATTGATTCGTTCATATATTTTGAGAACCGAAAGAAAAGCAAAGAGGACTAATATTACAAAAGATTAAGGAGCACAGTATGATGAATAAAAATAATGTGGTTTTAATTGGGATGCCTGGTGCAGGAAAGAGTACAGTTGGTGTTATATTAGCTAAAGTTCTAGGATATCAGTTTATTGATGCAGACCTTGTAATCCAAGATCGAGAGGACAGGTTGTTAAAGGATATTATAGAAGAAGAAGGCTTGAATGGATTTTTACAGATAGAAAATGAAGTCAATGCCTCCATAAATACGAAAGAGACTGTAATTGCTACAGGAGGAAGCGTCGTATATGGAGAAGAGGCGATGGAGCATCTAAAATCCATAGGCACGGTTGTATACATAAAGCTGAGTTATGATACTTTAGACAGTAGACTCGGCAATATAAAGCAAAGGGGTGTTGCTCTTAAAGACGGCCAAACATTATTTTCATTGTATAAGGAACGCTGTCCATTATATGAAAAATATGCAGATATTGTAATAGATTCCGAGAATTTGGGAGTAGAGGAGCTGTTAGAAAAGATAAAATGTTATTTTGTATCTTAATAATGCAAAATTAATGTAAAATACACCTTTATTTTCTTAATTTTTTCTTTTACTAATTTAAAAATATGTGATATAATCAAGTAAAATGTAGT
>JAUNRX010000072.1:5108-17071 GCA_030539495.1 bacterium | reverse complement strand
ACACTTTATTCTATGTGATTTTAGATTATAAAGGGGAACTTCGATATTCACTAGGGCTGACATCAAATCGTTTCCGAAATAATCTGGAAAAATAATTGGGATTATCAAATCCGGAAGCAAGAGCAATCTCAGAGACGGAGGAAGCCGTAGTCCGAAGAAGCCTGCAGGCAAACGTTAACCGCAAGGAAAGAATATAATCTAATGGAGCAGAGCCGTAGGTATCTCTAAATAGTCTTGCAAAATGTCTTGGCGAATACCCGGAAAGTTTTGCAAGTTCCGTAACAACTAAAGGCTCTGTAAAATGACTATGGATAAAGGAGACGGATCGTGCAAGTGCAAATACATCATTGGTCCATAACTCATCATCTAAGGAATAGAGCCTGGACAAGGCTGTTACGAAATTAAGGAACATGGAGTGCAACATGGTCTTACGTCCTTCGAGTTTTGAATTGTACTCCAAAATCATTTGCTCAATCATTGTGTTGATTGTAAGAAAGTCTGCTGGTGACAGCGTTAAGAAGCTGGTGAACTGAAAGGACTTTGTGTAATAAGGCTCGATGACAAACAGCGCCTGGTAGCCTGCGGAGCTAGTAATGTCATAAGAAGAAGAGGGCAGCATCTCTTGCTGATACATAATATTGCAGATACGAAACTGGCGGCTTTCCTTATAGCCGTGAAAGGTATCGTTGCTAATAACGAATACGTCTCCTTTTGAGACCGGATACTGTTTACCATCAACGATATGTACCGCTTTTCCGGAAAGAACGATGACCAGTTCAGAAAAGTCTTTATGGGAATGTAAGGCTAAGTCCCCATCATGCTTTCCATACTGAATGAAAAATGGAAAGGAACGATCGTTGGTAAACTGATTGAGTGTAAATTGATACATGGCTTCCTCCTATTTTGATTTATGTAATCAGAAAAAATGTATGTCTGATTTGTGCTAGCAGATGTCATGTAAGGCATAGCTAACGTATTTCTTTTGTGCTATAGTCAGCTTATCATAACATGTAAATATTTACAATATTGAGTGAAGTACAGGAGGGAAATTATGAAATACAGTAATCCAGTAGTAAGAGGAATGTATCCGGACCCAAGCGTTTGCAGAGCCGGTGACAAATATTATATGGTATGCAGTTCATTTGCCTTATTTCCGGGGGTCCCTATTTTTGAAAGTGAGAATATGGTGAATTGGAAGCTGATTGGACATTGTCTGACCAGGGAGAGCCAGTTAAAGGTTAGAGGGGTAAGCTGTTCCGGTGGTATCTTTGCACCAACCATTCGCTATCATAACGGCAGATTTTATATGGTTACAACCAATGACAGCCTTCATGAAAACTTTTACGTATATAGCGATGATATTTATGGGGAATGGTCGGATCCAATTATTGTTGAGCAGGATGGCATTGATCCTTCTTTATTTTTTGAAGGAGAGAAGTCTTATTTTATCAGTAATGGGGCAGATGAAAAGGGCCTTGGCTGCATCCAGATGTGTGAAATCGACATTGAAACAGGAAAGAAATTAAGTGAGACGAAAGTCTTATGGCAAGGTACCGGAGGCAGATATTTAGAGGCACCTCATTTATATCGATTTGGAGATTGGTATTATTTATTGGAAGCAGAAGGCGGTACGGAATATGGCCATATGGTAAATTACGCAAGAAGCAAATCCATGTGGGGGCCATTTGAGTCCTATTCGGGAAATCCTGTCTTGACTAACCGTAATCTTGGCGGATACCTGCTGCAAGGAGCAGGACATGGGGATATTGTAGAAGATAAGGAAGGAAACTGGTGGTTTGCCCATTTGGCATTTCGTCAGATTGACCGTTGGCTTACGTTCCACCATTTAGGCAGGGAAGTGTGTATGGAACCATTGCACTGGAATGACGATGGTTGGTTTACCATTGGAATGGATGGAATTGCAGCAATTGATGTAGAAGTACCGGATATCAGTAACGAGGTTGTTCAGGACTTCTCTTACCATAAAACATTTGAGACATTGAATTGGGACAAGGATTGGTCTTACCTTAGAATTCCTGATAAAGAAAATTATAAGACAAGCAAGCATTCTCTTTCCTTACGTGGGACGAAGCATCAACTTTCCGAGCTAGCTTCACCAACCTTTATCGCTCTTAGACAGGATGAATTCACAATGGAACTGTCCTTAAAGATTAAGCCGGCAATGCAAGAGGCAGGCATTAGCTTGTATATGGATGATACTCATCATTATGAGGTTGCAGTAAATGGCAGGGAAGGTCAGACAGAGGTAAGCGTCCGTTACACGATTGGCAGTTGTGCAAGCGGAGAGATAGCTTCTGTAACTTTGGCCCAGGAAACGGTTGAACTACGAATAGAAGCGGACCCTCTGTATTATTATTTCTTTGTAGAAACTGAAGGAAAGAAAGTAGAGTTGGGCAAATTAGAAACAAGATATTTATCTTCTGAGGTAGCAGGTGGTTTTACCGGCGCACTAATTGGCTTATATGCAGTTGATGCCAAGGAACAAGGACAGTGGGCAGAGTTTTCAGACTTACATATTATACATAAATAACAACCAAATCTGCAAAGTTGTTTCTTTGAACAAATGTAAAATAGTGGTACAATTAACTAGTAAGTAAAAAACTTAGTAGGAAAGAAGGAGCTTTAATGGCAGATTTAAAATTACTACGTGCACCATCCAAATATGTACAGGGAAAAGGCGCATTATTAAAGTTTTACGAAGAGACGAAAAACTTAGGTAATTCCTATCTATTTATTTGTAGCAACAGTGGTTATAAGATGTGTCATGAAAAGATTGAAAAAAGTTTTGAAGGAAGCGAATGTACGACTCATTTTGAAGTTTTTCATGGAATTAGTTCTAATGGGGAAATCAATCGAATGAGAAAGATTGTGCAAGAAGAAGGTATTAATGTAGTGGTAGGAGTAGGCGGAGGTTCCGCAATTGATACCGCAAAGGCTTGTGCATACTATGAAGGCCTTCCAGTAGCAATTATTCCTACCGTTTGTGCAACGGATGCCCCATGTACCGGACTTTCTGTTATTTATAATGATGATGGAACCTTCAATACATATATTTTCTATCCAAAGAATCCGGACACTGTTATTGTAGATTCAGAAGTAATTGCAAATGCACCTGTGAAGTTTTTAGTAGCAGGTATGGGAGATGCATTAGGAACGTATTTCGAAGCTAGAGCTTGTGTAAGAACCGATTCTCCGAGCCTTGAAAATGGTGGGATTTCCTTGTCAGCAATGGCATTGTGCGAGCTTTGCTACAAGACACTGATCAAATGTGGATATGAAGCTAAGAAAGCATGTGAACGAAACCTGGTTACTCCTGCATTAGAGTCCATTATTGAAGCAAATACCTATTTAAGCGGTGTTGGCGCAGATAATGGTGGACTGGCAGTATCTCACTCCGTATATAATGGCTTTACTTCGTTGGAGGAATGTGAAAAGACAATGCATGGCTCTATCGTAGCATTTGGTACGATTACACAACTTTTAATTGAAAATGCGCCAAAAGAAGAGATTAAGGAAGTTATGGATTTCTGCTATAGCGTTGGTCTGCCATTGACTCTGAAAGAGATTGGAGTTACCGATACCAGCAGAGTAATGTTAGCAGCCAAGAAAGCATGTGCAAAAGGCGAGTCCATTCATAATATGGCCGGAGACGTTACACCAGAGGAACTTTATGATGCTCTGCTGGCAGCCGATTTATTAGGACAAGATTATTTTAAATAGAATGAGTAAAAAAGCAGTTTTCCTTTTTAGGAGGCTGCTTTTTTAATACATAGGAAACTATCGTAAAAACAGCGCCATTCCCCTTCGGCGTGGGCAAAGCAGCTCGCCATGTTCATAATTTACAGATTGGGTATAAAGAGCAAAAACCTCCCACCTATACCCACGGAAATTACAAATCGTGGGTATAGGATACAAGATAACTTCTCTGTATACCCAAAATCAATAAAAACCATAAAGATCAGAGTAACTTTTGGGCAGAGAGGCCAGATAAATGTGCTCTATACCCAATACCGCCTAGAGCAGGAGTTAGCACCAACTGAAGACAAAAAAACACATAATATCAATAAAAAGCAAGAGAATCCGCCATATTTAAACTATAAAAAAGCAGTTTATTTCAGAAACTTTCTCTACAACACGTCTAATAAACGACAAAACATGCCAGAAAGAGGAAAAAATAAAATTCAATAGACTATAAGATTATGGAAGAAGTATGTCGATAAAAATAATGTATACAGAGGAGGAGCCTTATGAATAAATTACAAAAGTTAAATGTAGCACTACTATGGGTGGTGAGCACCTTGATTATTGGATATAACGTAATTATCCAGGCATCAGGAACCGTACTTATTAAATCAGCATGTGTTATGTATGCAACGTCACTACTAGCAACAGCAGTTTATAAAATAAACATAGTAGATTACATAAAATCTATAATAATTGCAATTGTAGCAGGTATGGGAACTTTGATGTGCTCCATATTATTAGGTGGAAACAGCCAATGTATCTTAGCAGCGTTTATTGTGTTAGCATTAGTAATGCTTTATTTTGATAAGCGTATTCTACTTGCATATGGAGTTATTTATGGCATTGCCATAGGTATTGCATTTAAGATCAATCCTATGTACATCAGCGGTGAAGCTATGTCAGTAGGAGCAGGAAGTACATGTCTGGCAATCTACTATATCATGATTTGTATCTTATATTATGCAACTGTTCGAGGCAGTAAGCTGATTGATAATGCCAAAGAAGCGTCGAATAAGGCAAATCAGTATAAAGACAAAGTCGTACAACAATCAGAAGTGGTAAAGAATATTGTAGGACAGCTAGAAGCATCCGTAGAAAATAGTGTGGGAGAAGTCCATACGTTATCCGATGAGGCAGACGTTATTGTGGATACCGTTACCCGTTTTGGAAAGACCCAAGAAGAGACATCCATTAGCTTACAGGAGTTAAAAGATACAGTAACAAAATCAAATGCTCAGATCTTAGAGAATTATGAACTTGCAGTAAGCATGAGAGAAGAGTATTCCAATGTAAGTCATGCAATCAACATAGCAACAGAGGAAAAGGAAAATTTAAATCACTCCTTGGCAGAAATCTCAAAGACAATAAAGGAATCCGAGGAGTCCGCCAATCTGTTTTTAGAGGAATCCGATAAAATCGCTTCTATTTTGGAAGAGATTAATGAAATTTCCTCACAGACCAATTTACTATCCTTAAATGCGTCCATTGAAGCGGCCCGTGCAGGAGAAGATGGAAAAGGATTTGCAGTCGTTGCAGACCAGATTCGTATGTTATCTGAGCAGAGCCAGATGTATGCTTCTAAAATTCAAGAAATATTACAACCATTTTCAGAAGCTATTAAGGAAGTGGCAGAAAGAGTACAATCCAGTGCACAGTCTGTAGATACCGGAATGGATGAAATTAATAAATTAGTCGATTGTTTCAATCAGCTTCATACGACCTCGAAGAGTACGGAGCAGACCATTGTATCAGAAACAGAAATGGTTGCGAAAATACGAGAAGAATTTGAAAATATGTTTACAGATTTAGAAACGATTGTCTCCTTGTCAAATGATATGAACACAGCAGCTGATGATAGTTCAGAAGCGATTAAAAGACAGGCAAGTCTGATCGCTGCAACTGCTGGCCATTTAGAACGTATCAATGAGTTATCCAATGGATTAAAAGAAAAATTTGACTAAGGAGCGAAATATGAAAATAATACAACGAAACATAACAATCATCATATGGATTTGCAGTATAGTAATAGGAATTTTTTCAGTAATGAGCGGCTTTAGCGGTAATGTAGGAAAATTTGTTGGCATTGCAGTATTTAGTACAAGTGCACTCTCTACTGTACTGTATTTTTTACCAATATCGGATCGCGTTAAGGCAGTTGGGGTATTGTTGGTAATTGGTCTGGCAACCTTAGTGACGTCAGTTGCATTAGGAGGAAATGCAGGAACCTTTGTTACTTCATTTCTTGTTCTTGGAGTAGCAATCCTTTATTTTGATCCAATCATATTAGCTGCGTATACTGTAATTTATCTTATTATTTGTATCATTACACTACTGATTAACAATGTTTATATTGTAGGACGAACGATGGAATCATATATGGGAGGAATTCTGATTATTACGTATGCTATTATGGCAGGCTGTCTAGGGATGGCTACCATGTTTGGAAAACGATATATGACAGATGCACTTGCGGACGAAGCTGAAGCACAGAAAACAGCAGAGATTATTGAAGCACAAAGTGATGCTGCACATAAGATTTCCATTTCCCTGTCTGAAAATCTAAATGCAGGTGATGAGGAAGTAAAGCAGCTATTTAGAGAAGCAAGTCAAGTGAATGCAAATATTGAAACGTTAACGACTTCTGAGACAGAGACAATGGCCACGTTTCGACAGTTAAATGAGAGAATTGTAAATTCAACAAAATGGATTGAGAAAAACTATGAGTTAATTTCCACTTTGACAGATAACTACAACGTAGCATTGGAAAATGTAAGAGAGAGTAAGAAGTACAGCAATAATGCAGAACACTCTATGGCTGACATTGCCTCAACAATCCAGCATGCACATCAGTGTATTGTAGTTTCTTCAGAAGAGACAGGCAAGATCAGCAATATCATTAAAGATATCAATGAGATTGCATCTCAGACCAACTTGCTTGCCATCAATGCATCAATTGAAGCAGCAAGGGTTGGAGATAAAGGTACAGGATTTGATATTGTTGCAGAGCAGATCCGAACATTATCGGTGCAAAGCAAACAGGCAAGCGAGAATATCAATCGTATCCTGGCTAGTCTGACAGAAGCACTAAATTCTACCTTAGAGAAAGTGTGTAATGGGAAGAATGCAATTGATCATGGAGTAAGTAATCTTGGGCATATGGTAAAATGTGTAGAACAGATCGATTATTATTCTAATCAGTCACAAGTGACTTTAAGCAAGGAAGTAGAAGCCTTTGAGCAGATTAAGAAGCAGTTTGGCAATATGGTTGACGAAGTAGAGAAATCAATGAAAGCAGCAGAAACAAATAAGACAGAGCTGGAAGAAGTAGAAGAGTCTACCAAATCACAAGCAAACAGTACGAAACAAGTCCTAGAGCATCTTAAAGAGATGCAAGAATTAACTGCACAAATTATGAAACACTTTACAGTTTCTTAAAAACGGCATTCGAATAAAACAAAATAGATAGTAAGCAAAATAGCAGTTTCCATTATGGTGGGAACTGCTATTTTTAGTATCAGAGAGAAAATAATAGTCGTAATGGCTAAAATATGTTATTATGGCTAAAAAGATATTAAATAAAATAAGAGGAAATTACAATGTTAGACGTAAAACAAAGATCCATTCAAGTAATTGAAGTAGAAGATGGTTTCGTGTTCGAAATCCATGAAATCACAGTAGAAGGGGATGCTGTTGTTGAAGTATGGGTATACCAAAAAGATTGCAGCACAAAGATCCATGCATTCAGCATTATGAAAGAGTCCATCGAAAACCCTGTAAAACTTTACAAACATATCGAAGATCATATGCAAGAATATATTGATATTTATAAAGAGGAAGTCATCGAAGAATAATCAATGAGACTGATTTCTTTTAAGCCTGTCTGTCCAATGCCTAAAAAAAGCCATTGGATAGACAGGCTTTTCTTCTCGTTGATAGAATATTTCTCTTGTTAGTCATATGTGATATAATACAAAATATTGTAAAAATTATGAAGGGTAAGAAAGCCAAAGCAAAGCAACTTTTACATACAAAATTGAAAGGAGGATATCATTATGAACGAACAGTATAAAGATGATATGAAACAGTTACACGCTCCGAACGATTTAAAAGAAGATACAATACATAAAAAGCAAATTGCAGGCATTGCCATTACAGTAATCGTAATTGCCGTAGCGATGGCAATTGCTATTAGCAAGGTTCATCCTACGAAGGCACATGTTTATAATATGATAGTAAATGAGCAGATAAATGGAGATTTGGTAGGGACTGACAAGCCGGATATGTCAAAAGAGGAATATAGCAATTACCTAGGCATGAATGTGATGGAATTAATAAAAGGCGAGACGCCGAGTAACTACACAATCCAAGTTACCAATAGTAAAAAGGGAAAGATCGCCGAAAAGGACAAGGGAATTTTCTATTATAATGTAAATGGAGATATGCTAAGGATTGAATTGTCAAAGACAGAAGAACTGGCACCTAAAGGCCTACTTCAGGGTACCGCAAGTAAGCTGGATGGAAAAGACGTCTATCTTGGAAAGTACGAAGGAAGGCAGCAGATTTGTGCAACAGGAAAGATAAATCAGGTCTCCTATCTGATTGTAGGAGAGATGATGGAGGCAGAGCAATTTGAAAAGATTGTCACTCGTTTTCTAGAGGGAAAATAGGAGTACGTCAATGAAAGTTAGGGGGAGTAAAATCATATGGAAAAACGGTACATAGAAATCAATGGAGTCAAACAAGGAATGATTTTATTAGGAGAGGAAAAGGACAAGCCTGTATTGTTATTTTTGTCAGGGGGGCCTGGAATTCCCGAATATTTATTAGAGGCACGCTATCCAAGTGGATTGGAAAAAGATTTTATCGTATGTTATTGGGACTATCGAGGAACAGGATTGTCTTATCATCGCAGGATGGATCCAGAAAAAATGACATTGTCACAATATAGAAAGGATGCCATAGCAGTAACAAACTACCTAATAAAAGAGTTTCACAAGGAAAAAATATATTTAATGGCTCATTCGTTTGGCACCTGCATTGGTATTGAGCTTGCAAAAACAAAGCCAGAATTATATTATGCCTATATCGCTGTTTCGCAGATTACCAATCAGCCGAAATCAGAGCGGATGGCCTACCGCTATATGGTAGAACAATATAAGAAGTTTGGAAACATGAAAATGGTACATAAGTTACAACAATATCCAGTCATTGAATCAGAAGAAGGGCTTAAGAATTACCTAAAGTCCTCTGTTCGTGATGGTTGCATGCATGACCTTGGAATTGGTACGACACACAAGATGAAGTCGGTGGTAAAAGAAATCTTCTTTCCAAGTCTGCGATTAAAAGGATATAGTATAAGGCAGCGGCTTAATATATGGAGGGGAAAGCTATTTGCTGCAAAGACTAAGGTACGGGAAGATTCCTTCGCCTTTAACGCTTTTGATAAAATAGAAACCATTAATATCCCAATATATTTCTTTGCAGGCCGCTATGACTACACGTGCTGTTATTATTTACAGAAAGAGTATTATAAGCAGTTAAAAGCGCCACGAAAGAAGTTCTATACCTTTGAAGAATCTGCCCACAGTCCAGTATTTGAAGAACCTATAAAGACAAGGAAGATTATTGAGAAAGAGATATTGGCAAAGAGTGAACTTCTAAGATAAAACTTAATATAATAAGTGTAGGAATAGCGTAATAGGAGAGGTAAAATGAAACGACTAGATCCTGCAAAAATATTTACAGAATTTCGAGATAATGTAAGCCCAGTCGGACCTATTCGAGGGAGAAAGTATACCGTCACTCATTCTGATGATACTGCAGAGCTGTTTGTTACAATTGGAACACAGTTTGCTGAGGACATGATAGGGGCACTTAGAGATGAAGTAAGGTTAGAATATGTATGGAATAATAACAATAAGTTACAATT
The DNA here is from genome assembly GCA_030539495.1 of bacterium. Taxonomy (GTDB): domain Bacteria; phylum Bacillota; class Clostridia; order Lachnospirales; family Lachnospiraceae; genus KM106-2. The sequence goes on along the minus strand of JAUNRX010000072.1, from coordinate 7,377 downwards.
ACGCGGGACGGCATTGGTAGATGGAGAAAATGTTTCAGGTAATTCAAAGATGCGGAATGAAATCTTTTTACGTGAGATGCCAACGGCATTACAGGCAGTTCGTTATGGCGATCGCAAATTATTTGAGCGTTTTCGTGAATTAGACAATATTCCAATTTACATCTGGATGCAATCAGAAAATGAAGAGTTTAATAAGTTATATGATTTTGGAACAATGAAAGATTATATCTAGCAGCGAAAGAATGTAGAAAATTGTAATTACAGGTATAAAGTGGAATAAATGATTAAGTGAAAAAGGTAAGAAAAATAACTAATTTTGCCGATATAAATTATGATGATTAGGAGGAAATGATTTATGGAGCAAACAAAGAAGAATTTGTCGGCTATGAACAAGTTAGTTATTACTGTAGTTTTAAGTATTACATTTGCAGCAACATTAGGAAATACAATTGGTGTTTTTAAAGGTGAAAAATCCATTGGATCTACGATGATATTCTTGATTATCGGTATTGTAACCGGAGGAAATTCCTATTTCGTATATAAAAAAGACCCTACTTCTGAACGTATCAAATACCACGCAATTATTGGTTTCTTTATCATGTATATAGTTACGTTGGTTACAACAGATCGAAATATTGTATTTATTTACCTGATTCCAATTATTTATATGTATACAATGTACTACGATATTGTCCTGATGAAACGTATTGCGACTGTATTTGCAATTGCGAATCTCTTATCAGTAATTAATTTTTATGTAATTCGCCAAATTAATAGTAGTAATGATATTATGAATTATGTAGTTCAAGTGATTGCAGTTGTAATTGTATGTATTAGTTCAATTCTTGTAACAAAGCTTACAAATAAAATTAACCAAGATAATCTTGGGCTTCTTAGAGAAGCGAATGAGAAACAGCAAGTAATCTTAAAAGAAGTATTAGCAATTGGAGGAATTTTAGACAATCGTTCCAAAGAGATATTTTCAATTGTAACGGAATTACAAAGTTCCAGTGAGAAAATGAGTCAGGTCATGGATGCAATGTCAGCAGGTGTGAAAAAGACAACTGACAGTATCGACAGCCAAGATTTATTAACGAAAGATATTCAGACAATTATTACAGAGACAGCAACGCAAGCAAAAGAAATGGATCAATTATCTGGTCATTCGATTGAAAGGCTTGATGAAGGTATGTCAATCGTAAGACAGTTAACTGAAAATACAGGTCTTATGAATAATAGCGGAACAAATGTTTCAACATCGATGATCGCCTTAAAAAATAAAATGGTAGAAATCAATCGAATTACAGAAGTAATCAATTCCATTGCAAGACAGATCAATATGCTTTCTCTAAATGCAAGTATCGAAAGTGCAAGAGCGGGAGAGGCGGGAAGAAGCTTTTCCGTAGTAGCAGGAGAAATTGGAAATCTTGCATCTCAAACTGGACAGTCTGTAGGTGGCATTTCACAAATTATTTTAGATTTACAGACTATGATTGAGGAAGTAGTAGGGTCCGTGGAAGAATTTAATCAGTTAAATAAGGATCAGAATCAATTAATTAATTCTACCGATAGCATTTTCAGACAGATTACAGGAAATATGACCAACGTAAATAACATGGTATCCCTAGTATCGGATAAAGTGGAACGTATCTTAGGTTCCAATTACGACATTATGGAAAATATCAGCGTCCTTACAAATGAAAGCAGAGTGTCTGCAGAAAATATTAATACGACGTCCAATGCAACGGATAAAATTCAGGAGCAAGTACAACAGACACGACATATTGCAAATGAGCTTCTTGAGACAGCAGAACGTTTACAAGTGTATATGGAGACAGAAGAAACCCTATAAGATTTATGCTTATTTTGCATTGACGAATCTTCCAAAATTTGTTATATTAACATTGATATTAGGGAGTAGTTTGCATCCTGCTTGGATGTTATGCATGACGTCATCACGCTGAATGTTCAACCGGAATGCATACTGAAATAAGAACAAGACTTTTATCGCATTATATTAATGCGGTAAAAGTCTTGTTTTGCTTTATAGGAAATTGCGTTCCAATCCTTAATAAAGCAAAAAAATACCAAATACTAGTATGGAGGAGTGAAGAAATGAATATTTTTATATCATGTGTTTTATTAATCATCGGCTTTGTAATGTTAGTGAAGGGAGCAGACTGGTTTGTGGATGGGGCATCAGAGATTGCCGCTAAATTTGGAATACCACAGATTGTCATCGGACTTACAATCGTAGCAATGGGAACAA
>JAUNRX010000072.1:2265-5008 GCA_030539495.1 bacterium | reverse complement strand
AAATTTGGAATACCACAGATTGTCATCGGACTTACAATCGTAGCAATGGGAACAAGCGCACCCGAGGCAGCAGTAAGTATTACGGCTGCATTAGAAGGCAGTGCGGCAATTACAATTGGTAATGTCGTAGGAAGTAATATATTAAATATACTGATCATTTTAGGAATATCCTCTGTAATCGTCAGTATTGCAGTTGCGAAATCTACGATTATGTATGAAATCCCATATATGCTATTTATAACGCTTCTCTTATTAGCATTTGGAATGTCAGGAGGCGAGATCACACTAGTAGAAGGTGTCATACTATGGATTGCCTTTCTTGTATATCTAGCATATCTATTTCGTATGGCGAAGAAAGATAAGGTTGAAGTGGAAGAAAAGGAAAAAGAGGAGCCATTGTGGAAGTTATTACTGCTTACTCTAATTGGACTTGGTTTAATTGTCTGGGGCAGTGACGTGACGGTTAATGCGGCTACTGCAATCGCAAAGGCATTGGGAATGAGTGAACGGTTTATTGGACTTACCATTGTTGCACTTGGAACCTCTCTTCCAGAATTATTTACTTCGGTCTCAGCTGCAAGAAAAGGAAAAGCAGATATTGCAATTGGAAATATTGTAGGCAGCAACATATTTAATATCCTTTTCGTGGTAGGAACAACGGCTCTGATTACACCGGTAGTATTTGCTTCCAACTTTATTATGGATACACTGATTGCATTTGCAGCAGGTGTATTATTATGGCTATGTGTAGTGAGGAAGAAAAAGCTTACAAGGACCGGAGGCATTCTTATGTTGCTTGGTTATACAGCATACTTTGCTTATCTTATGCTGCAAAGTTAAGGAATAAGAGAAAAATAAGGGTAGGGTGGAATGATGGATATCTTTTCTGTATTTACATTAATAGGAGGCCTGGCATTCTTTCTGTATGGAATGAATGTCATGTCCTCAGGATTAGAGAAAATGACAGGGGGAAAATTAGAGAGTGCATTAAAACGAGTAACCACAACACCATTAAAAAGCTTAGTATTTGGAGCAGGTGTAACAATAGCCATACAGTCCTCTTCAGCGATGACGGTTATGTTAGTGGGGTTTGTAAATTCCGGAATCATGGAACTAAGGCAGACCATCGGAATTATTATGGGTTCTAATATTGGAACGACGCTGACGGCCTGGATCTTAAGCCTTGCAGGAGTCAAGGGAGAAAATATCTTAATCCAGATGCTTAATCCGGAGCATTTTTCACCAATCGTTGCAATGGTTGGAATTCTGCTACTTATGGTGGGAAAAAGAAGGAAGAAGGACATTGGTAATATTCTAATTGGATTTTCCATTCTAATGTTTGGAATGCAGCTGATGAGTGAGGCAGTAAAGCCATTGGCAGATATGCCACAGTTTACCAAAATACTGGTAGCATTTAAAAATCCAATCCTTGGTGTCTTAGTGGGCGCAGCATTTACCGGAATTATTCAAAGTTCTGCAGCCTCAGTCGGTATTCTGCAGGCACTTTCTTTAACAGGAAGCATTACATTTGGAATGGCGATGCCAATTATTATGGGGCAGAATATAGGAACCTGTGTTACTGCATTATTATCAAGTATTGGCGTAAATAAGAATGCCAAAAGAGTTGCAATGGTACATATTTATTTTAATTTAATTGGAACGGTGATCTGCCTGACCGTATTCTATACACTGAATTTATTTCTACAGTTTGCATTTGTGGAAGACGCCATTTCACCAGTCGGGATTGCAGGTGTACATAGTATCTTTAACTTAATAACTACTATATTGCTATTCCCATTTATGAAACAGCTGGAAAACTTAGCAAAGAGGACCATTCCAGACAGTAATCATAAAGACGCAACTTTTTTAGATGAACGACTTTTGGCGACACCATCCTTTGCCATTGCAGAATGTCATGAACAGATTATCAAGATGGCAACACTTACAAAAACATCGGTTGCCATGGCAAGAGACCTTCATTATGAATATTCGGAAGAAATGATGCAGGAAGTTAAGGAAAATGAGGAACAATTGGATTATTATGAGGATAATCTGGGAAGCTATTTATTAAAGCTTGGAAGTGCCAGTCTTTCGGAAAAGGATAATAAAGAGGTGTCCAGAATTCTGCATGTAATTAGTGATTTTGAACGAATTGGTGACCATGCGTTAAACCTGGCAGAGGTTGCAGAAGAACTGCATGAGAAAAAGCTTGCATTTTCGGAGCCGGCACAGGATGAGGCAGATAAGTTATTGGATGCAGTGATGGAAATACTGGATATGGCCATTGAGAGCTATTGTAATAATGATAAAAAGGAAGCTGTCAAGGTAGAACCGTTAGAGGAAGTGATCGACATTATGTGCGATAATTTAAAGGAGACCCATATTAAGAGGCTGCGAAAGGCTATTTGCACGCCAGAGCAGGGATTTATCTTTAATGATCTTATTACCAATTGTGAGCGGATTGCTGATCATTGTTCCAATGTAGCGGTTTGTATTATAAGGGTTGGAGAGGCAAATTTTGAGCCTCATAAATTTCTTCACGATATAAAGACAAAAAATGACCCTGTATTTGAGGGATATTATGTTATGTTTTATAAAAAATATATAGTATAATGGATAAAAAAGGAATAAGAGAGGGCGAATAGGATGAAGGTTATGCAGCAACGTGAGAAGCGTTTCATAGTGACAAATGGAGAGAGTGAAGATTTTGCTTATCTTTGTGGTAAGTTAGATGAGAACCTGG
>JAUNRX010000072.1:0-2165 GCA_030539495.1 bacterium | reverse complement strand
AATGGAGAGAGTGAAGATTTTGCTTATCTTTGTGGTAAGTTAGATGAGAACCTGGATGAACTGGTGGGAAAGAAATTTCAACGTCAGCAATATTTTAAGTTTAATACAAGGGAAAGTATTCATGATGTAATTGTAATTTATGATGGATCCCGTCCAATTGGCTGTGGAGGCTATAAACGATATGATGAACAGACCATGGAAATAAAGCGTGTGTATTTAGAGAAGGAATACCGAGGCCAGGGACTGTCAAAAGAATTGATGCGCCGCTTAGAAGCAAGGGCAAAGATTGCAGGATATAATTATGCCGTGCTAGAGACAGGAAAGCCGCTAGAGACTGCCATGAAGTTATATGAAGCCATTGGATATCGGATTGTTCCAAACTATGGCCCTTATGTTGATATGCCAAACTCCATCTGTATGGAGAAAAAGCTTTAGGTTGGGGGCTGAGACTCTTTTAATAAAAAGCCTTAATCTAGGTTGTGGAGCGACAGCCCCGGGGACTAAGGTATTGAGGAGAATACCTTGCATAAAAAACGAAAAAGATAATTACATCGATTCATTATAGGCGGACTGGTGAAACTGGTATAAACTATAAATATGATTTGTAGAAGAGTATATGATGATAGGAGTGGATGCAATGAAGACACCAGTATTGGAGACAGAACGTTTAACATTACGTAGGTTTACAAGGAATGATGTACAAGAAGTATTTGATTGTTGGCAGAGTGATCCGGATGTTTCAAGGTATATGATGTGGGAAAGCAGCAAAGAGATTGAAAAGGCCAGAGAATTTATTGACTATGAGCTAACCATGATCGATTCTGATACGTGGTATCGTTGGTGTATCACGAAAAAAGAGTCTGGTACAATCATTGGAACTTGCCTCATTTACTTTAATGAGGAGGAGAAGTGTTGGGATATTTCTTATAACCTAGGCAAGAAATACTGGGGAGTAGGATATACTACGGAAGCAATGAAAGCAGCTATGGACTTTGCCATACATTCCTTAAAAGTCCATGAGTTTGTAGCGGCTCATGCCATTGAAAATCCGGCATCAGGAAGAGTAATAAGAAAACTGGGCTTTCACTATGAGGGGGAGATTGAATACATTTGTAATGGCGGAAACATACATACAACAGGGAAAAAGTATCGTCTTAGAACATAAAAGAATTCTATAGTGCATGATTTATAAAATAATCGACATAAATATACAAAAACATACAATAAATTCATGCCTTTTACTTGACGAAATAGAATGGCATCGATTAGACTTATTAATAATAAGAGGTTTTCTTATGAAACAATTAATAGGGAGAAAAACAGAACAATGCATAGTAAGTTACAAGAGATAATTAATAACATGCCACTGATAAAATCATTCACTGGTACCGATGCTGCAATTGGAGTATGGGATAAGGATGGACTTCTATTAAAATTCTTTCCAAGTAAGGCGATTAATGTAGTTTTTGAAGAAGGCTATCAAATAGAAGATAAAAATGATCAAATCTATCAAGTACTTCGTAGCGGGAAGCCTGCTTATAATAAAGTACCAAAAGAAGTATTTGGTCAAGCGTTTGAGGGTTCTATAACACCAGTTATGGAAGGGCGTGTTATTATTGGTGTCATTACCTACTGTTTCTCAACTGAGGATAAGGAAGCAATCATTGGTAATACAGAGGAATTAACGAATGCACTTTCTCATACCGATGAGTCTATCGATGAAATCAAAGTTGGTACACAAGAATTAGCATCCAATATGACAAAGGTACAGACAATTACAGAATTAGTGAGAGCGCAAGTAGAAGAAGCTACAAGAGTTGTAGCGACAATTCAGAAAAATGCAAACTTTTCTAATATTCTTGCTTTAAATGCCTCTATTGAATCTGCAAGAGCAGGACAAGCAGGAAAAGGTTTTGCCGTAGTATCTGAGGAAATGCGTAAGTTCTCCAAAATGAGTGCTGATTCCGCGCAACAGATTAATGGAAACTTAGCTGAGATTGTAAAATCATTGGATGTAGTAAGGGAAGCAATCAATGATTCGACATCAATTGCAACAGAACAGGCAGAAGCAGCAAATCACTTAAACGAAAAGTTTGAATCCGTGATTGTTTCAGCACATAAAGTAAGTGATATTTGTAAAAAGAACGTCATTCGTTAGGTTTTCA
>JAUNRX010000071.1 GCA_030539495.1 bacterium | reverse complement strand
ATCCATCGTCTTCATCATAATCTCTCTTACACTGTCAAAAGGTCTCGTTGTTGCTGCATTATCTAAATATGCTCTCATTTAACTTCTCCTTAAATACTGTCCAGTTCAAACATTAGGATCGAAAGAATTGTAAAACCTGCTGTTTCAGTTCTTAGAATACGTTTTCCTAATGTAATAACTTCCCCGCCGATATCCTTTACTGCTTCAATCTCTGCATCGTCAAATCCGCCTTCTGGACCGACAAAGATGCCAATTGATTTCGTATTACTTGCATTTTTAACAAGCTCACGACTTTTATTCATTCCTTCTGCATTTTCATATGGAAATAACTTCAAATCAAAGTCTTTTGCATATGCTAATGCTTCTCTATAACTCATAACGGAGTGAACCGATGGAATCACACCACGCTTTGATTGTTTTGCTGCACTTTCTGCAATTGCTTGCCAGCGCTCTAACTTTTTCTTTTCTTTTTTCTTATCTTCGATTTTAACGATTGAACGTTTCATCGAAACCGGAATCACTTCATATACACCTAATTCAACGGCTTTCTGAATAATTAGTTCCATCTTATCGCTTTTTGGCAACCCTTGAAACAGGTAAATTTTTGTTTTTAATTCTGTCTCACAAGGTTTCTTTTCTATTATATCTAAACTGATTTCTTTCTCTAAAAAATCATTAATCTTACAAAGGTAATTTGTGTCTTCGCAGTCACAAACCATGAGTTCTTCCTCATGCTTCATTCGTAGGACATTCTTAATATGATTCACATCAGATCCAACGATTGTGATGTGATCTCCCTCTATCTGAGATGCATTTACATAAAAAAGATTCATGCAATTCCTCCATACACAAATTTAAATTTATCTATCGACCATCTTTGCGGTCCACTTATTGTTTGCGTAACATAACAATAGAACGTACGCACAGCATACGCTCTATTCTTTCGTTAAAGTCAACGTGTATATCTTATCATCGAACAATTAAATTGTCAAACAAACTCGATATATAATATATTGGAACGATTGAAATATTACTGGCGAATTTGGAAACTAACATCAAAACTGTATTTTTTATATTTTTGATGAAATTTTACACATTTCCTGTTGGTCATTCATTTTCCAACCTAACACTCACTCTACTAAAAAAACATTTTTATCCTATAAATGTTTTTCGTCTTTGTGAAGCTCGTCTTTTATAGAAGGTATCTCGTATACCTTCTACCCCGGGTGTCGCATCATAATCGTAAATTCAGGTTGTTCATTAAAATATTCAAAGTCTGAATTAAATAAATGGAGGTTTCTAACAATGCTAACTTGTACTTCATCTGCCGTTACTGCGATGCCATAATATCCACTGAGGGCAAACACCAACGGTGTCTGACAGCAGTGAATATTATGACTTCACTGTACGAGGCAATCGTCTCTAAAGAGACGACGGAAGCACAATAGCATTGTTACGAAATCCCCCATTTATTTATCGTAACCCTACAGATATTTTAATGCCCAACCTGCTCACAACCTATCGCTGCGACAGCCCAACTACATAGGTTTACGAGCGATTAAGCAGTTCCAATCTTTCATACTGCGTTCTTCAACCATTTCGAAGCCATTTTTAATAAGTGCTTCTTTTACTTCTTCCTTCTTCATATCGATGATACCAGAAGTGATGAAGATACCACCTGGGATTAAGTGTTTGCCTACTTCCGCAGAAAGTGGAATGATAACATCAGCTAAGATATTTGCTACTACTACGTCATAACATTCGATTCCTACTTCTTGTTGGATTGCTTCATCTTCGATGATATTTCCTGCAATTACTTTGTATTTGTTCATATCGATATTGTTAAAGCCTGCATTTTCTAATGTTGCAGTTACTGCAGCTGGATCGATATCGATTGCAAATGCTTCTTTTGCTCCAAGTAATAAACCGATAATGGATAAGATACCACTACCACAGCCAACATCAAGTAATCTTGTTGAATTATTTACATACTCTCTTACCGCACGGATACATAATTTTGTTGTTTCATGAGTTCCTGTACCAAATGCGATACCTGGATCGATTTCAACTACTAAATCGTCTTCTTTCGCATCTTCAAGTGTTTCCCATGTTGGTTTGATCATAATATGGTCATCTGCTCTAAAAGGCTTCCAGAATTCTTTCCAGTTGTTAATCCAGTCGATATCTTCTGTTTCGTCTTTTTCAATTGTCATAGCTTCACCGATGTCTACGAATTGTTTTAATTCTTCAAGGCCAGCTTTTACATTTTCAATTAGTTCCGTACCATCTTCTTCTGGATCACGGTAGAAACGAATTGTTGCGATATGATCATCAAATTCAGGATCTGGTAAGATATCGACAAACATTTGTGCTTTCTCTTCTGCTGTTAATGGTTGTTTATCTTCAATTTCGATTCCGTCTACGCCAAGTTCATCTAACATATAACTAATTAAGTCAATTGCTTCTGTTGTCGTCTTAAGTGTGTATTTTGTCCACTTCATTGTTGTTCTCCTTTATAGTAAGACTCTTGTCTCATAACTATATTTATTGTATTTCTTCTCACCCATTATACCCTATTTTTATACATTTTCAATATTTTTCATATTGAAATGCGTTGCATTTGACACTTTATATGGTGTCGATAGTCGTTTTATGGTGGTTCTTGTGTTTGTGTCTTTTTGGGCATATATGAAATTTTCCATTGTTATTTGCCCATTTCCCAAATGATTCCACTTCGAATTTTGCCTTTTTGGGCATATGAGGATTTTTTCATTCTAACATGCCCAGGGTTTGACTGATTTCGTGGGCATTCGCAAGACTTTTTTTACACTGTGCCCAATATAAGCTTTTCTCTCAAGTTTTACTCCTCTTTTTGGGCATATAGCTATATTTATCTCATATATGCCCAATCACCCCACGCGAGTACTCCTCCGCATTTTCGGGCCCTAGGCCAACTTATCTCATACACAGTGTCCCCGCTTAGGGAAGGGAATGGGTGACTTCGTCACCCATTGGAATCGTTTTCTCGGAATTCACTTCCGAGAAAATGGAAAGAGCCGGGCACGCTTTAGCGTCCCCGACTCTTTCAATTCCTTAAAACACTGAATGAAATCCTGATTTCATCCAAAGGCACCGTCCTCGGTACCGTCTATTTAAAGAAACCTTTTTTCTTTTTCTTATGATCTTCTTCTGTAGAAGTTGCAGCAACTCCGCCAGTCATTGCTTCGTTAAATTGTTCAAGCAATTCTTTTTGTTCAGAAGTTAATTTTGTTGGTACACTAACTACTAATGTAACAATATGGTCACCGCGGACATTCTTGTTACGTAATGTTGGTACACCTTTACCTCTTAAACGAACTTTTGTATCCGTTTGAGTTCCTGGTCTAACTGTATAGATTACTTCACCGTCAATTGTCTTAACCTTGATATCACCACCAAGTGCTGCAGTAGCGAATGAGATGGATTCAGTAGAATAAATTGTAGTATCCTGACGTACAAAGTTAGGATGTCTGCTTACGATTACTTCTACTAATAAGTCACCTTGAGGACCACCATTTACGCCTGGTTCACCTTTTCCTTGAATACGGATGCTTTGACCATCATCAATACCAGCAGGGATTGATACAGCAATTTTCTTTCTTCTAGTAACATATCCTGCACCATGACAATCTGTACATTTATCTTTAATGATCTTACCTGTTCCGTGACAGTCAGGACATGGTTGCACACTTTGTGTCATACCGAAGAATGATTGTTGCGTATAAACTACTTGGCCTTTACCATTACATTTTGAGCATGTTTGAGAAGAAGATCCTGGTTTCGCACCTGTTCCGTGACAAGTATCACATGATTCTTTTAGATTTAAGTCAAGTTCTTTGTCTACACCAAAGCATGCTTCTTCAAATGTAATACGAACGCTGGTACGTACGTTAGCACCTTTCATTGGGCCATTATTTGCTCTACGGCTGCTTCTTCCACCGCCAAATAAATCGCCAAAGATATCTCCGAAGATATCTCCCATATCCATACCATTAAAGTCAAAGCCACCAGCTCCGCCACCTTGACCGCCTTCAAATGCTGCATGACCGAATTGATCGTATTGTCTACGTTTATCTGCATCACTTAGTACTGCATAAGCTTCGCTTGCTTCTTTGAATTTAGCTTCCGCTTCTTTATCGCCTGGATTGGCGTCTGGATGATATTTTTTGGCTAATACTCTATATGCTTTTTTTATTTCTGCGTCCGTAGCTGTTTTAGAAATACCAAGGACTTCATAATAATCACGTTTTTCTGCCATATCCTTCACCTTTCATTACATATCTTTATGCCTATTAAAAGATAGGCTATCTTTAGCAGACAGCCTATCTTTTGTTATCTTGTTATTCACAAGCTTTATATTAACGAATGTAACAATATTCGTCAAGATTTTTATTATACTTCTCTGTAATCTCCGTCAACTACGTTGTCATCTTGAGGACCAGCTTGACCTGCAGCTCCTTGAGCTCCACTCATGTCTGGGCCTGCTTGACCTGCAGCTCCTTGAGCTTGTTCGTAAACTTTTTGGAATAATGCTTGAGCAGTGTTCATTAATTTTTCTTTTGCTGCTTTAAGATCTTCAACTTCGCCTTCAGACATAACTTCTGGATTAGCTTTTTCAACTAATTCTTTTACGTGAGCTAAATCTGCTTCTACAGCTGCTTTGTCTTCTGCACTTACTTTATCGCCAACTTCTTGTAATGCTTTTTCAGTTTGGAATACCATAGCATCTGCATCGTTACGAGTATCAACTGCTTCTTTACGAGCTTTATCTTGAGCTTCGAATTCAGCTGCTTCTTTTACTGCTTTTTCGATATCGTCATCAGACATGTTAGATCCAGCAGTGATTGTGATGTGTTGTTCTACACCAGTACCTAAATCTTTTGCAGATACATTTACGATACCATTTGCATCGATATCGAAAGTAACTTCGATTTGAGGAACACCTCTTCTTGCTGGAGCGATACCATCAAGTCTGAATTGTCCAAGAGATTTGTTGTCACGAGCGAATTGTCTTTCACCTTGAACAACGTGGATATCTACTGCTGTTTGGTTATCAGCTGCTGTAGAGAATACTTGGCTCTTCTTAGTTGGGATTGTAGTGTTACGTTCGATTAACTTAGTAGCTACACCACCCATAGTTTCGATAGATAATGATAATGGAGTAACATCTAATAATAAGATATCGCCAGCACCAGCATCACCTGCTAATTTACCACCTTGAATAGAAGCACCTAATGCTACACATTCATCTGGGTTTAAGGATTTAGAAGGTTCTTTACCTGTTAATTGTTTTACTTTATCTTGAACAGCTGGAATTCTTGTAGAACCACCAACTAATAATACTTGACCTAATTCAGATGCAGTGATACCAGCATCTCTTAAAGCGTTTTGAACTGGAGTTGCAGTTCTTTCTACTAAATCAGAAGTTAATTCATCGAATTTTGCACGAGTTAAGTTCATGTCGAAGTGTTTTGGACCTTCAGCAGTTGCAGTGATGAATGGTAAGTTGATGTTAGTAGTTGTAGCGGAAGATAATTCTTTTTTCGCTTTTTCAGCTGCTTCTTTTAATCTTTGAAGAGCCATTTTATCTGTAGATAAGTCTACGCCTTCTTGAGTTTTGAAAGATTCGATCATGTAACGAACGATCTTTTCATCGAAGTCGTCACCACCAAGTCTGTTATCACCGGAAGTTGCTAATACTTCGATTACACCATCACCGATTTCAATGATAGAAACATCGAATGTACCACCACCTAAATCGTAAACCATGATTTTTTGTTCATGTTCATTATCAAGACCATAAGCTAAAGCTGCTGCTGTTGGTTCGTTGATGATACGTTTTACATCAAGACCAGCGATTTTACCAGCGTCTTTTGTTGCTTGACGTTGAGCATCGTTGAAGTAAGCAGGAACTGTGATTACAGCTTCAGTTACTTTTTCACCAAGGTAGCTTTCAGCATCTGCTTTTAATTTTTGTAAGATCATTGCTGAAATTTCTTGTGGAGAGTGTTTTTTATCATCAATTGTTACTTTGTAGTCTGTACCCATATGTCTTTTAATAGAAGAAATAGTTTTGTCTGCATTTGTAACTGCTTGACGTTTAGCTGGTTCACCAACTAATCTTTCTCCTGTTTTTGTAAATGCAACTACGGATGGAGTTGTTCTAGCTCCTTCTGTATTAGCGATAACTACTGGTTTACCACCTTCCATAACGGCAACACAAGAGTTAGTTGTTCCTAAATCGATACCAATAATTTTTCCCATAATATATTCCTCCTATATTCACTGAATATTTATTTCTAATTCAATATCTATATTTCTAAAACTTATTGAAGTTTATTCATGCTTAATCTGCCTGAGGTCAGGCTGTAATGGCCAAGGGCCATTTATTTTAGTTTGCTACTTTAACCATGCTGTGTCTTACAACTGTATCTCTGTACATATAGCCTTTTTGGAATTCTTCGACAACAACATTTTCTCCAAGAGATTCATCATCTACATGCATTACTGCATTGTGGAAGTTTGGATCAAATTCCTGACCTTCTGCTTGGATTTGTTTTACGCCTGCAGTTTCTAATGTTTGAACTAATTGTTTGTAGATTGCTTCAATTCCTTTTGCAAAACCACTTTCTCTTTCTTCTTCAGAGATTGCATTAAGCCCTCTTTCGAAGTTATCAATTACTGGAAGCACTTTTTCAATAATATCTTTTGCTCCCATTTCAAACATCATAGCTTTTTCTTTTTCAGTACGTTTTCTATAATTTTCAAACTCCGCTAAATTTCTCATTAAGCGATCATTTAATTCTTCAATTTGCTCATCTTTTTTATCTTTTTTCTTTTTGAAAAATGACTTTTTAGATTTTTCTCCGTCTTCGGAAACTTCCTCAGTTTCTGTTTCCACTTCATCAACTGTTTCTGTAGTATCTTCTACATCACCAGTTACAGTTTCCACAGTTTCTTCGGTATTCATCGTTTCATCGGCCATTTCTTCCATGCGTTGTTCTTCTGCCACGACTCTACCACCTTTCCTTTTCTATTTCTTTTTAAATATATTATCAAGCTGAACCATTAAGGTTTGTAGCGTGCTTACTACTTTTTCATAATCCATACGTTTTGGACCAACAATACCAATCTTACCATATACGCCTTCGCCGATTTCGTAGGTAGCAGTTACGACAGAACAGTCTTTCATGGATTGAACCTTCGTTTCATTTCCAATATAGACTTGAATGCCTCGTTCTTCTTCCTCTTCCATTCGATCATTGATCAGCTCAGAAAGCTGTTTCTTTTCTTCAAAGGTATATAACAGTTCGCTTGCACTCTCTCGATCACTTAATTCCGGATACTTAAGAATGTTGGTTGCTCCCGATGTATAAATCTCAACATCATCTTCTTCTTTTAGCGCTTCCGCTACAGAGTCTAAGATATTCCCAACCAGGTCACTGTAATTTCCTGCTTGCTCTTTCATCTTTTGAATAAGTGCCATGTTGATTTCTGTAAGGTCAAGTCCTTGTAGAAATGTATTTAAAACAATGTTTAGTTTTAAGATCATTTCTTTATCGATTGATTCCGGTACGTCAATAATCTTATTCTTAATGACATTTCCTTCTGTTACAATCACGGTTAGCATTTGCCCTACGTCTACTTCAGTAATCTGAATGAACTTTACTTTGTTGTGCTTATATTGTGGCTTAGATACTACAGATGTATAATTTGTGTCATTTGCAAGCATTTTAGCTACCTGCTTCAACAGTACATCGATCTTATCTGTCTTCGCCATTAACTCCGTCTTCATGTCATCGATCTCTTGGAATTTTGCTTCCATCATTCTGTCTACATATAATCGATAACCTTTGTCTGAAGGGATCCTACCTGCAGAAGTATGTGGCTGAATGATATACCCCATATCTTCCAAATCAGACATCTCATTACGAATCGTTGCACTGCTTAGATTCAAATCTGTATATTTAGAAATCGTTCTGGAACCTACTGGCTCGCCGGTCTCTAAATATGTCTTGATAATAGCTTGTAGAATTTTAAGTTTTCTCTCATCTAATTGCACCGAATCACTTCCTTCTATGAGATGTTTCTCAGTTGTTAGCACTCACTAAGTTAGAGTGCTAATATCTTTAGTAATAAGATACACCCCTCTTTTTTGTTTGTCAAGACATTTTTATAAAGATTTTTTGATTAATTAAATCTCTTCTTATTATATATCGTTTCGAATTTATTATTAGGCTTCGAAAAGACACTTCCTGCCATGGAAGTCTGATGAGGTTTGACTTGTCTTGGTGCGTTTTATGCTGCACTTTGCCGTCAATGTTGTTACTGCTTGTTGATTTAATTTTAGGAATTGGGCATATCGCTTTAGTTTTTTTGATATTTGCCCAATTCATGAACTTTTTTTGTTTGATCTTTATGCTTTTGGGCATATATGATTTTTTTGTTTTTATGTGCCCGGGTTTCGACTAGTTTCGTGGGCATTTGCAAATGATTTTTTCACATATGCCAAATAACAGCTTTTTTCTTGAAATCTTATTGAAATTTTGGGCATGCAGCTTTAGTTTTTTTAATATTTGCCCAAACAACTTCCCGTGTACATGATGATGTGACTGAGACCTACATAATAAAGTCGGCCATTACATAATTACTGACATCCAGTCCTGCTTCTGTCAGACGGACAATATCTTCCCCAACTTCCAGCAATCCTTCTTTTTGATGTTTGTCTAAGACTTCTTTATATACCTCTTCCATGGAAGTTCCAAATCGTTTTTCAAATTCGGCTTTGCTTACTCCTTTTGTCAGACGTAAGCCAAGGAACATAAACTCTTCCATTTTTTCATTTTTTGAAAGTTCTTCGATATCGCATCGAAGCTCTTCTTCGTTCTTTATCTTTACTGCTTCAATATATGCACTAGTCTCTTGAATGTTATGATATCTTGTCCCTTCTATATAAGAAGAAGCTCCTACGCCAAATCCTAAATATGCTGTCCCAGTCCAGTACAGACTGTTATGGATACACTCCTTGCCATCCAGTGCGTAATTGGAGATTTCATAGCGGTGATAGCCATTTTCCTGTAACAACGTCTTTGTGAGATGATACATCTTGCGATCCTCTTCCTCGGTTGGAAGTGTAGACTCTAATGGTTGATCTTCGCCATATTTCTTATAAAATGGTGTTCCTTCTTCTATAATAAGACTGTATGCTGAAATATGGGTTGGCTGTAATGCAATAATTCGACTTAATGTCTCTTCATAGCCTTCCTCTGTCTGATTTGGTAATGCCGACATCAAGTCTACATTGATATTCGTAAATCCAGCGTCTTTTGCTGCATGGTAATTTTCTAGGAACTCTTCATACGTATGAATTCTTCCTAATAATTGTAGTTCTTCATTATGAGTGGATTGTAAGCCCATGCTGATTCGATTTATTCCAGCCTTATAGTATGCATCAAGTTTCTCCTTTGTTAATGTACCCGGATTAGATTCTACGGTAATCTCAATCTCTCCTCGATTTTCGATAGCAAAGGACGTACATAATTCATCTAAAATAGACACAAGGTCTGCTGCTTCTATACTACTTGGTGTTCCTCCCCCAAAAAAGATAGATACTACTTTATACTTTTCTTTATAATAAGATAATTTCTTTATTTCTAACTTTACTGCTTCTACATATTCCTTCTTTGTCTGCTCATTGCTTGGGCCTGATAAAAAGTCACAATATAAACACTTTCTTTCGCAAAATGGAATGTGCACATAAAGACCTAGGTTCTGTTTCATTTCTTCTTTCTCCTTACTGACTGAGCCTATGAAAACTCATATTTTTCATTATCCACATGTTTCCTATTTATTCAAGCAAAGTTTGACTAATTTCTTCTTTCCTACTGTAAAAATATGTGATATACTTGCTCATACTCATTTCATTTGTTGAAATAGAAATGAATGAAATAATGGAACGAGTCGAATACTCACTAATAATAAGTTAAATAAAAAGAAGAAAGAGTTACCGTGAAAAATGAACTATAATACTTTATTACTCACCACTACTGAAATCGGCTTTCAGTTATTAAAAAATGGTGCAGAAACATATCGTGTTGAGGATTCTGTTACTCATGTACTTAATGCTTACAGTAGCAAACTCACCGATATCAATGTTTTTGCCATTCCGACCTGTCTGATTGTATCCTTTACGACTCCTGACGGTAGAACATATACAAAACAAAAACGTGTGCTAAACCGTTTACAAAATATAGATCGTATTATTCAAATCAATGCCCTTTGTCGATATGTGAGTGCCAACGTACCAAGCCTTATCTATCTTGATCGGGAACTTCGTAGAATTGAA
Source organism: bacterium (assembly GCA_030539495.1). GTDB lineage: Bacteria > Bacillota > Clostridia > Lachnospirales > Lachnospiraceae > KM106-2. The sequence continues at coordinate 6,753 of JAUNRX010000071.1, read as the reverse complement.
AATCTTGGCCGTTACTCTCCCAAAATGGAAATACTGGCAAACAGTATCTGTGCCTGTGTATTTTCTGTCTTCTACGGTGGTAATGTGCGTGATGCCCTCACCGGCTTTTTAATTGGCGGATTACTACGGTTTAATACAACTCTTCTAAAGAAGTTCCATATGAACTCCTTTACAACTATTATGTTTAATAGTTTTATCATTGCGGCCCTTGCAATCTTCTCCTATAAAATAGGATTTGCAGCAAGATATGATTCTATTATTATTGGCTGCTATATGTTACTGGTACCTGGCGTCGCTCTTACCAATGCCGCAAGAGATTTTATTGCCGGCGACGTTCTAAGTGGAACCATTCGTTTTGTGGAGGCCATCCTGGTTGCTACCAGCATCGCTCTTGGTTCTGGTCTTGCAGTAGCGCTCTTAAGATAAAGGAGGAAGTAAATTGATTTTCGTAAAGTGTTTAATTATTTTTATTGCCTGTATGGCGATTTCCGTTCATTATAATGTGAAAGGAAATTTAGTTCTATTTGTAGCCATTGGTGGAGCCATGACATTCTTTACCTATGAGATTAGTAGTCCATTACAAAGTGTAATCCTGCAGAACTTTTTGGCCAGTGTTATTGCTTCAATTTATAGCGAGTCACTTGCTCGTATTATCAAAGTTCCTGCCACTACATTTTTAATTATCAGCATCATCCCACTAGTTCCCGGAAGCAACTTATATCGTTCCATGGAACTATGTATAAATAAAGAGATTGCTAAGTTTGCCTCCTCCACACTGGAGACACTCGGAATAGCAGGTGCAATTGCCCTAGGCATCCTACTTGTATCCTCCCTCTTCCGCTTCGCTTACGTAATCATCCACATCAAGCCCCACCTGCCACACTACAACCGCAACAATCAAGGAAACTAAAATAAATACAATAAAAAAGTAGGGAGTATCAAGAACTAGCCAATTCATGCCAGCAATTGATACTCCCTACTTTTATGTTTTTAGGTCTTTAGGAAACTTGCCTTTTAAGAAGGTATGTTTTCTATACCTTCTTAAACGGCTGTCGCCCCCACAGTCTACATTAAAATTTGCATTAAAATAGTCACAGCCTATTCTTTATGGTTCAGTCGGTAAATCACAACGATGGCAATAACAACTAACACCACGACTGCTGCAAGAATAATTCCCTTTCCCTCATTTCCCTGGATTGGATTTTCTACTGCCACATCTAATAATTTTCTAATCATATCGCACTCTCCCTTTCCACACTATGTATTATTTAAATTAATAAACCTGCTACATAGGAACAACCATTTAAAATAAAAGATAACAATAGGCACTTCTTAATCGAGATCGAATGTTGAATCCATAAGATCCATCCCTCTGCTACCCAAACAATGATCTCCAATACTCCTAATGTAATACCATAGGAAAAGTTCATTATTCCAACTAGTAAGATCAATAGTAGGTTTAACAACGGATTGGTTAAAAGATTCATTACGAACAACGTAGGCAGATAGTTAACATCCCGCAGCAGTAAAAGGCCCACATTCACTTCCACCAGTAGTGTAAGGACTAGTGGCCAAAGCAAATATAAAAATAATCGTATCCACGAACTAAGTATTTGCACCATTTAATTCACCTCTTGCAGTGATTCTTTTGGTCTTCTCTTTCTTCCTCCTTGGTACACTGATTACGATAAAGACTGCTGCCAATATACTTCCTGCTACTACAGTATAAGTTCCTAGCCAAATACCACCGCTATATAATCCATATCCGATTAGCAACGCAAAGGAATTTAATCCAAAGACAGTCCCAGGATTCTCAGGAAAATACTGATACAGCCCATATAGGGTAATCGGCATTGCCATATTAAAACTAACAATTCCTATAATCGTAGGAAGTGGATGGCTCCAGATGCCAGTAAAACAAATTGCTGAAATAATAAGGGAGATGCCACCTACTGCTTTGTCCCCAAATCCATCTGCCAATACTCCTCCCATCACTTTTCCAAATACTGTACAAAGTGCTGTCAGAAATAATACAGTTAAGGACACTTTTTGAAATGGTCCAATATAGGATCGAAGTATGATTGCAACGAAACATATACATGGAAGTACTGCCGGCAATCGATTGCTTGCACCGATTTTATTTACGCTTTCTTTATAAGATTGGAACTTATTTTTCTCTGCAGGCTCCTGACCGCCATCTCCATAGGTAAATATAAGGACAAATCCTAACAGTAAGCCACACAAGATTGGCACTTCATCCATTATTAGGTTCTCTCCTGTATAGGCTCCCATACTCACCCCTAACGCCCCAGGTGCAACAAATAAGCCGCAACGCTTGCTCTTTCCATTACCGTAATATAAGCTGTCTATTCCTCCTGCCACATGAAAGAATGCATTACCGACCGCCATAATGACTAAGATGATTATTTTCCAGTATGCAAATGGGATACCGCAAATAATCTGATACTCTAAGACTAACGAATCTTTACATATCATTGGAAGCGCCAGATTTATTCCCAATCCAGTCATTACCAATAATACTCCTATCAATCCTGCTATTCGATAACTTCTATGTTCAAAGAACCTCCCGATTAGCAGCTGTAAGCCGAATGCCAGCGTATTATATAGCAAAAATCCTTCCGTCGGCCCCATGCCGATATATTTATATAACGAAAATGTACCCATCAAATAATAGAAGCATGCGAAATCCACTCCAAAATGAACCATCATATAAGTAAGCAGGGATAGCGTTGTCTTTGCCGAATATGTATTCTTTGTTTGTTCTAACGGTTCCATTTTTTCTTTTTCACCTTTCCTTTCTTCCCCTCTTTATCCCTATAATATATTTTATACATTTTTTCCCATTCATAACTAGCCTGTTTCCTACGTATCATGGTATAGTATTAAGGAGGAGGTTGATCTATGTGTACATTAATTGAAGACAGGTATCTAAGGCTTGTCCCCTACACACATGATGATGATAAAGCTATGTACAAATGCTTAAAAGAAAAAGGTACACAGCTTGGCTTTAACTATATTATAACCGAATCCTTTGAAGAATTCAGCTCGATTGATCTGGATTTCTATCCTTTCTGGGCTGTAATAATACATAAGAAAACCAATCAAAAAATTGGATATTTGCGTCTGTCACCGTTTAAATCCAATCCGGACTTATCCATTTGGATTCTTAAACAGTATCGTCGAAAAGGTCTAGGCACAAGAGCCTATACACTAGGTCTAACCTATTGTTTTGAAACGCTTCATTTACCAGAAGTCGTTGCCGGTTCCTATGAGTACAACGAGGCAAGCCACCACATGCTTGCAAAACTTGGATTCAAACGAGTACCCTCTCATGATTTAAATGAGCGCTCTGTCTTTACTGGGAAACGCATCAAACAAGTTGCCTATCAGCTTGACCAGTCCACATTCACATCACTATCCTATTTGCGAAATAACTAAAGCAAGTGCTACACACTTTGCCGCGCCGAAGGGGAATGTCACTGTTTTTTGCGACATCTTCCTTTCCCCTGAGTGCGCATCCTTACGCCCTTCTTTTAGGGCGTTTTTTTAATTATTAGGGGATTTCGAGAGAAATTTCCTAATAATCAAAAAAACAGCGGGCTCGATTCGTTTATTGAGTCCGCTGTTTTATGTCTTGTCAGGTCCGATTCCACATATAATTTACTGCTGCCCTCACCATATCCTCAACAATCCGTTCTGAGTAATGAACTTTATCGTATCGAATACAAAGGGAAAGACATCCATTTACAGTAACTGCCCCTACGGTTAAGTCATTTCCTAAAGAAGCAGACGGTATCAGGCATAGACTGTCAATATACACGTCTTGCTCTTGGTCGTAATTGATCACTCCTAAGTTCTCAATTCCTAGTCCTTTCTCTTTTTCTCCCTGATAAAATAAATGGGCTGCCTTCTTGCTCACGGGCTGCTCATATCCACCATAGGCTGAAAATGGGATACTTTCAAGCAAGGTGCCACTTAATTCTTTTGCCAGGATGGTTGACTCTAACTTATGTTTTGGCTTCTTTTTTTCTTTTAAATAATTATCTACAACTTTTACATTATCCCAAAAGCTTAGTCCTTGGGCATATTCTCTCATCAAATAAACGTTTCCGCTGAGATTGGCGATTACTGGTGGCTTTGTAATAACCAGATTATCCCGAAGGTCCACGGTTACTTCCGCACGCACATCCTTTCCCCTATGAAAGCGATCAAAATTATGCATAACTGCAAAAAATGCGGTCATAATCGTTGCTGTTACCGACACATTACGTTCCTCACAATTATGAAGCAAGCAGCCGGTACTTTTTGCATTAATCTCTTTTATTATAATTGGTGCCTTGTGAGTCTTTCTAAAACGTTCAAACAACTCTATATAATCCATGTTTGAAAACATATGAGGCGCACGTTTCCACTCCCTGTTTAATGCATTTAACTGAAGCTTAGTCGCTAACTTTAGGGAAGACACTTTAGGTAATGCTATTCTTTGTGACATTGTCTGTACTTCCACTGCTTCCGGCTGTTCATGCTCCTGATTCATATAATAAACCAGCTCTTCTAAAAAGCATTGATAACCTTTTCCATCGCTTAAAACACTATGTCCGATCAACACAATAGCGCTTCGGTCTTCCCCCTTAAACACAATCAATCGAAGGAGAGGACCATTTTCAAGGTCAAAAGGAACACCTTCTTCCTTTTGTATGTACGCTGCCAAATGATTTATTTCTCCATAAGGAAAATAACTCGGTTCGATGGGCTTTGATGTATTGATCTGATAAAAAGCCTCTCCACTTTTCTCTCTTACTATGGTACTCGTTAAAATCTGATGCCTTATAATCACCTTCTCTAAGGCTTTACTAACCATTTCTTTTGTAATTGTTCCATGGATTTTCGCTGTCATACTGATACTGCTATTGATAGAAAAGAGATGTCCTCGCTCCGTCACGATTGGTATCCTGTTTTCCATTATTCCACCCCCGTTTTTCTTTATGTACACTCTTCTTTTATTACACTCTATTTCTATTATACCTTATTTTCCATTATATGTTAATCGCAAGAATTACTTTTTCTCTTCTCTTTTATCGCTTTTCCGCCTCTATAAGTAGAATTTTCTATTCCACTTGCTAATTTTTCATGACTTAGTTTAGATAAAAAATAAACTCGGATTTAGACAGATTTTCACGAATAGGAGGAATTAACTCTAATATCGAGCATATATATATAATAGTGGTAAAAAGGGGGGCGAGCCTATGTTAAGCATCTACAACGAACCAATTTTACACTATCAGCTAAGAGTATTATTCAAATTATATTTTAAATAAAAGGCATTCTTTAAGTACAAGCTTTAGGGCACCTAGAAAAATAACCTGTCGGAGCATCTCTCTCCAACAGGTTATTTTTTATATCTTATATTTACTATATTCTTTACTGCATTTGCAGCTTTCGGTTTCCTCTCTTGGGATACTTTCCATAGTGAGCTTGATTGATTACTTTAATCCATTGTGATATTTCACTGCATCCATATATTACTTCCATTCTCTTTAAACCATAGGTAAATGCTAAACTTCCTCTACATTTTCTAACATTATATATTTCATCTAAATAATATTTAGCTTCATTTCCCATTTTGCCTTTATAAACTAATACTCCATTTTTAAGCTGTAATGTCCCAGGTGTAAACACATTATTTGCAGATGTCTGATAATACACATAATTATTAATCTCTTGCTTTACTCTGTTTGCTCCCTTACGAGCTTCTTCTGTATTATGATCCATATCCAATACCTTATTGTAGTATTCAAGTGCCTCTTCATATTCTTCCTTTGTTTCAAACTCCCTTGCTTTATTAAGCAGCTCCTCTACGTTCACCTCTGAGTTATTCCTCTGTTCTGCTTCTACATCTAATGCAGCCTCACCGTTTGTACGCTTCTCCTGATCAAATCCCTTTACTGTTTCTGCCTGAATACTCTTATGTACTTCTTTCCCCTCATCTTTAACCTCTGATCCGCAATTCATGCAAACTTTAGCTCCCTCAGCTAATTGAGTTCCACATTTAAAACAAAACATCTCCATTACCTCCATATGAATTTTTATCTCGAAAATCATTATATCACGATTCCAATTTTTTCCTACTTGTTTTTTTACTTTTTTCACCTACTTAAGTAAATTCATTTAAAAAGTATAACAATCCGAAAAAAAGGCTTCTTCTTTTGTTACTTATTTTCTCCCCATCCATTCTTGGACAATCAATCAAAAAAAGCAGCCTTACTTCTTATATAATCAAGCCGCCAACTGAGTAATCTATTTGGATATACATTGCTAGTTTTTCTACTAACCAAATTATATCTATGATAAAATATATAATTATAGTCTATAGGTTAGAACATTGGCCTATCAGACGAAAATTACATATTGGCCTTATTAGGAGGATAAGGAATGGAATTTTTAATTGAACTGATTGGTGATTTTATTTTGGAGGTTGTCATAGAAGGGAGCCTTCACTTATTAAAAAGTAAACATGTTTCATGGATAATTAAATCTATCTGTATACTTATTTGGCTTAGCATTTTTACTATTCTTTACTTAATCGCAATATCACTAATCAAAGGAAAATCCCCCGTAATTGGATTCCTGTTTTTGATTTTTGTTATCGTTCTAACGATCTGTTTTATTTATAGTTTTTTCAAAAAAAGAAATCGTTAAGTTTCTAAAAGACTTACAACCAGAAAAAGGCGG
>JAUNRX010000070.1 GCA_030539495.1 bacterium | reverse complement strand
ACTGCTGCAGTCGCTGGTTCGAATCCAGCTAGCCCTGTTATACATAGTAAAAAAAAGACGTCTTCCAAATGGGAGGCGTCTTTTTGCTATATAATAAAAAATGATAATCTACGAATGAAAGAGGAAATTAAGATACATATTTGTATGGAAAGCAATTTGCATAGGAAGAAATTTAAGTTATTTCTTCTGTGTATTGAGGAGGATTAAGCACTAGATGATAACGATTAAAAATATAGAAGGATTTACAGACGCATATCCAGACCAAGTAAAAGGAACCAATGAATGGTATTACTGTAAGCAATATAGAGGAAGTGCTCGTGACTTGTGTCAAGTGATAGGGATTATAGAGGAAGATGGAAGGTATCCGGGATCAACATGTAAGTTAATCCACTACCCAGATGGGAAAGTATATCAGCCATTTGAAATGAAAGCAGATAGATATATTGAAGAACCAGTTTATGATAATGGGAAAATTGCATTTTTAGTAGTTGATTTTGGTAAAAGACGAATAGAGGTGTATCACTTTTTACCCAAAGAAGAGGAATTAGTATTATTGGCAGAGGTTCCTTTGGAAAGGAATGAGGATTGTGACCAGCTAAATATAAAAACTGCTCCATTAATGTTATGTCGAGATAATTTTTATAAAAGTAAATTTGAAATTATTTGGCCAGAGAAAAAAGAAATATCAGTTGGGGCGAAAGAAAGAATTATGTTTGGAGATGGTGATACGTTATTTATGAAGGAGTGGGAGCTGCTTCCGGAAACAGGATATCATGAATATGTAGTGGTTAGAGATCGAAACACAGGAGAGGTAAGGGAACGGTTTTCAGGATCTATGAGTCATATGCCAGATGGATCATATTGGAAAATTAAAACGGTGGATAAAGGTTTTGAATAATACGTTGAGGACTTATATGGTCAGGCAGGAAGTATTGTAGAGACACCTGGAGCAATAATTTACTTTAGTTTGAATTGAGGAAAGAGGTAGAGATATGAAGAAAAGCGAAATGATTGAACAGACCAAAGAATTTGTGAAAGACAAACTATATGGGGAAGGTAGTGGCCACGACTGGTTCCATATTGAGCGAGTATATAAGTTGGCGAAACATCTAGCAGAAAAAGAGAATGCCGACTCCTTTGTTGTAGAAATGACAGCACTCTTACACGATATCGATGATTGGAAGTTTTCTGACAGCTTTACGACAAATACTACCACTACGCAGACATTTCTTAACTCCATAGGAGTTGAGGAAGAGGAGCGAAATCATATAATAACCATTATAAAGACCATGTCATTTAAGGGTGGAGTGGCGGATTCTACACAGAAGACCATAGAGGGTAAAGTCGTACAGGATGCGGACCGACTAGATGCCTTAGGTGCAATTGGAGTTGCTAGGGCATTTGCCTATGGAGGAAGTAAAAATCGAGTACTGTATGACCCTGCGATTAAACCGATGGAATTTCAAACGTTAGAAGATGTAAAGAATCCAGAAAATCATACAATTAATCATTTTTATGAAAAACTATTAAAGCTAAAGGACCTAATGAATACGGATACGGCGAAGCGGATTGCGGAGAAACGACATAAATTTATGGAAGAGTTTTTAGAGGAATTCTATGCAGAATGGAACTTTAAAGGAGAGAATTAATAAATTTGACGAACTCATTTAAATTGTTGTAATATGGTCTTATAACGAAGATCCTATTGAAAATAGATATGTTTTCCTATATATTTGGGTAAACTGTCTAACAAAGATAGAGTTTAAAGATATAAGGAGAACAAAAGAAATGAGTAAAGTAATAGAACGTTTTATGAAATATATTGCGGTTGACACTCAATCGGAAGAAGAAGTAGAACAATTACCAAGTACTAAGAAACAGTTTGAGTTAGCAAACATGCTAAAACAGGAATTAATCGAGATTGGTGCACAAGATGTTATGATGGATGAAGAGCATGCGTATATCTATGCGACAATTCCAGCAACAAAAGAGGGCTTAAAGACAATCGGATTTATTTCTCATATGGATACAGCGCCATCTATGAGCGGTACCAATGTAAAAGCAAGAATTGTAGAAAATTATGATGGTAATGACGTTGTATTAAATGAAGCATTGAACGTAGTGTTATCAACAGCACAGTTCCCTGAATTAAAAGAGTCCAAAGGAAAAGATTTGATCGTGACAGACGGAACGACACTTCTTGGAGCGGACGATAAAGCAGGTATTGCTGAAATTATGACAATGGCGGAATATATACTTGCTCATCCGGAAATTCCTCACGGAACAATCAAGATTGGATTTACTCCAGATGAAGAAGTCGGACGAGGCGTGGATTTCTTCGATGTAGAAAAATTTGGAGCTGATTTTGCATACACAGTAGATGGTGGCAAGATTGGTGAATTAGAATATGAAAACTTTAATGCGGCTGGCGGAAAAGTTACAATCAAAGGAAGCAATATTCATCCAGGTTCTGCAAAGAACAAGATGGTGAACTCTCTTCATATCGGAATGGAATTTCAAGCAATGCTTCCTAAGTTTGAAGATCCAGCAAATACGGAAGGTTACGAAGGGTTCTATCACCTTGATTCCATGAGTGGCGGAGTGGAAAATACGGTAATGGATTACATTATCCGTGATCATGACATGGATCAATTTGAAGCAAAGAAAGTACGTTTTGCAAAAATTGCAGACTATTTAAATGATAAATATGGTGAAGGTACGGTAACAGCTGTAATCAAAGACTCTTACTACAATATGAAATCCATGGTAGAGCCACATATGCATTTAATTGATAATGCAAAAGCAGCTATGGAAGAACTTGAAATTACACCAATTATCGTTCCAATCCGAGGCGGTACAGACGGTTCCAGACTTTCCTATATGGGATTACCTTGCCCTAATATCTGTACAGGCGGATTTAACTTCCATGGAAAATACGAATATATTCCAGTTCAAGACATGGAAAAAATCGTTGAATTATTAATTAAGATCGTTGAAAAATATAGCCTAGACAGCCAAGCAAAGTAAAATAGAAACAAGAAAAACGGATGCAGTTCCTTTATGGAAGATGCATCCGTTTTTTGTTATGCAGCAAGTTCTTCTTTGTCAGCTACTGCCACATTTTTTGTATCCAAATGAGCATAGAAGCCTGCTAAAAGAGTACCTGAGATGGAGTGCCATACACAGGAAACAGCGCTGATTAAAGCGGCTTGTGGGAATGCGGCAAAGTGAAGGGTTGCTAGATTGGTAGCAAGACCGGCATTCTGCATGCCCACTTCGATGGAAATGGTACGTTTTTTAGCAACAGGCATTCCGGTAAGTTTTCCGGCACCATAGCCAAGTAAGTAACCAATAGAATTATGTAATAACACTGCGACAAAGATCATAACGCCTGATTTAAAGAAGTTTGCACCTTGTAAAGCAATAACACCGCCTACAACAAAGGCAAGTCCGGTAACGGATACTCCGGGCATAAGTGCCTGTGCATCTTTAAAGCCTTTTTTCTCCCCAAGAAAATGGTTAAGTAAAAAACCGAAAGCGATAGGAAGCAAAACAGATTCGCAAATGGAAATAAACATACCAACTGCATTTACTTCAATGGATTTTCCAGCAAGAGTAAGGACAAGGATGGGAGTAAGGATTGGAGATAAAATAGTAGATACAGTTGTCATGCCAACGGAAAATGGAACATCACCATGGCAAAGGTAAGACATAATATTGGAGGAAACACCACCAGGGCAGCAGCCAACAAGGATCAGTCCGATTGCAATGCCATCAGGAAGCTGTAGAAGCTTGGTAATGGAAAAAGCGAGAAGTGGCATAACCGTATATTGAGCAACTGCGCCAATTAAAATATCCAAAGGACGTTTTGCAAGAATTTTGAAATCATCCGTAGTTAACGTAAGCCCCATGCCGAACATAATAATCCCGATAATGATCGTCTGGCTGGTACCCTTTACCCAGGAAAAGAGATGAGGAACGAAAAACGTTACAACTGCCACTGCAATAACAAATAGTGATGTGTGATTCGATAAGAACTTACTGACTTTTTTTAGTGTGTTCATAATACACCCTCCTTAGAATTTCGTTTTAATATACATAATAAAATCACAGAACATAGTATCTTCGACAAGCTGAGGCTGGTCACATTAGCCACATACTCCTTTCAGCTGAGTGCGCATCTTTACGCCCTTTTTTGGGGGCGTTTTTTAATCACTAGAGGAGTTCGAGAAAAATTTCCTCGTAACGAGAAGAAACACGCTCTGCGAGTTTCTCTCGTTATCGCGACAGTCGCCAAGGTAATGCAAGCATCACTTTGGCTCGTTGTTCGCGTAAATTAAAAAAAACTCCGACCCTGAAATAATAGGGACGAAGTTTATATTCCGCGTTACCACCCTGGTTCCATCTTGTGAAAAGATGACTCTTAGACGTACGACACATACGTTTCTCCAATAACGGGGAGAGGTCGTTACAGCTTACTTGACGTGTTCAGCTGTAATTCTCAGAGAGGATTTTCATATAAGGTAACCCGTCAGTTTTCACCAACCACTGACTCTCTGTAGGATTATTTCTTATGTTACTTTTTCTCATCAATGAATTTAAAATGGTATAATATGTATATTTTTGCTTTGATTATCTAAAATAATAGTCTTTTCTTTTCGGAATGTCAATAGCAAATAATAATTTAATTTTATGTCTTGGTATGGTAGAATAAATTGTCAGTACATAGCGAGGAAAAGGAGAAAAGCCATGGTTATAACAAAATATTCACTAATCGGCGCGATTTTACAATCTTATCCTACAGCAGAACAATGTTTTCGTGAGATGGGAATGAATTGTGTCTCTTGCCATATGTCTCCAAGAGAAACCTTGGAACAGGCATGCATGACGCATAATTGCGAAGTAGAAGACTTAGTCGAAAAATTAGATACACATATTAATGGTTAATGGACAACAAAGCCCCTAGACAATTTGTTTAGGGGCTTTGTTGTCCATTTTTCTTGCACTGACGTGGTAAATATGCTATAATCCCACTAAATATTAATAATGACAAAATACGACATTATTCGGGAAATATAACTGATCAATAAAAAATCCAGGTTTGGATGTCCAAAGGATTTGGGAGGACAAGAAACTTGGATTTTTTTAGGCAATAAAGGAAGTGCCCGAACTATAAAAAACATGTATTTTGAACATACTATTCGTTAAGAAAGATAAAAATAAAGGGAAATTACTGGAGCATGGATATAAAGAGAATGGAAGTAAATGAGTTAATAGAACAGATAAGTGAGAAAAAGATAGTAGGAAAAGTAATAAAAGCGAAAGTGAAGAAAAACCTGCTGTATTATCGAATTAGAGTTCCGAAGATTGCAGATACAACGTATAACGGGCTAAAGCTTTCCTATTCGGCAAAGAGAGAACAGGATGAGGAGCACTATGTATTTGACCTTATAAAGGTAAAGGAGAAAAAGGAGCAAATCATTTTTGAAAGTGTAATTGATCTTGAGTCTCTAAAGTTAAAGCCATTAATTTGGTTCTTTTTTGCCATCCTTCAAATTGACGGCAAAGAGTATGAGATGGAGCTTGTAAACCGTGATTATACTAATTATGCAAAATATTGTTCCTTATTCTTTCAAAATTCTTATGAATATGAAGATGGAATGTTTGTCTATCCCTTTGTAAACAGTGCTAGAAATATTGCACTTCAGTATCGAAAACGTGGAGATTACGATGACATTAGAATTAAGTTAAAGGAGCGTCTGGCAGTAGCTAGGTACCTATTGACTTTCCCGGTTTTAAAACATAAAAATATTTTTCTTGTATTTGAAAAATACTCAGAGATGGCACAGGATAATGGTTATTATTTCTTCCGCTATTGTATGGAACATAATATGGAGAAGGCAATGGAGTGTAAGATTTACTATGTAATCACCAAGGATTCGCCAGACCGTGAGAAACTAGCACCATATATGAATAATGTAATTGATTTTATGAGTATTCGATATATTACCTATGCACTTGCTGCCAAACTATTAGTCAGTACGGATGCAAAGGCACATAGTTATGCATGGAGAAGAAAGGGAAGTGTACTATTCCCTTTTATCAAGCGTAAGAAATTAGTGTTCCTTCAACATGGAGTAACTGCAATGAAACAGGTGGATTTTTTCTATGGTAAAGGAAAACGCGGAGAATGTGATTTATTCATTACTACATCGGACTTTGAAAAGAAAATCGTGGAAGACAACTTTGGTTATCAGCCAGATCAAATCCCAGTAACAGGATTTGCAAGATGGGATGTATTAGAGGATCAGTCTGAGGGCAGCAGGGATATCCTTGTGATGCCGACGTGGAGAAGCTGGCTGGAAGAATATACGGAAGCAGCATTCCGTGAAAGTGACTACTATAAGCAGTATATGACTTTGCTTAAAAATCCAAAGTTCCATCAGATGCTTGAGAAACATGACGTTACCGTTAAGTTTTATTTACATCCTAAGTTTAAAGATTATATTGGTGAGTTTGCAAGTGATTCCGACCGCATTGAATTTATTGCATTTGGAACAAAGCCGTTAAATGAGATTATGATGAAGTGCAGAATGTTGGTGACGGATTACTCTAGCGTATCTTGGGATATGTTCTATCAAAAGAAACCGGTTGTATTTTATCAGTTTGACTTAAATGATTATTTAGCGGTTCATGGAAGCTATATTGATATGAAAAAAGACTTATTTGGCCCAACGGCAGATACTGTAGAAGAATTGATTTGTCATATGGAAGACTGTATTAAGAATGAATTTTCGTTGACGAACGAACAGGAAGCATTGCATATGGAATATTTTAAATACGTAGATGACAGAAACAGTGAGCGTATTTGTAAGGCAATTGAAGAGCAGTTAATGAAAGGACGAAAAAAGGAGACAGAAGATGAGCACGCACAGTAAAGAGTATAAATATAAAATAACGGCAGTTATTCCTGTTTATAATGTGGAGGACTATTTAGAAGAAACACTGGAATCAGTAATTAAGCAGGATCTTGGTTTTAAGGAAAATATTCAGATTATCTTGGTAAACGACGGAAGTAAGGATGACAGTGAGCGAATCTGCCTTGCGTATGCAAAGAAATATCCAGACAATATTAAGTATATTTATCAGGAAAATGCAGGGGTAAGCTGTGCTAGAAATAATGGGATCAGCTATGCAGAAGGAAAATATCTGAATGTATTTGATTCCGATGATATCTGGAGCTTGGATACGTATTCCAAAGCGTATCAGTTTTTTGAAGAACATTACGATGAAGTGGATGTCGTTTCCTGCAAGATTATTCATTTTGAAGCAGCAAGCCATGTACATGTATTATCAAGAACGAAACATCACAGCGACCGTGTAGTCAATATCCATAATAACTATGATGAGTTACAAAATCATGCGGCTCCTTGCTTTATTAAGACAGAAGCAGCAAGAAAACATAAGTATTTAGAAGAAATGCGCTATGGGGAAGATTCCTTATATATCAATAAGATTATTCTAGAAAAAGAACAGTATGGTGTACTTGAAGAGCCTGTGTATTATTACAGAAAACGTCATGCAGGAACGTCTGCAGTACAGAACAAACATAAATCTTTAGAGTGGTATTTAGAAACGCCAAATACGTTTTATGGTGCCTTAATGGAGCTTTCCAGAGAAAAATTTGGAGAAGTAATTCCATACTATCAAAATTTATTTGTATATGAATTGCAATGGAGACTTCGTGAAGCGGTGGATGATGTGCTAAATGAAGAACAGAAGGCAGAATACCATCGCATCGTCAAAGCATTGTTACAAGAATGTGAGGACGACATCATAATCTCTCAAGCAAGAGTGTACACAAATGAAAAGATTTATTTATTATCGTTAAAATACGGAAGAGATATTCGTAATGAACTTGTTTGTATGAATGACAAATTATATTTTAACAACTTAGCGATTTGTAATTTAAATACGATCCACACAGTTCGTGCAGATATTGTAGATATAAAAGAAAATAACCTTGTAATCGATGGGCGTGTGCTTACTGCATTAGAATCTTTGATGGAGTTCTGGTTTGAAGATGAACAGGGAATAAAGTATCCGATCAAAACACAACCGACCTTCTGTGGAGAAATCGAGTTTCTTGGTACAAAGGTGGTACAAGCTGAGAAGTTTAGTATCAGGCTGCCGCTAAAAGACAAGAGTATGTATCAGTTGTGTGGCAAATTCAAAGAGCATCCATTTACTTCAAAAGTAACGATTGGTAAGTTTGGTAAGCTATATGGAAAATCCCAATTTACGTATTATGCAAACGATGGATTTATTATTACAAATGAAAAGGGAGCATTTAAAGCGATTGCAAATACGGAAGAAAACCGTAAGAACTGTGAAAAGCTATTTATGCAAGATCTGAAAGCGAGCATTAAGAGTGACGAGTGCTCAAAAGAGCAAATAGAAGCTGTGAAACAAGGAATTAAATTTAGAAAACGTTACTGGCGCATGAAAAAGAAGGCCAAAAAGCAAATCTGGTTAATCTCGGATCGTGTTAATTTTGCAGGGGATAACGGAGAGGCATTCTTTGAATATATGAAAAAGCATCCGGATGAGACAATTGATCCATATTATGTAATTTCATCTTCTTCCAAAGATTATAAGCGAATGAAAAAACAAGGAAATGTGATTGAGTACAAATCGAAGAAGCATTTACTATATACATTACTTGCAGATAAAGTGATTTCTTCTCATGGAGAAGATCATATCGGTAACCCATTCGAAGCAATGGCACCATATGTGCGTTCCTTATGTCATTTTGATTTTGTATTCTTACAACATGGCATTACAAAAGATGATTTATCGTCCTGGCTCAATAAGTTCAATAAGAATATTGGATTATTTATTACGGCAGCAAAACCAGAATATGAATCCATTTTACAAAATGAGTATAACTACGAGGAGGAAAATATTGCGCTTACGGGATTTGCACGCTATGATCGTCTAGTGCAAAAAGATCCTGCAAAGAAAGAGATAATCTTCCTTCCAACATGGAGACCAAGCCTTGCAAGTGAAATGGATCCAAAGACAGGAGACCGTCCATATAATCCGGCATTTGTACAATCGGAATACTTTATGTTCTATAACCGTTTAATTAATGATGAACGAATTCTTGCTGCAATGAAGAACAATGGCTACACAGGAAAGTTCTGTTTACATCAAAATAATATTGCCAACGTTGGAGATTTTGATGGAAATGACGTGATCCAAATTGAACAAGAAGGAATTAATTATCGAGAGGAATTTTTAAATAACTCCTTGTTAATCACGGATTATTCCAGCGTCGCATATGATTTTGCTTACCTTAAGAAACCGGTTGTCTATATCCAGTTTGACAGAGAAGAATTCTTTGAACATGCAGTGTATGACAAGGGTTACTGGGATTATGAACGTGATGGATTTGGTCCGGTATGTGAAGATTATGAGCAGGCAGTAAAAACGATTATAGAAAACATCGAGCAGGATTGTAAAATCCAACCGAACTATGAAGAACGACTTGAAAAGTTCTATCTAGCATTTGATCAAAATAATTCAAAGCGTATTTACGATGCAATCTGCAATATGGGAAAACGTAGTAAGGAGGAAAAGTAAATGAAAAATAACTATGTATTATCTGTTATTATTAAGGTTTCTCCTGAGACTACAGCTAAGAAACTAGAAAAGACAATCCACTCTGTAAATGACCAATTTGGAAGCGATACCGTACAGCTAATTGCTGTTATGGATGCAGACAAGGAAAGAGAACTAGGAAGCATCTTAAACGCATATGAGGGAAAAGTGGAAGTTGCAACAGAGGCAGCCTTATGCAACGTAAAAGGAACGTATCTTAATATCCTGACAGCAGGAGAGTACTGGGAAGAAAACTCATTGAATGAAGTAAAAGAACTGTTAGAAGCGGGAACGATGGAATTAATCGAAGATGCATCCGCAAAGCGTGTCGGTGAGCCAGGTATTCATTACATTGAGAATGAAGCATCTGTCTTTATGATGGATCTTGCACCAATCTTTATTCATAGAAAATACAAAGAAGTAGCGTTATCGTTGGTTGAGGCAAAAGTATTTGATCGTTTGCTTGGAATTACCAAACTACATCTACAAGCAGGAACATACCTTTCGAAAGAAGGAATTTCTGTGAAGTATAAGGAAACTGTAATACGTGTGGAAAAAGACTGGTATACAGAAAAAGTGAAACAGTTTGCAAATGCCGCAATGACGATGGCAAAGGAAGCGTACGGAAAAGACCTTTTCTATGTTCAAAACATCATTATGCATCTATTCTCGGCTTGTTTAAAAGATAAATTACACAAGGAACTTTCAAATGAAGAGCAAGAAGCATTTTTAACGTTCTTGAAAGAATGCATTATGGACATGGATGATATGATCATCTCAAAAGGCGGTCTAAATGCAGCATTACGTATGTATGTGTTTGAGTTAAAGTATGGCAAAGAGGTTTGGGACCAATTACAATACCGTAAAGGAAAAATCAAGTTTAGAAATCTGGTTGTATTTAACTTAACCAATGCATTTATGATTAAGAAGATACAAAAGAAAACCATAGGGGACAAAATAGAAGTGTGTCTTACAATCAATAATCCGTTGGAACAAAAGTTTACCTATTGCATCGCAGATCACTCAGGTAACCGCTATCCATTAGAGAAAGATATGGATGTAATGGATAGGATAAAGACGGAATGTTTTGGCAAGGTGCTTACTAAAGAAGTGGTGTATAAGGCAGTTGTTCCGTCAAGCATAGAAAATGCGATGACATATGAATATCATTGCCTGAACTACTATTTCGGCAGCATGCAAATGAAGGAGAAAGTATGAGTAAAGTAGAAATAAGACTTGAGGATCAGCTGCTATATATTGAAAATGTAAGAGCAAGAATGAATCAAATGGATCAGGAAGTCGTAGAAATTACGGAATTATCCGAACATAAAGTATATACTTCTTATGTTGTGGTGACAAAAGATAAAGATGTAAACAAAGTATTATTATTTACAGAGCTTGTTGATTCGAAACAAGAAGCAGTTGCAGAAACGGAAGAACAAGTGGTGAAATACATTCTTGTTTTCACAGATGGCAAAAAGATAAAATATGCAGTTGGAAAGCCGGAAGAGTTATTAAAGAAATTAGTTCAATTAAAGGTGAAAGTGTTAACACTTGGTTTAAATAAAAGAAAACTTTCACTACGATTAATTGGTTACTATGTAAATAAATATCAAGACCTTACAATTGGAAACCAATGTCTTCGTGTGTCAGATACGATTTCTGCTCCATGTGAGTTTCCAGTAGCAGCAAAGAAAATGGGAAAAGCAAAGTTACTACTTTCTAATCCAATTAAAAAGGCAAGCGTATCGGTAAAAGCAATTGTAGAAGATGTGGAAACGATCAGCAGTAATATTTCTGCAGAAATTGAAATTAACGGCATGCAAGTTCGCTACGGTCTTCCAAAGAGAAAGAGAAAATTAAAAGTATCGAAGACCTATTATGCACCAATTGCAAAGACAATCGTGGGCGACTTAATGTTATTTGTAAGAAGAAATGCTCGTGGTAATGTGACGCTTGTTACACGTCCATTAGATGAATATGAAAAATCAGGACGCTACCGTTTCTGGGAAAGCAATGTAGTGTCAGCCACTATGTATGGTGCTGCAAATGTAGTGCGCAAACTTAGTAAAAAGCAAGTAAACTTATTCTTTGAAAAAGAGACAATGAAGGCGGAAGAAGGCGCGTTTGACGTGTTTGAACGTACCTTACAGGATACCACTTCTGAAAACTACTATATCATTGATGAACGTTCGGATGATTATGACCGTATTAAATCAACAAAGAATGTAATTGTAAAATATTCTCCAAAGTATTACTGGCTTGTATATCGTGCAACTAACGTAATCACGACAGAAGCACCGGCACATTTAAATATTTTACGTAGTGCTAACAAGTACATTCGTTTAAGAATGATTCAATATAAATTTGTATTCTTACAACATGGGGTTACGTATATGAAATGTCATGGTCCAATGTCTGCCTTTGTTGCAGGAAGGGAAGCAGAGCCATCTTATATTTTTGTTGGAAGTAAGAAGGAACGTGACGTTGTTGTTGATATGATGAAGTTACCAGAAGAACGTGTCTTAGTAACGGGACTTCCAATTTTTGCGAATATTGACTTTAAGCATATCAATCAGTCTTCTGAGGACTATGTGACAATTATGCTTACCTTTAAGCCATACGAGGAGCGTTTGGACGATTTTGAGAACTCCAGATACTATCATGCAATTCTTGACTTATTTGCAATTGCGAAGAAATATGTGCCAGAAGATAAGATCTTAATCGTTGCCCATCCAAGAATTGAGTATTTATTAGCAACGACTTCCTTAAAGGACCGCATGTGGCAAAAACCAGTAAGTGATGTCCTTGGAATTACTAAATTAATGATTACCGACTATTCTTCCGTTGGATATAACAGTTTCTATCAAGGAGCAGGTGTAGTATTCTATCAAGAAGATATCGAAGAGTATCAAGAAATTTGTGGTGAACTTATTCCAAATGAGGATGAGTATATTGGAAAACGTGCATTTAGCTTAGAAGAATTCGATGAGATTATGAGCGAAGTGACAGAAGATGGCCATGTAATGTTAGAGCGTTGCCGAACAGAAGAACATGAAAAGAATTATCACAGCATTAACAGCTTTAATGATGGTAAAAACGTTGACCGTATTTATGAAGAATTAAAGCGTTTAAAGCTTGTATAGAATAGAGTATTAATCATCAGTACAGACAGGATCTGTACTGAAGTACATAGAAAAAACCAGTCGATAATGGTTGAAAGAGAAGTTGTCAACGCGGATTTTAATTGATATGATAGAGATAATAGTAAAATGGAGAAGAACAAAAGCGAAGGACATCGAAATAGAATGAAAAAATTAGTGATTGGAATATTAGCGCATGTTGATGCAGGAAAAACTACATTATCAGAAAGTATGCTTTATTTAAGTGGTGCCATCCGAAAGCTTGGACGCGTAGATAATAAAGATGCATTTCTTGATACCAATGAGCTAGAACGAGCTCGAGGCATTACCATCTTTTCAAAACAGGCCATGTTTCAGGTCGAAGATACTTTGATTACCCTATTAGACACTCCGGGACATGTGGATTTTTCTGCGGAAATGGAGAGAACCTTACAAGTACTGGATTATGCAATCTTAGTAATCAGCGGCGCCGATGGTGTCCAAGGACATACGAAGACATTATGGCGTTTGCTTAAGATGTATGATATCCCAGTATTTTTATTTATAAATAAAATGGATCAAAACGGAACGGATAAAGAGGCCTTATTAGATGAATTAAAACAACAGTTGGATGATGGCTGTATTGATTTTTTAGAGGCAGGATCAGAGGAGTTCTATGACCAGATTGCAATGTGTGACGAAGGGCTGTTAGAGGAATTCTTAGAGACCGGAGAAGTGGAAGATAACAAGATTAGAGAAGCAATTGAACAAAGAAAGATATTTCCTTGCTATTTTGGTTCTGCACTGAAACTAAATGGTGTTGAAGAATTTATGAAAGGCATGGTTTCTCACACCGTAACACCGGTCTATGGAGAAGAGTTTGGTGCAAAGGTATTTAAGATTGCAAGAGATGAGGCAGGAAACCGTTTAACCTATATGAAGGTGACCGGAGGAAGCCTTAAGGTGAAAAGCCCATTGACCAACAAGCATACAAGCCCATTAGGAAGCATGGAGCAAAGCAAGCAGGAAATATGGGAAGAGAAAGTAAATCAAATCCGTCTCTATTCCGGAGAAAAGTATGATGCCGTAAATGAAATTGAGGCAGGAGAAATCTGTGCGGTTACTGGTCTTACTATGACATATCCTGGAGAAGGACTTGGCAGTGAAGCGCAGTCTTCCTTGCCATTACTAGAACCTGTCTTATCCTATCAGATTCTGTTGCCGGAAGGATGCGATGCCAGAGCTATGCTTCCTAAATTACGTCAGTTAGAGGAAGAGGGACCGGAACTTCATATTGTATGGGATGAAACCCTTCAGGAAATCCAAGTACAGATTATGGGTGAAGTGCAGATTGAAATCCTTAAGAGCATGATCTTAGAACGATTTGGCATTGAAGTAGACTTTGGTGCAGGTAATATCGTGTATAAAGAGACGATTTTAAATACGGTAGAAGGCGTGGGACATTTTGAACCATTACGTCATTATGCAGAGGTTCATTTACTGATGGAGCCGGGAGAACGAGGAAGCGGACTTGTATTTACAACAGACTGTAGCGAAGATGTACTAAACCGTAACTGGCAGCGTCTGATCTTAACTCACTTGGAAGAGAAAGAACATCGAGGCGTGCTTACCGGATCGTATATTACCGATATGAAGATTACGTTGGTGTCTGGACGTGCCCACAATAAGCATACGGAAGGCGGTGACTTTAGAGAAGCTACTTATCGTGCAGTCCGTCAGGGATTAAAGCAGGCGGAATCTGTACTGCTTGAGCCATATTATGAGTTTACGCTGGAACTTCCGGAAAAGATGGTAGGTCGAGCTATGACTGACATCGAGAAGATGCATGGTACTTGTGAGCTTACTCAGGCAGAAGGGGAGCTTTCTATTTTGACAGGAAGTGCACCGGTTGTGACTATGAAGAATTACCACCAGGAAGTGCTTGCCTATACAAAGGGTCATGGAAGGCTATTTTGTTCTTTAAAAGGATATGAGCCATGTCACAACCAAGAAGAGGTCATGGAGGCATTTGGCTACGATTCCGAGCGTGATATTGAAAATCCAACAGGATCAGTCTTTTGTGCACATGGTTCTGGTTTTCTTGTGCCTTGGGAGGATGTATATAAGTATATGCATATTGAATCCTGTCTTCAAAAGGATCCGTCGGATTCTTTTGAGAACATGTCAGTCAAAGGAGCAACTGCTAGCCATGAGGAATGGATTGATATTGAAGAAATTGATCAGATCTTAAATCGAGCGACTAATGCAAATAGTGGCAGCAAGTCGGCATGGAAGAAATCAGATGTGGTGAAGCGAAGCTATGCTGCTCCAATTAAAAGTACGGCAAAGCCAAGACCTCCACAGGAAGAATATCTTTTAGTAGATGGATATAATGTAATCTTTGCATGGGAAGAATTAAATGAGCTTGCCAAGGCGAGTATTGACGGAGCCAGAGGACGACTTATGGATTATCTTTGTGATTATCAGGGAGTTAAGAAATGCAATTTGATCGTAGTATTTGATGCTTACCGAGTCGAAGGACATCCAACGGAACTCTATGATTACCATAATATCCATGTGGTCTATACAAAAGAGGCCGAGACTGCCGATCAGTATATTGAGAAATTTGTTCATCAGAATGCAGCTAAGTATCAGGTAACTGTTGCCACATCCGATGGATTAGAGCAGATTATCATTCGGGGAAATGGAAGTGCGCTGTTGTCTGCAAGAGAATTAAAGGATGAAATCGAACGTACCCGAGAACAGGCAATCCAGAGCTTTGAGGAAAAAAATGAGGTCAAGCGAAATCATTTATATGATGCTCTTTCGGAAGAAGGAAAGCAGGCAATCGATCAACATTTGAACCAGTCAGAATGTTAAAAAAAGCAAATTATAAAAAATAAGTACTTGTTTTGGTGATTTTTGTGTTATACTAGTCTCTCGACTAAAAATAACATAATAATTCAGTAAGCGAAGTTCGCACTGCTAGAATAGAATGGAAAAATAAATGAATTTTAATGAAATGAACTTAATAAAACCGATTTTACGTGCTGTTGAGGAGCAAGGATTTACTTCTCCATCTCCAATCCAAGAACAGTCTATCCCTTTATTATTAGAGGGACGTGATATGTTAGGATGCGCACAGACAGGGACAGGAAAGACAGCTGCATTTGCGTTGCCAATCTTACAACAACTTTCTAAAAGCAAAAGTAAGAATATCAGAGCCTTGATCGTAACACCAACAAGAGAGTTGGCAATCCAGATCCAAGAGAACATTGAGAAGTACAGCAAATACACTTCCGTACGCTCAGGAGTTATCTTCGGTGGTGTTGGACAAAAGCCGCAAGTGGATATGTTACGTAAGGGAGTAGATATTCTTGTAGCAACGCCAGGCCGTCTTAATGACTTAGTTTCCCAAGGTGTAATTAAGTTAAATAAGATTGAAATCTTTGTACTCGATGAAGCAGACCGTATGCTTGATATGGGATTTATTGCAGATATCAAACGTATTTTGAAACAATTGCCAGCAAAACGTCAGACGTTGCTCTTTAGTGCAACGATGCCAAAAGAGATTGAGAAGTTATCTTCCGGCATGTTAAAAAATCCAGCGAAGGTAAAAGTGGCTCCGGTTACTTGTACTGCAGATAAAGTAAGCCAATGCGTTTATTACGTTGATAAGAAAAATAAGGTTTGTTTACTTACTTCTTTACTTAAGAAAGAAGATATTAAAAATGTAATCGTGTTTACCAATACAAAGCATGGTGCAGACAAGGTTGTAAAGCTTCTTGCAAAAGAAGGAATTACAGCACTTGCAATTCATGGTGGTAAAGGACAGACGGCAAGACAAACCGCTCTTAAGAGCTTTAAAGAGGGTACTGTAAATGTCTTAATTGCAACAGATATTGCTGCGAGAGGAATTGATATTGCGGAACTTTCCCATGTAGTAAACTATGACCTTCCAGATGTTCCGGAAACTTATATCCACCGTATCGGAAGAACCGGACGTGCAGGATTAACAGGAAGCGCAATTAACTTCTGTAACTTTGATGATTTACAAAACTTACGTGATATCGAGCGTCATATCGGTAAGAGAATCGAAGAACTAGAGTCAAAATGGCCAATGGTAATTCTTGAAAAGACAGAAAAGCCAGTTCGTGAACCTAGAGCGAAGCAAGGAAAAAAAGACGAAGCAATGACAAAGACAGAACATGTATTTGTACAGAAAGAACGTGAAAAGAAACTTCGTGAACGTGACAGAAACCGCAAGTTTGGTAAGAAACGTAAGTAAATATTGAGAATATACAAAAAACCAAGGTTGAGAGACCTTGGTTTTTTCAGCTTGTCGACAAAGTCTCCAAGAATTACTTCGGAGAAAATGCAAAATTTTTTTGTCCTTTATGAAGCCAGCCATCCCATATATATCCTTGAAGAGAAACTGATAATTTGTTACACTAGAGTC
>JAUNRX010000223.1 GCA_030539495.1 bacterium | reverse complement strand
CTTGTAAAGGACTTAAGACGCGAGAGTGTGTGGAACACACACTTTGTTCTTTACGTGAACAACGATCCAACTTGCAAAGCATATTTCTTCTCGTTAATAATAAAATAAATGTTTCGCAGTGTATGAGATATTACATGGATGTTCCTACACTTGTATGATAAGGTAAACACAATAACACCCTATTATAGTAAGGAGGCATTCTATGGAGTTTAAGAAGGCTACATTAGGAGATATAGAACAACTTATACAAATGAGGATTAATTACTTACTTGATGATATGGGAATTTTATTACAGGAACAGGAGAAGACAATACGGCAACAGTTACCTTCCTATTTTAAAAAGCATTTAAATAAAGATATGTTTGCTTATATAGCGACACAGGAAGACCAAATTATTGCCACAGCCTATCTATGTATTTATGAGAAACCTGCCAATCCTAATTTTATTCATGGTAAGATTGGAGAGGTATTAAGTGTTTTAACAGATCAAAAGTATCGTAGACAAGGGATAGCAAAGAAGCTAATGGAACAGTTGCTTGAGGATGCCAAAGAGAAGAAGTTGGATTATGTAGAGCTTGAGGCAACGGATGAAGGATATCCATTATATAAAAAAGTAGGATTTGTAGAGAATATCACATGTAATGCTCCTATGAAATATCGAATTCTGTAATGAATGAATACATAATGATTGTACATAATAAAAAAGAAACAAGTTGTTATTTTTAAGGAGAAAAGAAATGGATGATTATTCATTTGCTGAACTGCCTATTGGATTTGCTATGAAACTAGCACAGGATGTTACTACAATGGATCACTTTGCTGCATTATCTGCTGCAGAGAAAGAGGAACTAGTTGCATATATTCAGGGCGGAAACACAGGTGATGAAGCAGAAGAGCGTGTAAGAGAGGCGCTTCTGCGATTACATTAAAAGTACAGAGGAGAAAGTTAATTGAGCGCAGGAAAGAACTTAAGAAGCATAGGAAGAGAGAATACCCATAATGTACTTAAGTTATTGATTATGGAGAAGTCACTTTCTAGAAAAGAACTTTCGGACCGGCTTGGTCTTACTAAAATGACAGTCGGTAATATAGTAAATCATTTAAAAGAAGAAGGGTATGTGACAGAGACAAGAGACACGGGTGAAAATCATACCATTGGACCAAAGCCAACAGCCATCTCAATTATTTCAAAGAGAATAGTAGCTGTTGGAGTACATATAACATCCACGATATTAACCACAATGCTAATCGATATTGTGGATGGAATACTCATTAAGAAAGAGCAGTCTGTGGATAACATCGAGAGTAATCAGCAACTACTCTATATAATCAAACAGATGATTACAGATATATTATCAGACAGTAATGATTTAGATCTGTATGTAACAGGTATTGGAGTTACATTTACAGGCCAAGTTGATGTGGATGCTGGAAAGATTACGGTGAGTATAAATAGAATAGAAAAAGAAGTAGTTGCAATAAAGTCAATATTAGAAAAGCAATTTGGACTACCGACGATTGTAGGAAGTGAGATTGAGGGTGCAGCCATTGCAGAACTCATATATGGGCAAAATAGAGGGCCTGTAAAAGCATACTATTTAAATATGGGTGATGTCATTCATGGCGCTTATATGTACGATTATAGTATTGCAAATGGAGGGTGTGCGGTGTGCAGTGAAGTTGGTCATATGTCAGTAAAGTATGATGGTCCACTTTGTTTGTGCGGATCAAGAGGATGCTATCATCTGTATGCCAGCACAGGCTTATTGCTGAAGAATAGTAAAAGTCATTCCATCGAAGAGTTAAATTTAAAGCTTCAGGATCGTGATCCACTTGTACTTCGTACGTTAGAGGATTTTATTCAAATCACCAGTGTTGTATTTTCTAATATCGTTCATCTTTACGATCCAAATTATATTCTTGTTGGCGGTGAACTTGCCAAATTGGATTATAGCATTTATAGAAAGATTGAACGCTTATTAAATGAACGAATTCTATTTAAGAAAGAACGATATATAAAAGTAGTTATCAGTGAGGTTAAGACAAAGGCGAATGTAGCTGGTGCAGGTTTGGTATTATTAAGAGAATTATTTACATAAAGAAAGGAGTATCCACATTTTAAATGTGAATACTCCTTTCTTAGTATAATCAGAATTGATTACATAATATCGTAGCCTTTAAGCATACGAGCACGGCTTGGATGACGTAATTTGCGTAATGCTTTCGCTTCGATCTGACGAATACGTTCACGAGTTACGTTAAATTCCTTACCTACTTCTTCAAGAGTTCTTGTTCTACCGTCTTTTAAACCAAAACGAAGGATTAAGACTCTTTGTTCACGTTCTGTTAATGTATCAAGTAATTTAGAAATTTGATCTTGTAGTACAGAGTAAGCTGCTGCTTCTTCTGGTCCAACAATAGATTCATCTTTAATAAAATCACCTAAATGACTGTCGTCCTCTTCACCGATTGGTGTATCAAGTGAGATAGGATCAGCGGATACTTTAAGAATTTCACGAATTTTTTCAATTGGAAGATTCATAGCATCTGCTAATTCTTGCTCAGATGGTTCACGACCTAATTCTTGAAGAAGGTTACGAGACACACGGTATGTTTTATTGATTACTTCAGACATATGAACAGGAATACGGATTGTTCTAGATTGATCTGCAATAGAACGAGTAATTGCTTGACGTATCCACCATGTTGCATACGTACTGAATTTGTATCCTTTTGTATAGTCGAACTTATCAACGGCTTTAATTAAACCTAAGTTACCTTCTTGAATTAAATCAAGGAAGGAAAGGCCTCTACCTACATAACGTTTTGCGATACTTACTACAAGACGTAAGTTGGATTCTGCTAAAATCTTTTTCGCCATCTCGTCGCCGGCTTCAATTTTTTTTGCCAGTTCAATCTCTTCACTGATAGATAATAATGGATAGCTACCAATTTCTTTTAAATAGAGTTTAACAGGATCATCGGACATAGCAGAGGTTGCAGTTGAGAGGTCCTCTAGAGCTGCAGAATCATCTTCATGTTCAATTTCTAAGAGAAGATTGTCATCAGGCTCATCATCACTTAGATTAAGAACTACAATATTATGGGACTCCAAATATTCATATATTTTGTCAATCTGATTTACATTTAGGTTCATTTCCTTAAAGAAATCGTTAACATATTCAACCTCGATAACACCTTTGTTTTTCTTAGCGATATTAACTAATTCTTTAAGTTTCTCTTCGAATTTTATAACTTGTTCACTCATATTTATCCTCCATATGGTCAGTACCTCATTCTCTAGGCAAA
>JAUNRX010000222.1 GCA_030539495.1 bacterium | reverse complement strand
AATAACACATATCGTTATAATTTAGAATTATTTCTCGAGATAAAGAGATTTATAAAATATAGAAATATTGTTGGAGTAGAAAGCTTTATTGTGAATATACTGGGAAATATCTTAGTATTTGCACCGGTAGGTTTTTTAGTTCCGATTGTTAGAAAAAAGAAACAGGTGAAGGAACCAAAGAACTGGTTTCAAAAAGCAGGAAGAGTACTAGGACTTTTATTCCATGTAACATTAGTAAGCTTGGAATTGTCCTTATTTATAGAAATTACGCAGTTAGTTACGAAGGTAGGCTGTTTTGATGTAGATGACCTATTTATGAATACACTAGGTGGCCTGATTGGAGCAATCATTTATGTTATTTGCCACAGAATAATAAGAAGGAGATGATAAACAATGAAGTATAAGAAGAGAAAAGGCGGCTATATGTTTACCGACAAGAAGCATTCAATTGAGGGGATTTTTGCAGTTGTTGTAGGAATTGCAATTCTGGCTACGATCCTTGTATTAAGCTATCAGTCAAGCTTATCCGGCGGAAATGGTCCAATATTATATGGAATTGTCAGCTTTTTTGCTATGGTTTTATCCTTTGGAGCATTTGTAGTCTCGGTGATGTCGCTTAGGGATAAGGAGGTATTTCGAGGATTTCCAATCTTCGGTTCTATTTTAAA
The DNA here is from genome assembly GCA_030539495.1 of bacterium. GTDB lineage: Bacteria > Bacillota > Clostridia > Lachnospirales > Lachnospiraceae > KM106-2. The sequence goes on along the minus strand of JAUNRX010000222.1, from coordinate 2,659 downwards.
TGGGCTGCTTTTTATAATTCTATTTCTTATTTACATTGTTGGAATTAGCATATAAAATAAGCAGTTAGAAAGAAGGAATTTCTTATTTGAGTCAGAAAGGAGATAATATGGACAATATATCAATACTTGTCGTTGATGATGATAAAGAAATTGCACAGTTAGTAGAGATTCATTTAGCTACGGATGGTTACAATGTTTTTATTGCAAATAATGCATATGAAGGGCTTGAGTTATTAGAGAAGAATGATATCAAGCTTGCCATTTTAGATATTATGATGCCAGGAATGGATGGGCTGGAGATGTGTAAAAGGATTCGTGAGACCAGTGCAATTCCAATTATCATGCTTAGCGCCAAGTCTTCTGATTTGGACAAGATTAAGGGCCTAAGTACAGGTGCCGATGATTATGTAATCAAACCATTTAATCCACTGGAACTGACAGCAAGAGTGAAGTCCCAGCTTAGAAGGTTTACACAACTTAATCCATCAACACATGAGGCGGTATCCGGCAGTGAGATCGTGACAGAGCATTTAACGATAAGCAAAGAGGCACATCGAGTGATTGCTTATGATAAAGAAGTGAAGCTGACACCAATTGAATTTGATATCCTTTATTTATTGGCATCGAATCTTGGAAAGGTATTTAGTACTGAAGAAATCTTTGAATCCGTTTGGAATGAGAAGATGTTTGAAGCAAATAATACCGTAATGGTTCACATCAGACGATTACGAGAAAAGATAGAGATGGATTCCCGTAACGCCCAGATCATAAAAACAGTATGGGGAGTGGGATACAAAATTGACCAGTAGAAGTGTATTTAAGAGCTTTCGATTTGAGGTTGTTTTATACAGTATATTAAGTTTGTTGTACACCATAGCGACAGAAGCAATTTTATATTGTTTTGCATATTATATCCGCTTATTTTCCAAAGGTCTGATAGAGGCGGGAAGAGCAAATATCAGTATGAGGCAGGCACTTCAAAATGCTTGGAATATGCCCATACAGAATAATACAAGCTTCTTGGATGGGTCTTCCTCTACAGGACTTACCCATTCACTTACGTCCGTACTTACCCTCAATAGGGACTATTTAGTAGTAACATTGATTTTTGCATTTATTATTGGAATGATATTATTTACAATCTATTTCTTAATGCTTACAAGACGATTATCGAATTATCTGTATGAAATATCTGATGGGATCAAGGTCATTGCCAGTGGTAAGTTTGAGTCCAGGATTCGTGTAAAGAATGAGGATGAGTTTGCAGTTATTGCGGCATCCGTAAATAAGATGGCTTCTGATATTAATGAGATGATGGAAAATGAGCGTAAAAATGAACAGCTAAAGCATGAGTTAATTACCAATGTAGCTCATGATCTTAGAACGCCATTGACATCCATTATTGGATATTTAGAGTTATCCCAAAAGGCAGAAATCAGTACCGAAGATAAGGAACACTATGTGGCGATTGCTTATGATAAATCAAAACGGTTACAAAGTCTGATAGAGGACTTGTTTAGTTATACTAAGTTTAGTTCAGGAGAAGTAAAGCTTAGTAAGCAGGAAATCGATTTATTAAAGCTGTTACAGCAGATGATTGATGAGTTTTATCCAAGCTTTCAGGATGCGAATTTGGAATATGAGCTGGTCAGCAATGTGAAAAGGGCCATGTTATCGATCGACGGTAACTTACTTGCACGTGCCATTGCAAACTTAATAAGCAATGCAATTAAATATGGCAAGAAGGGCAAGAAGATCAAAGTTGAATTAGAGAAGACAGATCATGATTATGAGATCGCAGTAGTGAACTATGGCGCAATTATTCCTCAAGAGGATATTCCTTATATCTTTGATAAATTTTATCGAGTGGAAACATCAAGATCTATGGATACCGGGGGCACTGGTCTAGGACTTGCCATTGCGAAAAAGATTGTCAATCTTCATGATGGAGAGCTAAGCGTATCAAGTGATGCCTTTAAAACCGAATTTAAAATGATATTACCTTATAAGGAGTAAGAGTTAGCAGCTTACTTCTTTTTTTTATAAGAAATTACGTCGCAATTGCTATAAAGTAAAAAAGCACCCTGAAAGACGGGAGCACGATGCACACTCAGTTGCAATAATTCTGTAACAATTAAAAAGGAATATGCTTGTAAATAGTTACAAAATTATAAAGTAAAAAAAGGGTAACTTTGGTTGCTTTATTGGTTCTATTTACATTTTAGGGAATAGCATTTTGACATATCTCCGATTTTGTTTCAAAGTTATTGACTCATTGTTAAGAAAGGTTATAATAAGTTAACATAAATGTAAAATATTGACAATGAAAAGAGGGAGTTATATGTCGCATCTTCACTCATTTCTTCATAGTTTTCATGTAAATATCCAATGCATAAAGAAGGTTCCTTGTGCATCGGTAGTAGTGGTTACAGTTTGTACATTAGCATGCACTTCAATTGCATTTTCAGGAGAAACAATTACTGGAACCAATTCAATCAAGATGGTGGAAGCCAGTAACAGCTATCATAGTACAGGTCCTATGGAGAATACAAAGATTACGAGTTTGTTACTAACCAATGAGAAGAGTGAGATACCACAAGAGAAAAATGCTACGTTACTTAACCTTAGCACGGTAGATAAGAAGCAGGCAATCATTAAA
>JAUNRX010000221.1 GCA_030539495.1 bacterium | reverse complement strand
TAGTTGAGTTAGTTGAGTTGTTGTAATTAGAAGAATTACGAGTGTTGTTATTAGTTGTGTTTTGATAATTATTATTTTTAGCCATGATAAGCTACCTCCATATAAATTAGAATTTTTGTTACAAAACTATTATTATCAAAAATGACAAAATTATACGAAGTTTTTCATTATATGTAATTAATTTCTTATCTCTGGCCGATATTACACATGAATTGTAAAAGCAGCTATGTAAGCTTTCACTATAGAAAGGATTGTTCACTATGATAACAAATACCGTCTGTATCACTCTTAGCCAAGCACAAATAGGCATGGTTTGTGCTGAGGATATTTATAGCTCCTCCAGGCTAAAATTAATTGAGAAAGGAGAAGCAATTACCCAGACTCATTTATTTCGCTTAAAGCTATATCAGATATTCCATATTCATGTCTATTACGATCCTGCCATGTTTGTATCTAATCAAGAATCACAGACTAATTCCGGCACAGAAATCGTAAATGCATTTGAATGTCAGGCCCATTTTAAGAGATTTAAGAAAAACTACATCTTTACGCTCGGAAAGATTAACCTACTGATTTACTCTTTAATCGAAGGAACTAATGTGGAACAGGAACTGTATCAGTGTTGCTCTGACCTGCTTTCTTATCTTCCTAATAATAATGATTTATTTTCTTATCTCTATCATATTGAATCGAAAACAGATAAAGAAGCTACCTTAATGCATTGTCTTAATGTAGCCATGATTTGTTCTATCTTTGGAAAGTGGTTAAACCTTCCTGATAATGAAGTTAAAGACCTTACGTTATCAGGTCTGTTACACGATATCGGTAAATTCAATATCTCTAATGATATTATCAATAAGCCTGGACGATTAACTGCAGAAGAGTTTGAAATAATAAAGAATCACCCAATTGATGGGTTCCATAGAGTAAAAGACTCCGCCTTATCCTACGGAGTAAAAATGGCAATCTTACAACACCATGAGAAAATTGATGGAAGTGGTTATCCATATGGATTCCAATCAAAAGAAATTCATGAATACGCAAAAATTGTAGAAATTATAGACATTTATGATGCAATGACCTCAGATCGCACATACCGCAAACGAATATCACCATTTTGTGTACTTAACATTTTAGAAAATGATGGTCATACGATGTTAGATTCAAAGTTGCTATCCATCTTCTTAGAGCAGCTTGCCATACTTTATATCGGAAAAACAGCTCTTCTATCTAATGGAGAAACTGGAAAAATCATTCTAGTTAATCGCAACCTGCCCTCCCGTCCACTAGTACAAACTGGAAGCAAATTATACAATTTAGAGTTTGAAAAAGACCTGAATATTGTAGATATTATCTAGTGTTTTCGCTAAACATATTTGTCTCAGGTTAAAATAAATGTTGCTTTTTAGAACTTTACGTTATATAATGTTTTTGTGTTAAGAGACCACAATAGTGGACTTTTTGATACACACTATATAACCCCTTATTAATTATTTATACTCCCCTCATCGAATCACTACCTTGGCTCCCCCTTGGTAGTGGTTCATTTTTTTTATTCAATTCTTTCTTCGTTATTTACGAACAATCTTTTCAATCATCACAAATAAGAAAACAACTATGATTACAGGTAATAATGCCTTTGCAATAAAAAATAACAGTATTAATATAGCAATTGTGGATAGAATACCAATAATCTTGTACTTTAGTGGAATCATCTTTAACACTGTAGATTTAAATGGTTCCTGGTCATTCTCATCATTATAAGGCTCTTCATATGCAACATCATCGCTATATTGTGTATTCTCATTTCCATTTGACATCCTATATGAAGTAATAATTGTAGTCGCAATTAGTCGTGGATCTCCCATTTCATCAATACATCTTCTCATTTCTTCAGATGTCTTTCCATGTTCTGAAATATAGCTCTCATAATATCTTATGTTGCTTTCTAATACAGGAGTTGGAACTTCTCCAGATAAATGATCGCGTAAACTTTGTAGAAACTCTTTTTTCTCCATATATATACCTCTATCTATAAATTTTATGTCTTTTCTAAACCATTGAATTTCACTTATTCTAGCATAATACGTAATGCTAGTAAATATTCTATCTCCATATTTCGTATTTTTTAATAATTCTTACAATTTTCTAAAGCTCCGACAATCCACTTCTTTTTAAAGTTTCAATAGGCTATAATAGAGTTTGTGCTTATTATACAAAAGGAAAGGTGCACTATGAAAAATTTAATAAAAAAACTATTTGAGTATTTTCCTACTTTTGTGATTATCCCTTTAATTTTCGTGTTTTCATCACAATCACTGATTTATTTTGGGACTAAATTAATCAATAGTAACATGCAGCATCATACACTAATTACATTTGTAGATAAAATTGCTCCTATTATACCTAGTTTCTCTATTATCTACTTAGGATGCTATATCTTCTGGGTATTAAACTATGCATTAGCAGGACGCGTTAACAAAGACTACTTCTATGACTTTGTATCTAATATTTTCTTAGGATACATAATCAGCGGTATTATTTTCTGCGTGTTTCCAACCTACATCAATCGTCCTGATTTAAATGAAATTCATGGACTTGGTAAAATGTTTGTAACATATGTATACAATACAGATACTCCTGTTAACCTATTCCCATCTATGCATTGTCAAATCAGCTGGTATTGCTATCTAGCCGTTAAAGGCCGTAATCAAATCAGTAAATGGTACCAATACTTCTCTCTTATTATTGCCGTATTAGTATGTATCTCTACTGTTGTGATTCGTCAGCATTACTTCTTGGATATTGTTGCAGGAGTAGCAATTGCAGAATTCACTTATCGTCTGGCAATGAAGAAACATTTCGGAAAGCCTATTAGCGTATTCTTTGAAAGAATAAATACTAGACTACATTTAAATTAAAGAAACAAGAAAAAGAGGACAGGCTACTTACTACCGTGAGCCTATCCTCTTTTTCTTGTTTGTTTTTTCTTTAATGTCAAACGAGATTTTCTTTATGTACAAAAAAGAACCTATAGAATGGTCTATAGGTTCTTAACGTGCGTGAGAAGATTCGAACTCCCGACACCTTGGTCCGTAGCCAAGTGCTCTATCCAGCTGAGCTACACACACATATTATTTAATTAAAAAACAGCAGTTAAAATACTACTATTTTAACTGCCGGCGACCGGAATCGAACCGGTACGGGAGTATAAGTCCCGCAGGATTTTAAGTCCTGTGCGTCTGCCAGTTCCGCCACGCCGGCATTTTAAGAACATCAAGTTCTTAGTGGGACCAACAGGGCTCGAACCTGTGACCCCCTGCTTGTAAGGCAGG
>JAUNRX010000220.1 GCA_030539495.1 bacterium | reverse complement strand
AATTAGGAAGTTTATTAAGTAGGTGTTTACATAGAAGATAGAAAGAAGCGCTTAGAAATGTGAGAGGGCTTCTCAGCTTGTCGACAAAGTCGCCAAGCTGTGGATGAAATCAGGTTTTCATCCAGTGCTGAAGGAAATGATTAGTGCTCATTCGTGCAAGTCCTTAAAGAACAGGACCTATTCACACTAATCCGATATCCGAAAAGCGTCGTTTCCGGATATCGATTTGAATGAACACCGATGGTTTTCAAACTTTTCCCCAAGAATTACTTCGGAGAAAATGCAAAAATTACTTTGTCTACAGTCTGAGAAGCTCTTTGGAAGGCCAGAGGGCTTCTTTTTTTACTTTTTTACAAAAAATTATCCCCCCTGGTAGCTTAAAAACAGTGTTATCACATAGTATAATCAAGCTGTTTAGTAGTTTTTAATTTTAGGAGGAAAGAGAATGAAAAAGATTATTTCATTGTTGCTTTCAGTAGTTATGATACTTAGTCTGGCTGCTTGTGGGAAATCAACATCAAATGAAACGACAGAGAAGAAGAATACCCTTGTATATGGAAGTCATGACTATACGCGTATTAATCCTGCAATGGATGAACATGGAGAGATCAACACCCTGATTTTTAACGGATTGACTGCTCATGATGGAGAAAACAAAGTTGTACCGGCATTGGCAAAGAGCTGGGAGTTTGATGAGGCAACCTGTACATATACATTTCATATGGTGGAGGACGCAAAGTGGCAGGATGGAAAACCTGTAACTGCGGAGGATGTAAAGTTTACAATCGAAGCAATCAGGAATCCAGACAATGGTTCAGAAAATGCTCCAAATTATGAAGATGTAAAAGAAATCAAAGTAATGGATGAACATACAATTGCATTTACACTATCGGCACCCAATGTTGCATTTCTTGATTATATGACAATGGCAGTGCTTCCAAAGCATTTGTTAGAAGGCAAGGACATGCAGGAAGATGAGTTCTTCCGTAATCCAATTGGAACAGGTCCTTATAAGTTAGAAAGCTGGGATAAAGGCCAGTCGATTACCTTGGTTCGTAATGAGGAATATTTTAAAGACAAAGCAAAGATCGAGAAGATTATCTTTAAGATTGTAGCCGATGATAATGCAAAGACATTACAGATGCAAAGTGGCGAGCTGGATTTAGCATTGCTTACGCCAAAAGATTCTACCGCATTTGAAGGAAAAGAAGGATATACGGTTTACCATATGAAGACATCCGATTATCGTGGTATTATGTTTAACTTTGCAAATCAATACTGGAAAGACAATCGAGACATTATTCCGGCAATCTGTTATGGATTAGACCGACAGGCAATCTTAGATACCGTAATCCTTGGTCATGGTGTGATTGCTTATGGTCCATTACAACGAAATGTATACAATAACGAGAACGTTGAGCAGTATTCATTTGATCAGAAAAAAGCTAAACAGGTGTTAGAAAACGCTGGATGTACTATGGGACAGGACGGCTTCTATTATCGTAAAGGTCAGAAAATCGGATTTACAATCTCTGTGGGAGCTGGAGATCAAGTCCGTCTTGATATTGCTCAGGCAGCTGCTCAACAGTTAAAGGAGATTGGTATTGAAGTCAAGGTAGATGTTCCAAGCGTTGTTGACTGGGGCGGACAGCAAGCGTATTTAATTGGATGGGGAAGTCCATTTGATGCTGATGATCATACGTATAAAGTATTTGGAACAGACAAGGGGGCAAATTATAGTTCTTATTCCAATAAAAAGGTAGATGAGTATTTAACTGCTGCACGTCAATCAGATAATGATCAGGTTCGAGCAGATGCATACGCTCGTTTCCAAGTAGAGCTTGCAAATGATCCTGCATATGCATTTATCTGCTATATTGATGCAGATTATGTTGCAAAGTCTCAGATTAGAGGAATTAACAAGGATACCATTATGGGACATCATGGAGTGGGAATCTTCTGGAATGTTGCCGAATGGACAATAGAGAAATAAGGACGCATATCATGTATGGGGAAAAGGTGTTGAGAATTCAATGCCTTTTCCCTATATACAGAAATGAAGGAATTAGACATGAGAGAGATATTAAAAGTTGAAAACCTAGAGGTCAGTTTTTTTACACACGAGGGTGAAATCGAGGCAGTGCGTGATGTATCCTTTTCTCTAAATCAAGGAGAGGTATTGGCGGTTGTCGGAGAATCCGGATGTGGAAAGAGCGTCTTATGTAAAAGTATTATGAAGCTATTGCCTAGGACTGCCAAAATAAAAAGAGGAAAGGTGTTTGTAAATGACATAGATATTACAGCCTATAAGGAACAGGAAATGCAGAAACTTCGTGGGAGACTATTCTCCATGATTTTTCAGGACCCGATGTCAGCCTTAAATCCGACCATATCCATTGGCAGACAGATTGCCGAAGCAGTCTTAGTCCATACTCCCAAAATAGATCATAAGCAGGTATATGACCGGGTCATTGAATTAATGGACTTGGTTGGAATTGAACAACCGGAGCAGAGGTATGAGCTGTATCCTTATAATTTTTCAGGAGGAATGAGACAGCGTGTTGTACTTGCAATTGCCTTAGCCTCCAATCCAAGCATATTATTTGCAGACGAGCCGACGACGGCACTGGATGTGACCATACAGACGCAGATCTTGGATTTATTGTGTGAACTGCAGAAGAAATTAGGAACATCGACAATTCTTGTCTCTCATGATTTAGGAGTAGTTGCAAGGGCAGCAGATCGTGTGGCGGTTATGTATGCAGGCAAGATTGTAGAGATTGGGACAGCAGAGGAAATCTTCTATGATCCAAGACATCCGTATACTTGGGGACTGATGCAGTCTCTTCCTGCATTTGCAAAAAAGGGAGAACCGTTATATACCATTCCCGGAATGCCACCCACATTATTAAATCCACCAAAAGGGGATGCCTTTGCCAGTCGCAATAAATATGCGCTGGGAATTGATTATGAAGAGATGCCGCCAATGTTTCAAATTAGTGAGACTCATTATGCGGCAACATGGCTGTTAGATAAACGGGCACCACAGATAACATCTCCAATAGGAGGTGTCGCATATGAGTAATGAAATTCTTAGAGTAGAAGACTTATCCCACCAGTTTCGTTTAGATAAGCATATTGTAATTCCGGCAGTGGACCATGTGTCCTTCCAGGTAAATCGAGGAGAGATCATGGGTATCGTTGGAGAGTCCGGTTCTGGAAAGTCAACGCTTGCCCGCTGTATTATGAGCATCTATAAAGTAACTGAGGGAAAGATATATTACAATGGTGTAGATCTAAGTGATCGACATCAGATCGCCAAAAATAAAAGAATGATACAGACCACTCG
>JAUNRX010000219.1 GCA_030539495.1 bacterium | reverse complement strand
TTATTTTAAAGATATTGATAAAGTTCATCTAGATGTTTGATTTCAAGGTCTACAATGGCATCGGTATGATTTTCTTCACCAGTTGGATTATACCAGCAGGTAGTAATTCCAGCATGGTTTCCGCCCAAAATATCACTTGATAAGGTATCACCGATAATAATCATCTTATCTGGATCTGCATTAGGAATTTCTTCATAGCATTTTTCGAAGAAACGTACATCAGGTTTTTGATACCCTAATGTCTCCGAAATAAAGATGCCTTTCATGAATTTATCTAGTCCGGATGCTTCAAGGCGTTTATGTTGAGTGGTAGCAACACCATTAGTAACAATATATAGATCATAGTGATCAGAAAGATATGTGACAAGAGGAAGTGCTCCAGGTAATAGGTAGGCACCTTCTGCAAGCAATGATTGGTATTGTCTTTCAAAGGCAACACCATCAAGAGGAATGTCTAACATCTTAAACAGACGTACATATCGAGTGAAGAGCACAGTATCACGGCTGATTTCTCCAAGTTCATACTGTTTCCAAAGCCCATGGTTAATTTCGTTATAAAGGGCAAGTGTAGAAGCAGTAAGCTCAAGGGAGTTTAGTTCAAATACGCGTTCGAGTGCGGTTGCCTGTGCCTTGTTAAAGTCTAATAGAGTGCCATCTACATCTAGTAAAATTGTTGTAATTTCTTTCATTTGTGTCCTCCAAGTCAGTATTATTCTGCATTACATAGTTTATCCCAAGGGGAAGTAGTCATTCCATCTTTTCGATAGCCTCTAGGAGAGATTCCGTATACTTTTTTAAAGATATCTCCGAAGTAGTTGCTGTCATTAAATCCACACTCCAATGCGATTTCAGTAATCGGCTCGCTTGTATCTTTTAGTTTTCGTGCGGCTTCCTTTAGACGAATGGTATTTAAGTATTCTTTAAAGCCAAAACCAGTCATAGCCTTAAATTTCTTAGAGAAGTATGTGGTACTCATGTTTACTTTTTGTGCAACATCATCTAAGGTCAGCTCCTGCTTAAAGTTTTCACAGATATAGCGTGCAGCCGTTGTAATATCAGAATCTTCGACCGGCTCATCCAGTTCATGTTTGCTGGTTCTTTGTAGACGTAATAAATAAAGTAGCAGTTCTTCCAGACGATTTTGAAGGATTGCTGCAGAAAACTCATCGATAAGCTCTTGTTGTGCAGACATAAAGGTAAGTAGTTCAAGAAGGTAGGGCTGGTCTTTTTTGGGAATTGAACATTTTGGATATTGGAAGCAGGACAGAATAGTCTCTTTTCCGTACTTATTATATAAACGTTCTAATTCAAATTCATCAAAGTAAATTACAATTCGTTCATGGGAGTGATCCGTTAGGTAGCTGGTATGATGTAAGTCTCCACCACGGATTAGCATCATATCATGAGGATTTAATGTATAGAAACTATGATTAATAAAACATTTCCTAGTTCCGTCTAATAGATAATAGAGTTCGAAATAGGCATGCATATGATCGTTTTTCATTTTAAATTTTGGTGGGCGAACAATACGCTCAATGTAGATACTTTCATTGTGAAGCTGTTTCATGTGTAATCTCCTTAGTAATTATGTAAGTATGGTGCAATTATATCACAAAAAAACAGTGGTTTATATATGAAAAAGGCAGATAATTCATGGTATGAGGGAAGTTATTGCTATAGAATAAACATGTAAATAAGAAGTAGCAATGCTTAGAAAGTAGATAGGTTATGGAAAAAAACGAAAAAGGGCTTTCGGAGAAAGACAGAAAAAACAGAGATTTAATTTTACATGGAAACATGTGGACGGTCGTATTTAAAATGTGTGCACCGCTTGCATTATATCAGAGTTTAAATCAGTTATTTAAAATACTAGATACACAGATGGCAGCACATATTAGTTCTACAAGCGTATCGGCAGTGGCATATCTATCACAGATCAGCCTTATGTTATCGGCACTTGGCGGAGGACTTGCAGTAGGAGCGAGTTTAAAGGTCAGCGAAGCATATGGGGCTGGAGATTATGAACTGGTTAAGAAACGAGTCAGCAGTTTATATATGATGTGTGTTGTAATCGGAGCTGCAGTACTACTTGGAATTCTACCATTCACAAGACAATTTTTACGGATGGCCAATACGCCAGAGACATTGATTAATGTCGGTCAGAAGTATTTTATCATTGATTTAATTTCAATGGTTATTATGTTCTTTAACAATGTATACATATCCATTGAGAGAGTAAGAGGAAATTCCAAACGTATATTATATCTCAATATGATCGTGATTTTAGTAAAGCTTTCAATTACAGCACTATTCGTTTATGTATTACACGGTGATATAACTTCCATTGCATTTGCTACCCTGCTATCACAACTTGCGTTATTTGCATTTGCGATAATAAATAGCAGCAAGAAAGGGAATTTATTTAGTTTCTCGTTAAAGGCAATTTCGCTAAAGAAAAAAGTAAATGCTCCAATGATCTTTTCCTCCATTCCGGTCATTATGGAAAAAGTACTTTTTGCTTTTGGTAAAGTTGTGGTAAACTCCATGTCTACAAGCTATGGGGATTTGACAGTTGGTGCCCTTGGGGTGTCGAATAATATTGGCGGAATTACAACAAGCCCTCAAAATGGTTTTCAAGAGGGGGGAGCTGCAATTATCAGCCAGAACCTAGGAGCAAAAAACTATAAACGTGCACTAGATGCATTTAAGAAAGTTATGATATTTAATGTTAGTATCGGTGTATTGGGATATCTGATAACGACAGTTTGGCTGGGGCAGATTAGTGAGATCTTTTCAAAGCATGATCCAGCATTTCAACAGATGATCATCCATATCTACTCCTTTGAAGCACTAGGCGCAGTTATGCTTGGAATTAATGCATCAATCTTAGCGCTTCTCTATGGCTATGGTCTTATGCGTTATACATTTGTAATCAATGTCAGCAGAGTATTCATCTTCCGAATTCCAGTCTTATGGGGACTGCAGCAGTTTACGAATACAGGAAGTGAGAGTGTTGGGATTGTAATGATGGTGAGTAATGTTGCAACAGGAGTGTTTGCCTTGCTAATCATGATTCATGTGTTAATTAAAATAAAGAGAAATACACTTCGTGGATACGATTTTACAGACGAAGGCGTAGTGGAAAAGGGAGAGAGTCTTGCTTATGCAGCAACTCTGTGTCCTGAGAAAAAGATAATCTGATTTAGAAAAGAATAATAAAAAGTAAGAGCGGTAACGTAATGGAATGTGGTGTACGTTACCGCTCTTTTTCTCTCTATGTTTGAAAGGAGATAAAGATAATCTATTTAGAACAAGTATACACTTGTTGCTAACTAATCTATTATTTTGTAACTGTTTCTAAGTCAAAACCGAAGTAGTTTACGGCATTGTTGTAAGAAAT
>JAUNRX010000069.1 GCA_030539495.1 bacterium | reverse complement strand
TCACAAGTACTAATTTATTCATATAAAAAGACGAACTACTAATTGCAGTTCGTCTCAGACTGTAGACAAATAAACTCTTACCCTTACTCCAACGCACTGCTTAGAGGAAAGTTTGAAAACCATAGGTGTTCATTTTAATCGATATCCGGAAACCACGCTTTTCGGATATCGGATTAGTGCGAATAGGTCCTGTATTTTGGGGACTTGCACGAATGAGCACTAATCGTTTCCTTTAGGGAATGGATGAAATCCTGATTTCATCCAAGCTTGGAGACTTTGTCGACAAGCTAAGACGAACTACTAATTGCAGTTCGTCTTCTTTATATAATCCTTAATTTTGGTTTTTATAAATTCAATCCCAGTAGTAAAGAGCCCTACGGTTGCTAAAGCGCAAAGACCATATTCCAAAGATACCAAATACTCTTTCTCCATAATAAAAAAGGTTCCTCCTTTCCTTTCAACTTTAGGATAAGGAAAGTTTTTTTCTAATAGCATAGTATGCAATTAGAGTATTTTCGTGATTGGGATAAGTCCTATTCGTATGGCTTTTGATCAGGCATTGCGATGTATTCTTTTTTATGATTCTTGGATTAACGGCAATATTGGCAGAAATCTATTTTTTACCCGTATTTTTAACGTCTTATTTTATTAAAATGCCTTGTGTTACGAGTAAATTTTACCTAAACCGAAATTTTACCTGCTTTTTGTTACACATTTATGTATAAGCATAGCCCAAACTACGGGTAAAACTCAACTGAGTCTTGGTTTTACCTGTAGTTTTCTTCCTTTGCTCTAAAAAAGTAGTTAAAATTACGGGTAGAATGTATAAAATTATAATTATTACGCGTAAATAATGTAATGATAGCGCTACATCATAACTGATATAGCGCCATCGATAATTCATAATAATAAAATGCTCACACCTTAAGCATTAGTGGAACATAAATGCTTCGATATATTCTTCTTCCCCTTCACTTGGATTCGATCCGCATAGTAAGAATAACATGTTTGGATACTTCTCTTCTAAGACCATACAATACTTGTGGCTTCGTACTAGACTTGCAGAGTTAGCGAAGAACATTCCTCTTCCACTTTCCTTTATGCCTTTTATCTTTGCTTCAAAAGCTGTAATCTCATTCTCTTCTTCCTGCTCTGTCAATGTTTCTTTTACATAGCTGATTAGTCTTCCAGAGGTAATCATTAAAAAGTCGTCTCGTTCGCCAATAATATATTCTTTGTTACCTTCTTTAAACTTTGCTAGTCTATCGATAAAGGCTGCAAGATATTTTCCTGGGCTATACACGGTTTTCTGTTCTGCTACTAGCCTTACTTGGAATACCATTTCTTCCGTCGGTGTTCCAACTTCGTTTAAATGCTCTGCTACTACAACTTCACTGTTGTCTTCATCGGTATTATACACAATGATTTGATGCTCCTCTAATTCGTGTAAGAATTCTTTTACTACTTCGCTTGTTGTTGCTATGCTAATTTGATTAATCATTTTAGTATGTTCTCCTTTGTGGTTATATTCTTTTTTCTCCAAGTAAAAATCTGCAATCTTTTAATGCCTTCTTCACATTGTCATTTAGCAGCTGCTTTATTCCTTCAAACATATCCTCAGTCTTTGATGGTTTAAAGGATTTAACCTTGATATTAAAATCGGTATACTCCTCTACCTCATCTCCAATAATATCTGGTGTTAATGCAATAACCTGGTGCACTGGATTACAGCCGAATCGATTGCCCATTCCATTGTATAGATAAGAGGATCTGGCATTATTATAGTAAGTCTGTAACTGACCAATGCTGGAACGCTGGGAATCCCATCGCCAGAAAGAGCAGACCTTACGATACTTACACTCAAGAATCACACTGCCCATATAACAGCCATATTCCCTTGAATACATTTGAATCGTAATGTCCGGCTTATTATTATGACTACCGCCATTTAGCATCTTCACCATATATAACGGATCCTTCTCATTGGTCTGATTCTCATTTTCATACAAGGTTCGATCATACTGTACAACTAGCTCAACTTCCTTATTGTAAAATCGGATCGTTGTGCCGGATATAAGTGCCGGACAATCCTCTGAACCGCCAAATGCACTATCCCAGCTTGCTTCTTCCAATCTATACTCACTGCTAAGGATCTGGCACACTTTTATAAAGCACCACATCTCATACAGCAGGTTGCTCCGTTTCCAAGCATAGGCATAGGTTGGCTTAGTTGTAACACGTACTTCATTTTTTCGTAATTTCGTATAAATCTGATAAATCGTGTTATATCTGGAATCCATAATAAATGACTGAGGAGTATCGTGGCTTAACTGGCTAGATACCTGCTTGTACCATGGCTTCTGCTTAATCAAGGCCGACAGTTTCCGAAGCTTATAAGCCGTCTGCTGCAGCTCAGGACTTACCGGAGCCTCCCCTTTTTCATCCATCCAGTCGATAAATTCATCCAATGCTTTTTCATAGGATGCAATCATCTGCTTTAACATTCGATTTGCCGCTATGTCATAGGTGACCGTCTTTACCGGAACCCTGCGGGTAGCTTCACGTCCGCCGGTTCTTACATATCTTCTCGCTGTTTCTCGATCAAAGACACGCGCTCGTTCCGTAGAGACGTTATCATAAGTAGTTACAATCTGGCTTCTAGGCTTATCTGCAATATCCATAAGCGCCGCTGTCAGCTGCCTAGCGTTATCCTTAATCATTAAGAACTTAGAAAGCTTCTCAGGCGCATTTATCCCATGGTCATTTTGCTCTGTAGAAAAACCCTGATTTCTTACTACTAATGCTGTTGTAAGGCCTCTGAATTCCTCTTCTAATTCCTTTCTCATAAGGTCCCATTCAGCCATATCCATCTGTTTGGGCTTTACTTCTAATGTACCATAGTAGAGTTGTCCCTCACAGAATACTGTAATTAAGAATACATCAATCCAAAGTGGCTCGTAATTATCATCACTCCGATAGAGATAAAAATAGTCCTTGGCTGGCCTGCAGTATCTGCGCCCCTCTTGATCTACTGCTATTTCTTCGGCCTTTGGAATTCCGTAGAGTGCCTCCACATATAGCCTGGCCTCTGAATCCTCCGTCTCAAACATCAGCTCGATCTCATCATTTTCCTCAATCGTTACCGTGCTGTTTTCACAGTTCCAAGCCTCTTCCTTGCAGGAGAAAAACCGTTCTGCCTCCATTACCGGCTGGAACCAGTAGCGGTTTCTTACCTGAATACGAAATGGAAGATTAGACACAATAGCCATAGACTTCTAACTCTTTCTTCTTGTCTTCCACTACCTGTCGGCTCTTCTTAAACATGGATAAATGGCTATATTTATCAAAGATGGGCAGGATGGAAACTTCCGGATCGTTTCCTAACAGGTTGCCTAGTCCCGTCTCAGGTCCACGCACCTTAGTCAATACTCGTTGTACAATCTGATAATCCATTGCCTCATCCATAGTAAGACGTATACTTTCTCCTTCTGGTAGATTTGCAAGATACTGCTCCATACATTTCACAATTCTTGGCCCAATACCAAGCTTCACATTTACAGTTTGTAAGTTCGTATGAATCTCCCATAAGAAACGGCGTAATTCCTGATTGCGGCTATAAGCGGATACCATGGCTTGATATTCCCCAACTGTCCACTTCTTATCTAGCTGACATTCATACCTTTCTTCTAAACCGATCTGGGAATAATCCATAATATCTAACGTAATTACATTAGCACGGTCTAGTACCTTATCTGAGAAATGATATGTTGACTCGTCAATATTTACCGTTCCGATAAACTTAATATTATCTCCAATTGCAATCTTCCATGGATACTCTGTTGCATTTTCTAGCTTCTCACTATACTGTGCATCATATAAAATAAGCTCTCTTCCTTGTGATGGTTTCTCCAAAATAGATAAGAACTGGCTGAAATAATGCTCTACTCTTGCCAGGTTCATTTCATCGAAACAGACAAGGTATAATTTGTCCTTATTCTCTTCTTTTTGTGCCTCTACTAGTAAATTGACAAATCCAGTATCGCTTGCATGGTACACATTATTTACAAGATCGATATGCCCTAATAAATCAGCATCGTCATTCCAAGCAGGACTTACCGGAATAAATAAAAGCTGCTTATTATCGGCAGAAACACCAAGTGTTCTTGCATACACATCAACCAATGCAGATTTTCCAGTACCACTCATTCCTGATAACACAACCAAATCGCTGCATTTTACTGCCGTATGGAAGTTCTCAAGATCACTTTCCTTATACTGCAAATCAAGTTCCTGACAATAATGTTTCATGCTAGATAGCAATAGTTCTTCCTGCTCCACTCCTGCACTATCTTTCATCACTGCAGTTGCCTTAAATGCAATTGGCATAGGCCCTTCGTTTTTGCCAGTCATTTCTTCCTTAATTAACTGGTATACCTGCTCAGGTAGAAATAAAATGGTTGGATTTACCCATTCATTATAGACAACAGCACTTTCATGCTGGCTTAACTCATAACGACCAAGATCACTGCCTCGAAGTACTAGTTCCTTACCAAGCGTCTCTTCCCATCCAGTAATCGTATTGACTGCAAATAAGGTCCCGTCTTCTTCCTTCCAAATTACGAACGGCGGAAACTCCGTTACCTCCATGTCATATCCATAGATATAGCCCATTCGCTGTTGTTTTGCAATTCGCTCTACAAACTCCTCATAGGAAGCATACTCTCTACAAAGGGAGGTGCCATTCACCTGTTCCCATACTCTTGCTCCTTTGTCTTCTTTTGAGCAAAATACCGGAACTGAAATAAATTTGTCAGTTCGATTAAAGGACACTGGTCTAGGGATTAACTGTGCCTCGGATATATTGTAGAATTTCTGTGCCTTTTGTAAATAGGAGAACATAAATAGCTTGTCTTCCACTTCCGATAAAAAGTTATCGATTCTTTCTTCCTCTGGTAAATAGTAATCTTCTTCGATGTCACAGTCCTCAGTAAAGCAATTGATATAACCGGAGATCGTCTGCTGCTGAAATCCATCCTTAGATAATACCTTTACTGTATATTGCATATCGTTGGTAGTGTTAACATATGCTACATCACGAAATTGAGACTCCTGAACTTCTCTCTTTGATGCCAAAATGCCTAAGTATTGTTTTTCTTCTAAATTCATCCTGCTCTCCCCTTATACCGTCGTAATTACTTTGTGACTATAGAATGTATGCACCGTTCTTTGAGATGCTCGTTTGATTTCTCTTATTGTTCCATAGTCAAAATCTCTGCTAATTACCCAGATTTCATCAAAGTCTTCCCAAGGAATTCGATGATCAATTCCAAAACTAGTTACATTGTGAATTCGATATCCTGGAAAATGATTCGCAGCCAGTTCCTTTTTACTAAACATAAGAACCTTTTTGCTGTTCTCATCCTGATACAGGTCTAACTGTTCATTCATCCTTACAAGTTCTGCATCTTTTTCTTTCATTTGCCCGATCAGGCTTTTCTGTTCCGTTTGAAGCTTTGTAAACGCTTCCTGCAATGCAATTAGCTCATCTTCTCGCTCTTCGCATACTCTTGCATGATTTAACTCTTTCTCTAAGCGCTTAATGGTTTTATCCTTATCCTCATTATCCATATTTAACGATACGATTTTCTCATCTTGTTTTTTCGTCTTTGCTTTTGCTTTCTCCAGTGCTTCCGTTAATTCTGCAACATGTTTGTTAAGCTCTTTTACTCTCTTTGACGTATCCTCTGTCTCGACTACAAACTGTTGCTGATAACTTTCCTCTTTTACTGCTGGCTTTTTCACTGGTTCTTCATTCTGTTTCTTTTTCCCCTGTTCAATACTATGTTCCAATTCATCTAACATTTTATTAATCGACTCATCTTTGTCTGTCCCCTTATGTAGAGCCGATCTAGCAATCTTGTCTCGTAACTCTGCTTGTGAATTCTCTTCATCCTTTTCCAAAATATATTCACACTGTGCAATGATTGCATTTGTTATACATACTAGCTGAGTGAGATGCTTTTTCATATTATTATTGTTACAATTCAATGTAGCAACCAGTCTCGCCAGTGGTACTTTGGTTACATCCTTAAAGCCGTCGATTTTAAATCCCTCTGACTTAGCATTTCTCAGTACCTGCTCATATTCCGCTTTTGTTAGTGTCTTTAGTAATCTTATGATCCACTCTTTTCTCACGCCTTACTCCTTTTCACATTCATCGTCTGTTGGCTCATTTCCCTTCTATGATCCAACTAATATTTATTCACTTCTATTCTGTAGTATTTTGCCATAATACATCAAATATTGTCACTACAATTTCTAGCTGTAACGAAATACTTTATAACAATTTTATTACATACCGAATGATTATTCAACAAATTGTCGCATTATACGTCATTATTCTCACTACAAAATTATGTAAATATGGAATAAAAAAGAAACCACTCATTTTAAGTGAGCAGTTTCTTTTTTCATTCTATTTTTTTATTAGCCTGCGAATGGAAGGCCATCAAATACTTCCCATCCTTTCACTGCAGTTCCAGCAATAATGAAATCTTCAAAATTTACTTCTAAATAACCTTCTTCTCCACTTTCTGTTTCAAGATAGAGCCATTTTCCATCAACAACTTTAATCGTTTTCGCTTTATCACCAACCTTTAGTTGTGCTGCGTAACCACTGTTTCGATCCATGGATTTATATAGTTTCACATCCATAATTGTCTTTACTTTGTATTCAAACTTAATTTCTTTGTCAAAAGCAGTGGTCTCTTCTAGGGAGTAGTTTCCTGTGATTTCGGAATTGACATTTGTGTTTTTAACCATATGTACTGTTGAGTCTTTCCATGTTCCAAGAATTCCTCCTGGTTGGTTGATTGCAAAACTTCCATCCTCAGCTACTTTGATGTTATCTACTTCATCACAGAATGTTCCCACTTTCACAAGTTGTTTGTTTTCATAATTATATACGTCTGTTAAATAATCATCACTGAAGTATTGGTGAGTAAACAGAAGTTGTATGGAAGCTGCTTCTTTTGTAAGCGCTGCTGCACGTAATTTTAAGCCCTCTTCTCGGTCGACACTTCCTTTGATTGTCTGATTCCCTAATGTAATCACAAAATCAACCATGCTTGTTCCTGTTGGACTGTTCTTTAACTCGATTTCTTCTTTCTTACCATCAAGATCTAAGTCGATATAGTTCTTTCCTTCTTTTAACTGATAGAAAGTACGGTCCGCTACCTTTGTCGTTACTGCAGGAGTAGCTGTGATACTTGTTACTTGGGATGGTTTATCTGACATGCCTCGAAGTGCAAAGCCTCCTGCTGTTAAACCTGCTGTTACAACAAGTGCTGCTGCTGTACATTCCATAATCTTTAGTAAGTTCCCTTTTTTTGATACTAATTGTGTGTTCATTGTTACTTCCTCCTTGATTGTTTCATCTTGTTTATTTGATTGATCTTTCGCTT
This sequence comes from bacterium, assembly GCA_030539495.1. Taxonomy (GTDB): domain Bacteria; phylum Bacillota; class Clostridia; order Lachnospirales; family Lachnospiraceae; genus KM106-2. The sequence continues at coordinate 10,380 of JAUNRX010000069.1, read as the reverse complement.
GTTTATGTAATAATTCTCTCATTAACAATTGCTCTGCCTTTTTTGATGTTTCCTCTGGTACTTCTATCTTTGTTTCGCTCCACCAATCGATGGATGCTTTCTGGATTGTGTTCAAACGAACTCACTTCTTGTCCTCCTAATTTGTTGTTTTATTTGCTTTTCTGTTATATATACTTTTGAAATATACTTTTCGTTTCAAAAACTTTTATTTTTTTTTATTTTTTTTCAGCATCTGTCTTATCACCATACATAAAAATACCCTATAGGGTAGACTTTTTATTATCTACTCTATAGGGTATTTCTTATACTGTGACAGCTATTTTCTTATTATCTTAATAAATAGTACAGGATGACAACCATACCAATACCATACATTAATAATGCATACGTAATACTTCCACGAATCTCACTGCTAATTGATTTGATATTAGCTTTGAATTCGTTTTCTTTCTTACTCTTTTGTTTTTCAGCCATAATAGGAGTAAATACTGTGTTTCCTAATAAAGCAATCACGCCATCTGTAAGCTTTTCAAATACACGGCATACAAATGCGAAAGCGAATGGAAGAAATACAAGAATAATTGGACGGTATACGATATTTTCAAGATCAAGCCATGCTGGCCATGCATTGATATAGACTTTTCTTCCAGCTTCATCTTTCTTCATTAAAAGAAGACGAACTACAACGAAGTATACTACTAAACCGATTACTAAAGAAATAATTGCTCCCTTTAAGTTTTCAAAGTTAAAGTAGTGAACTGCGTGTGCTGGATTTTCTCCATGCATAAAGCCTTGTCCTAAATCTGCAATGCGGTCTTGTGTAAGCGTTGGTAAAAATCCAAGGATTGGAATGATTACTGCAGAACCTACGATAGCAAACGTACTTGCTGCACTCATATAGTTCTTTTTCGCATCAAACTCTTCTTGAGTTTCATCATTTTTCTCAACGAAAATTGCTACAAATAATTTAATGATATAAGCAATGGTAAGACCACCAGTAAATAAGAAGATCCATTCTACTGCTTGATAACTTACTACTGCTGTTCCCTCTTCTTGAAGAAGGTGGATATATTCCACGATACTTTCATGAAGAAGTGTCTTACTGATATAACCATTCCATAATGGAATACCCATAACACCAAGACCAGCCATTAAGAAGGATCCCATTAGGCAAAGTTTTTTACGTCCAAATCCACGGATGGAATTTAAATCAAGCTTACCAAGATTTAAGAATACGACACCTGCGATCATAAATAATACTAATTTGATGAAGGAGTGGTTAATCATATGAAGTAACGTACCACGTACTGCTAATGCATTGTGGTGGCCAAGAAGTCCCTGCATACCAACACCGACTAAGATAAAGCCGATTTGTGACATAGAACTTAAGGCAAGCGTACGCTTCATATCGATGGAGAATACCGCAAGGAATGCTCCTAAAAACATGGTGATCACACCAAATACTAGGATCATATTTCCCCAAGCTGCATCGTGTAAGAATACTTGTGCACTAACAACTAGGATACCGTAGATACCAGTCTTTGATAAGATACCGGATAATAATGCGGTAGCAGGTGCTGGAGCTGCTGGATATGCTTTTGGAAGCCAGATATGAAGTGGAAACATACCAGCTTTTGCACCGAATCCAACTAAGATACAGCCACCGGCTACATATAACATTGTTTTATCTTGAATGCCGTGACAAGCTTCGTATAACTCGTTGATTTGTAATGTGCCAGCTTGTGTATATAAAAGGAATAATCCCATTAACATAACAAGACCGCCAATTACACCAACTGCAAGATACGTAGCCGCTGCACGCATACTGCCTTCTGTTTCATCATGCGCAACCCATACATAAGAAGTAAAGGACATGATTTCGAAGAAGATAAATGTTGTAAATAAGTCAGCGGATAAAAATACGCCAACGGTTGCTCCAAGTGTTAATAACGTAAATAAATAATAACGATTGCGGTTGCGTAGATTTTTGAAATACTCCTTAGAGAAGAGTGTCGTCATCATCCACATAAATGCTGCAACCAATAAGTTAAGCACGCGGAAACCATCTAATTCAAGATACATTCCACGTCCGCAGAATTCTTTCCAGACAAATGCTGTTGTCTCTTTAAATGTTACAAACAGATATGCCATTACGAAGAATTCAATCACTGCAACTGCAGCTACAAAATAATTTCTTGCTTCTTTATTCGCTCTCCCAATGAGATAACTTGCAATTGCACCAACCATAGGGAAAAGAACAAGAAATAATAAAATAAGATTACCTTCCATGTTTACCTCCCCACTATAATCCATTGGCAATTCTAGTAAAGAATTCAACCAATGGTGCACTATGAATACCGAACACAATAATTGCCACAGTAAATACTCCTAAAGGCACAGTCATGTACCATCTTGGATCTTCCACATGTGCAAGTTTTGTTTCATCAAATCCCTTTGCAGGGAAGAATGCTCTTACTGAAATCGTTAATAAATACATTGCAGTAAGTAATGCAGAGAGTAATAAAACGAATACTCCGATTGCAGGTAATACTTTGCCTGTTTCTACCGCTGCATAAGCAAGGTTCCATTTACTGATAAATCCAGTAAGTGGAGGAACACCAACTAAAGCGATTGCTGCAATTGTAAAGATAGAAAATACAAATGGCATTTTTCGTCCAAAGCCTTCGATTTCATACACATATTCTTTGTGTGTCTTAAACATAACAGCTCCGACACAGAAGAATAATGCAATCTTCATCACACCGTGGAAGATCATATGAGTAAGACCGCCAACAAGTCCTGCCGGAGACATAAGCACTACACCAAATAAGATATAAGATAAGTTACTGATTGTAGAATATGCAAGTCTTCTCTTTAAATGCTGTTCTTTTAACGCCATGGAAGATCCGAATAAGATCGTAATGAGTACTGCTGTCATAACAACATACTGTGCCCATGTGTCACGTAAGAAATCTGCACCAAAACAGTAATAAGTGACTCTCATAATTGCAAATGCACCTGATTTTACAACGGCTACTGCATGAAGTAATGCTGTAACTGGAGTTGGTGCAACACCTGCCATTGGAAGCCATTTATAGAATGGGAATACTGCAGTCTTTACACCAAATCCGAAGAATGCAAATACATAGCCAAGTAATACTAAGTTACTCTTATCCCCGATTTTAGCAAGATCAAGCACGCCGCCAAATACGAAGTCGGCACCTGTGCCATAAGTCATGATCATTACAATTCCGATAAATGCCATTGCCGCACCACCTACGGAGTATGCAATATACGTAATACCGGCTTTGATGGACTTTTCATTCATGGAATGCATAACTAATGGTAATGTGATCAATGTTAATAACTCATAGAATAAATATAATGTTGCGATATTCGCAGAGAATGCGATACCAACAGTGACACCAAATGTGCCTGTATAAAAACTAAAGAAATAATTTTCTCTTTTTTCATGTGTCATATATTCAAAGGCAAATAGCGTGGCGAATGGCCAAAGTGCTGCTACTAACCCTGCAAATACTTTCGATAACCCATCGATCTTAAGTCCAATCGAAAAGTCGCTCGTAAGCTTGATTAACGTAATTCCTTCACTAGGCCCGTACCATAATAACAGGTAAGTGAAGATGGTATTAAGAACCACGATAGTACCGACATAGATCTGTCTCTTATTTCTTGATTCAAAATGGAACAATGGTAATACTAATGCTCCTAGTAATGGAAATAAGATCGGTACCAGTAATAAAATCGGACTGGTCAAAATATCCCTTCCTCCCTACATAATTGTTTCAATAATTGTTTGAATAAAGCTTGCAAATGCATTTGGAAACATTCCAAGTACGACAGATCCTGTTGCTAAAAGAATTAGAGGGATCGTCATAAATTTGTTTGGCTCTTTTTTCTCAAGTTTGGAGTAATCATAATCTGCTCCTGGGAAAAAGCCATTGATTGTAATTGGCAATAAATAACCTGCTGTTAATAATGCACTCACAAGAAGTACGATTGGTCCAAACCAACTAAAGAATGTCATTCCTGACTGAAGGGAACCTACTGCAAGATACCATTTGCTGATAAATCCGCAAGTTGGAGGAATACCGATTAATGCTAAGGAACAGATCGTATAGCACCACATTGCAATCGGCATCTCTTTTCCAATACCTTTAAGCTCACTAACTTTTGTCTTGCCTGTTTTATAAATGATCGCACCTGCTGTAAGGAATAAACCATTTTTAATAAAGGAGTGGAATACGATATGTTCCATTCCACCAAGTACTCCATCTGCATTTAATAAGCTAAGTCCGAATACAACATAGGAAACCTGACTTACTGTTGAATATGCAAGACGTTTCTTAAATACTTGTTCTTTATAAGCAAGCATAGAACCCATAAATACAGTCAATAATGCGAGACTCATCCAAGCTGTCTGTACCCAAGTTCCACGTAAGAAATCAGCACCGACGATATAGAATACCACACGGATCATACCGACAACGCCGGCTTTTACGATAACACCGGATAATACTGCACTTGCTGGTGCAGGAGCTACCGGATGGGCTGTTGGTAACCAGCCGTGAAGTGGGAACATACCTGCTTTTGCACCAAATCCAATAATAGATAAGAATACAATTACAAGGAAGAAGCTTTCATGTCCTGCTAGTTTTGCAAGGTCAAGTGTTCCTCCGCCCATGAATTCAATGGTAGTCGTATATTGGAACATATAGAAAATACCAAGTAATCCAAGGGAAGCACCAAAGAAGGAATAAAAGAGATATTTAAACCCGGCTTTGATTGCCTCTTTATTTAAACTGTGTAATACCATTGGCATTGACACTAAAGTCATTGTTTCATAGCATAAATAAAATGTCACAAGGTTTCCTGCGTAAGCCACTCCATTAAGAGCACCTAATGCAACTAAGAAAAATCCAAAGTAACGATGTTCGTTTCCTTCATGTTTCATATACTCAAATGCAAAGAAACCGGAAAACGTCCACATAATTGCAAGAAGAGCCGTATAAATTCTACCTACTCCATCGAGTTTGAATAGTACGGGAATCCCCTTCATTAAATCAAATAATTCTACTCTTACTGCTGGTCCACATAATAAAAGTGCTGTGACCAAAAGATTAAGAATTAAAAAGCTGCCAACAAACCAATTTCTTGTCTTGCGGTTCTTCATCGGCTTTGCGAAAAAGACAATGAGCCCTGCAAGAATAGGTAAGATCATTGGAAGCAGTAATAGTAAATTACGGTTCATAATTTTCACCTTTCATCTATGGTTTACGCGAACATATTTAGGCCGCTTCTGATTGCTTCCATAATTGGTCCAGAAAACATGCCTAATACAAAGTTAAGGATTACAAAGCATACAACGGAAACGATGAATGAGTAATCTCTCTTGTAAAGGTTTTCTGGCTGCTCAGCTTTCGCAACTGGTGTATAAAGTACGATGACTGCGCGGATAAAGTATCCTGCATTAAGCAGCGTACTGATTGCAAGACAAAGTAACGTCGGCATTAATTTTGCTGGAGACTCAAATGCACCTAACGCAAAGTTAAGCTTACTGATAAATCCTGCAAATAACGGAATACCTACCATGGATAAGGATCCTACCATAAAACCAAAACCTGCTAACTTGTTTCGATAACCAGCTCCACGAAGATCCGCAAACTCTTTTCCATTTCCACTTGCTAAAGATAATCCATTGGAGGAGATAAATAGCAATGCTTTGGAAGCAGCATGAGACATAATGTGGAAGACTGCAGCATACATGCCGACTTTTGTTCCAAGGCCGATTCCCATATAAATGTAACCAATCTGTGCAACAGAAGAATAAGCGATCATCTTTCTGATATCGTTTTGTGCTAATGCACGAACCGATCCCATAATCATACCTGCTAAACCAAATACGAAGAAGATATTTAAAATACCACTGCCTGCGATGACATCAAATCCTACAACACGGTATACAATCTTAATTAACAAAAAGATATAACTTTTTGAAACAAGACTGGATAGTAACGCGCTGGAAGTTGGCGTACCGTAGCTGTACGTATCAGGAAGCCAGTTATGGAATGGGTAAAGTGCAGACTTAATTGCAAGTCCCACAGTAACCATGGCGATTGTCATAAGAACTGGTACACGATATTGTCCGGAAGCTGTTAATGCGAGTACGGACTCTTTGATATTTGGCATTAATAAATGTCCTGTTACTCCGTAAAGAACAGATAAGCCAAATAAAATAAGACCAGAACCAACAAGACTCATTACCATGTATTTCATAGTTCCTACTAACGTACGACCATTTTGCTTGCTCATGATCAAACCACAAGCTGCAAGTGTATTGATTTCGATAAATACATACGCATTGAATAAATCGTTTGTATAAATTAGCGCAAGTAAGGACGCTAATAATAAATCAATCATGATAAAGTAAAGATTTAATTTCTTTTCTGAAATATCTTTAAAGATCTGTTTCATGCCGCCTAGTAAGGATAACATCATAATGATGGAGAAGAAGAATGCCATTAAGCCTTCTAATACTCCAACACGAAGCTCATTTCCCCATGGTGCAGCATGATGCCCCATTAAGTAAACAAAGCTTTCCCCTGTCTGAACAACATAATATAAAACAAGTGCGGACATAATTCCAACCGCTGAAACAACGAACATGGAAAGACGCTTTGCATTTTTTCCACTAAGAACCGAACTAATCGTTGCTGAGATCATACAAAGCACGATACTAAAGAACGGAAAATTCTTAATAAACTCCACTCTAATTTTCCTCCTTCTTCGATAACTCTATAATCTCATCTAAATCAAGGGTATGATACTTACGGTAAAGGCGAATCGTAAGTGCAAGCATAACCGCACTAACACTTACAGATACAACGATACCTGTAAGTACAAGTCCACTTGGAATTGGATTGATATAAGCCTCTACTGATTGTACGCCATCTACAACGATTGGAGGCTTACGCCCATCAATGTAGCCTTGCGCTGTTAAAAAGAGATACACCGCAGTATCCATAATATCGAAACCGATAATTTTCTTAATTAAGTTTTTTTGAAGTAATAACGTACATAATCCAATACCAAATAGGATTACAGCTACTACTTGCTCCATATTCGTAAAGAGAGTCCCCATACTTAAATTTCTCCTTTTCTGAATAATGCATAGAAGCCGTACATTGTACATGCAACAACAAGACCTACGCAAATATTAAGAGGTAGAAGTAAACCACCACTTAAGATTCTTCCAGGTGTACCAGGTGAGATAATGGAATGAAGATGGTTCGCTCCTGTAAAGAAGGAATAACTCTTACTTGCTCCATAGAATAATAAGGCAAGAAATGTTACTGTCTTAAATGTTTTCATTGTAAAGAAACGTTCTGTCTTCTTGAAACCGAATGCACTTACATAAAGGATTAATCCAGCTCCCATTACTGCTCCACCTGAGAAACCACCACCCGGTGAAAGATGACCATTTAAAATCAGATAGATACCAAAGATCATAATCGGAGGAACAAGACAAGTTGCCACTCTCTGTAAGATCACATCATTCTTTGGTTCGTAGACTCTATCGTTTTCTTCGTTCTTTTTCGAGTCTTTCTCTCTATCTACACGTAAAAGAATAAGTACTGCACAAGCTGCTACAAATAATACATTAGATTCTCCAAACGTATCAAATGCACGGTAGTCAAGAATCATACCAGTTACGATATTGACTGCACCAGTCTCCTGCATTCCTTTTGTAATATATCGCTCAGCTACTTCATTGTTTACCGGACTTGCTGCATCTCCGAACTCTGGTAAAAATGAAACGGTATATAATAAAACGCCAACTACTACTAAGCAAATCATAACGGACATCACTTTATTTACACGATGAAATGCTTTCATTCCTTTTTCTTGGAATGCGTCTAATCGTTTATTTAGTGAAGTCTCTCCTGTAAGATTGCCGACTTTGCTAATTAGTGATTGTTTTTCTTCTAAAGTGGCTGCTACTTCTTCTGCTGCATTCGCCTCTTTGATTTCTTCGCTCTTTGTTTCTTCTACTGTACCGTTTACCCAATTGACAAAACGGCACCATTTACTATCTGTACTATTCGTTCTTAGCTTCGACATCGTCTTCCTCCCCTTTGATTGCATGAATTTTCTTCAAGGTTACAAAGAACAGGATACTTGTTACACCAGCTCCAACAGCAGCTTCTGTAATTGCAAGATCCGGAGATTCTAAGATAATCCAGATAATTGACATAACCACACTATAGGACATATAGATTACGATTGATGTTAAGAGGTTCTTAGTTAAGCTGACAGAAATTGCACAGACTACTAAGAAAATAAGTAAGATCAGTTTAAATACATCCATTATTCTTTTACCTCGCATTCCTCTTCTAGTTTCTCATTCGTTGTTACCTCTAATCGGCTGATTAAATGGCTGGCTACCGGACTGGCAAACCATAAGAACACGATGACTAATACTAATTTAAGAATAAAAAATACTGTTTCTGTCGTTGTGCTGTACACATTTCCAAGAAACATAAGTCCCACTAACGCCATAAGGATGGCAAGGGTATCGAGTAGCGCTGCTGCATGCATTCGGTTTAAAACGTTCTTAAAACGAAATACACCAAACGTGGCAATTCCAGCAATACTTACGCCGCCAATAATAAAAATGGCTGCAATAACAAAACGGATCCATTCAGCCATGCTATCTGTCCCCCTCTTTCTTCTTTCTTTCTAAGTAAACGCCTGTATACACTTTGCATAATATAACAACAGCTAAGAAACTGATCATCGCATATACAATTGCAACGTCTACTAAATAACTTTCTTTTAGGTAAACTGCTAACACACAGATAATCATGATGGTAAGTGTACCAATCATATTCACTGCAACAATTCGGTCGGCAATCCTTGGTCCCTTGACTGCTCGTACAAAACATAAACAGATCAGGATAGCAAGCACCACGATACTGCCTGATAATAAATACTCCATTGCATATTGAACTGTGCTCATCTTATCCCTCCATCTCTTCTAGTAAATGAACAAATTTGGAATCTTCGATTCCTTCTCCAAATTCCTTGTCAAGACATAACACAGTGTACGTATCTCCTTCTTGGGAAATCGTAATCGTACCTGGTGTTAATGTGATGGAATTGGCTAATGTAACTTTTGCTGCATCACTCTTTAGATTGGACTTAAAATGAATGATTTGTGGTTCTACCTCGTACTTCGTACTAAAGATCAATGAAATGACCTGAAGGTTTGCAACTACCACTTCTTTTACCAATACGGCACCATAATGTAGAATACGTAACAGGTTTTTTCCAAAACGAATTGTAACCTTTGGTGAATAGTCCATAAAACGACACATGAACAATTCGATTGCAGCTGCAATACAGACACCAAATATCACAATTTCCAATGTTACCTTCCCATTAAAAATCACCCATAGAAAAAATAGAATTAAAAACATAATATTCCTTCCTTTTCTCACTTTTTGTAATACTTGTTGTCTCCTAGCTTTTTGTTGTCCCCAATATTTCAAAGACGCTATTCGACTATTTTCGACACAAAATGCCGAACTATATTCTATCACACCATCTGTAAATGTCTACTAATTTTTCCTAAAGTTTACTTGTAAAATTTTCCTGTTTTTCTGCTTTTTAACAATATCTATTTAAATCAGACAATATAATAGGAAGAAACAGCTCTTTTTTTTACTTCCGTTTCTTCCCCATATCAATTTTATAAAATACAAAAAGGACGTAGTCCTAAAAAAGAACTACGCCCTTAAAAAACATATCTTATTTTGTTATCTAATTAGAAACCAATGCAGTTTCCTTTTAATGTTGCCCCTTTGATATTGTTTGTTCCATTCTTGGAAGTACAATCTTGAATGATTGCCTTTCCAAATGTCACTTGATATCCAAGTGCGGATGGTTTTCCACTTAAAGGCCAGTTGTAATTCTTACCTTTGTTGGAATCTGCAATACATTTTTGCATTGTAACTACACCACTTTGGTTGTTACGGTCAAATCCATTTGCATAATTTCCTTTTGCAGAACATCCAATTAATACATGGTTTAGTGGATCTAAGTGAGCTGCAACACCAGGTGTCTTATTATCCACTCCACCCATTTTAAATCCGTTACCATCTCCTCTGATGCCATTACATAATCCATTATAATCTGCTCTACAATTTACAAGTTTTACTACACCATGAGCTGCATATAAATCCCATCCGTCATCACTATTGTATTCTGCTACACAGTTTTCAAAATAGTTTCCTTCTCCAGAGTGAAGTTTTACTGCAAATCCATCTGCATTTTCACCAGCTGCATCACTGTTGTGAT
>JAUNRX010000068.1:10409-18172 GCA_030539495.1 bacterium | reverse complement strand
AGGGAATGGATGAAATCCTGATTTCATCCAAGCTTGGAGACTTTGTCGACAAGCTAAAAGGAGTTCGTAACTTAGAACGAACTCCTTTCAGCATTTCTTATTTATCACTATTATCATAAAAATAGCTTTCCTTTTTAGGCATTAATTTATAGACTATTATGTCTACTAAAAAGATTACGATAAGGATAAGCCATATAATTACTGTATGTACTCCTAGATAGGCTAAGACTCCATCTAAAAAAAAGATTGCTGCATCAAAAAAATGTACCAGACAGCTTTTTTTCTTATATGCCTCTTCTTTTTCCTTTCTTACTCTGTACCATGTGTCTTTTCCAACAATCCATTGTGGCTTAATTAGCGTCATTACTGCCAGGATACAGCAAAAGCCTCCCATAACCATACAACTAATCACCGATACCATATTCTCTCCCATCAACTCTCCTCCAATTTCCTATGTAGTACTTTTATTATACGGAACAGGCTTCTGTTACTGCAAGCTATTTTATAGGTAAAGTAAAAGAAATTTGGCAGTCCTTTCCTTGATGGCTGCTGCAGGTAATTTCTCCACCATGTTCATGAATAATATACTGACAGATACTTAATCCTAAGCCAGATCCCGGAATTGTGGAAGAACGAGATTTCTCTGCTCGATAAAATTTATCAAATACATATAGAATGTCATCTGAGGCAATCCCCATGCCATTATCTTTGATGGAAAACTTAATACTATCTTGATCATCTTTTACAGACAATGCTATCTTTGCCGGTTCCTTATCCATATACTTTATACTATTTTCCACCAGGTTATACAGCACCTCTGTTATTCGTTTAGAATCAATCTTTACCAAAACATTGCTGGCAGAAAGCTCTACAGTAAATTCAATATTCTTATTCTCTATAAATCCCCTTAACTCCTGAATGACTGGCTTAATATAGTCGTAGAGATATACCTCCTTTTTACGAAACTCCATTCGGCTTGCCTGGGCATTGGAATAGTCCAAAAGCTCCTTGATCATAGTGACTAGCAGATTTGTCTTAGTTAAAATGACACCTACATATTCTTTCCTTGTCTTTTCCTCTCTTGCAATACCGTCTCTCAGCCCTTCTGCATATGCCTTAATGGTAGAGAGTGGCGTACGTAGGTCATGGCTGATACAAGAAATCAGCTCCTTGCTGGCCTTCTGTAATTCTTTCTCTTTGATTTGCTTCTCCTTTAACTCATCCCGCATCAATTCAAAAGAATAAATCAAATCCCCAACCTCATCATTTTGAAGTTTTTGTCCATAGATACGAACCACTTCCTGATCATAGTTTCCTGCAATTATTGCTTTTGCAGAGCTGCTGATCTCACGGACCGGTCGATAGATATTCCGTCTTGCATATGCCATATAACATAGAATAAGGATCAGACTACAAAGAATGCTAACTCCTACTGGAAGAAATGCATTTTTTCTCTCATTTGACTGTTCCTGATCTCTATTTTCTGGTACAAAGAAGATCACGAAGCCATAAGTCGAATTCTCCTTTTCCAAAGCAAAACATTTACGTTCCCCACCATAATTTTGGGAATAGCTCTTATCAACGGTCAAAAATTCATTGATATTTACGGTTCTTCCAACCGGATATTCCTCCGACTTGGATGCTATAATCATCCCTGATAAATCAAGTACCATATAAGGATAAGAAGCATCTACATAATTTCCCTGCTCAATGGCTAACACATCCTCCGATACATGTAACCGTACCTCATTATCATAGCTGTTATAATCGATATTTACTAACTTATGTATACAAACAATGGTTCCGGTAATCATGATAGCCATGATGGCACATAGCACCAGCCCATTCACCCTTTCCAACTTTCGTTTCATTCTGACTCCTAACTTACCGATAATTTATAGCCTGCGCCCCAGACCGTCTTAATATACTCTAGCCCAAACTGACCTAGCTTTTCACGCAGACGTTTGATATAAACGGTAATACTGTTATCATCGCAGATCCCGGTATATCCCCAAACCCCCTCGTATATCTGAGTCTTGGAAAACACCTGATCTATGCTGCTTGCCAGAAAATAAAGCAATTCAAACTCTTTTGTGGTAAGGATTAGTTTTTCCTGGTCCACCCATGCTGTATAAGAACTCTTATTCATTCGTAGTCTTCCTGCAACCAGTTCTCCCTCTGCTTTTTTATGCCCCTGTAAGCCCTGATATCTGCGCAGCTGTGCCTTTACCCTGGCTACCAGTTCTAATGGGCTAAATGGTTTGGTTACATAGTCGTCAGCTCCAATTCCCAGTGCCACTACTTTGTCCATCTCACCATCTTTCGCACTGATCATGATAACTGGAATATCACTTGTCTCACGAATTTTCTTGCATACCTCGATACCGTCGACTTTTGGCAGCATAATGTCTAATAACGCCATGCTAATATCAGAATTTGCAAACTCCGTTAATCCTGCCTCGCCATCATTTGCAATTATAGTCTCAAAGCCCTCTACCGACAAATACGCCCCTAAAATAGTGGCAAGCTCCTTTTCATCCTCTACGATTAAAATCTTACTCATTTTGTACGCTCCCATCTGGATTATTCCATTCCATAAAGTACTCTTGATTTTTGGTATGCTGATTTTCCTTCTCAGAAATAATTTGGAACCCTTCTCGTTTATAAAATGCTACTGCTCCTTTATTTTCTGCAAATGCCTCCAAACTCAACCCAGTGTTCTGCTTCTTTGCAAAGTCAAGCAATGCTTTTCCAATTCCTTTACCTCGACAGCTCTGTGCTACAAATAATCCTGCCACATAACTATCTATCACACCAATAAATCCTTTTATTTTCTGATCCTCTTCATATACGATTACCCCATTTTGAATGGCCTCTTTTACTTCTTCATAATGTTGCTTCCAAAAAGAGGACTCTACGAAGGAATGGGCTTCTAGATTGGAGTTTAGCCAAATCTCCATAATTTCATTTATATCTTCATTTCTACTTTGTCTAATCATTTTACTCCCCGCCATATCTTTTTTCTTATATTATAGCATAGGGGTGCTATTTTTGATTATTCTATCTTTCCTCCATGAAAATAAAGCTCATAAATCTTTGTTTGATCGTAATAAATTTCTTCATATCCTTGAAACCATGAAAAGTCGCCATTTAGCGTGTTGTGATAGCTGTACTGCCCCTTTTTATATGTTCCGGGACCACGAAATGGCTGTTCTTCCGGTATAAGAAGAAGTGCCTCTTTTAAGAAATCTCCACTAAAGTGCTCTCCGATTACGCGCCCAGAGTAATTCATGCTCCAAATAGGCTCTTCTTTTACCCAGACGACTTCTTCTCCAGAAAACTTTTCGCTTCCCACATAGGAGTCTAGATACAGATACTCCCCTTCCTGATAAATAAAGTCATGAGAATTTGGTCTGCAAGGCTTACTCTCCGGTGCCTTTGCAGCATATGTATTCTTTGCAGCTCTTACGATAAATGCCTTGATTTGACTATCATCTGCTTTCTTTTTTACTTGTATTCTCTTATTACACTCATCATCTTCCTTAATCAGACGGTCCACGGTGACTCCAAACAATTTACTAAGTGTAATTAAATTCTCAATATCCGGTGAGGCAAGTCCCGTCTCCCATTTGCCAATCGCCTGTCTGCTTACACCGATTTGTTCTGCCAGTTCCTCCTGGGAAAAACCATGCTGTCTCCGTAGGTTTAGTATCTTTTCTTCAAACTTCATATTATTCACTCCCTTTATAGAATGATTTTATCATTTCCCTACAAACACTGGCAACCATCCAACTGTAGCAATATGGCAACTTGCAGTTGCCTCTACTCGAACAATTTACTTATCCAGCCCCAACGCAAATTTATCTAATGGTTGAGGATATTAGTGTCATAACTACTTCCATTTTATTCATAGGAAGCACCTACCATCCTTTCTCCTTTAAGAACCGGTACACCATCTCTTCCCTCTCTTTTGCATCCTCCTTGCAGTAGGGATCAAGCTTCAAATCACCATCTATCCTTCCATCTTTCAGATATATAATACGGTTTCCACGAATGGCAGCCTTTAAATCATGGGTTACCATAACAATGCTTTGGCCTTCTTCATTAATCTGGCTAAAAATATCTAAGACATCCTGGCCTTGGCTGGAATTTAAAGCTCCTGTAGGCTCGTCTGCAAATAGAACCTTGGGCTTGTTAATCAATGCACGGCAGATTGCAACACGCTGGCGCTGGCCGCCTGACATTTGATTTGGGAACTTCTTTCTTTGATCGGTAAGGCTCATTTGATCCAGCAATTCATCAATGGACTGATCAATTTTCTGGCGGGAGGCCTTTGTCTTATAGGTAGGGCTTAGAATATTTTCATACACCGTCAGATTAGGGATTAAGTTGATTGCCTGAAATACAAAGCCAACTTCTGATTTACGAAGAGCTGTCAACTTGCTCTCCTTTAACTTAGTAATGTCATTGCCATTTAAAAATACCTTGCCGGTCGTTACCTCATCCATGCCGCTTAACGCATATAACAGCGTGGACTTTCCGGAACCAGATGCCCCCATAATTACGGTAAAGTCACCTTCATAAATTTCTAAATTCATATTTTTAATTACATTATTTACTTCCCCATCGGTAATAAAACTTTTACATAATAACTCACTTTTAATCAATGTCTGATTCATACTATTTTTCCTCCCTTACTAATCTATTACTAAGTCACGAACATTTACTTTGTGAAGCGATCTTGATGACAATAACGTTCCTGCTGTAAACATAACGATTACAGCTGCATTAGCAAGAACGATATGAGCTACGTTTAGAGTCATCGGATATTCTTTCAGTGCAAATGTGGTCAAACATGCGGTAATGACCTTTGGATACGTTACAATCACCAATGGTACGGCAACTAAAATGGCAATAATGGCAATTGCGGTAACATAGATTAAATTCGATATAATTAAGTCTCTTGTTGAGTATCCGATACTCTTGTAAATCTGGTTCGTCTTCTTATTTACTGCATTTTTCAATAGGACGATGCTAAAGATATTGACTGCCCCAATTACCAATACTAAGGCCATAATTGGTGGAATTCCTGCTTTCTGAGGAGATGCGATCATATCCATAATGCTGTCAAAGCATTTCTCACGAGGAGTCACGGTTATTCCAGAAGGCGCGTTGTCTTTCACTTGTTGTATTACCTGCTCCCGATTAGCTCCCTCTTTGATATAAACAGACATTGAAGTGTAATGGAAGTCTACATTATTCTCAGAATATACCTCGGCAGTCAGCCTACAGGAATCTCCCATATTTAAATAGGTCTGAAAGATACCTGTTACCAATAGGCTTACTTTTGTATCGGTATCAAGCTTAATAGACACATAATCTCCAACCGATTTATGCAAGGAGTCTGCGACTAAAGTGGTAAGTGCAACTTCCTTTCCATTCCTTGGATTACGTCCCTCTACCAGTGGAAGATTAAGCCCTTCATAGGACTCATAAATAAATGGATAGATTACGGTATTTTCAAGTCCCTTTTGATAATCAAGAAGCACCTTGCCCTGATCCAGCACGGTATTACAGTTATAAGACTGAATGTTAGGATTTTCAGAAAGCATCTTCTTTGCCTCTTCTAGTGTCTGCTTGTCATGTACTCCAATTAAAAAGTCTGATTTATCAAATGCAAACCAATAATCATTGGTATTTTCCATATTAAATGCAACATCTACGGAGATCATAGCGAAATTAATTGCAAATACTGTTACGATACTTGTAATAATGACTCCTATGGCACCACGTTTATTTCTTGTGAAGTTACGAAGGGCAATACCCATTGGGGAAAATGCTATCGTCAAATTTCCCTTATACTCTTTCTTCTTTTTACTATTGGCATTGCTCATGCCATTTAACGCATAGACTGGCTTTATATTTTTCATACTACGGATAATTAAATAGATAATCGATAATACAAATACGCTAATTCCCACAAAGGTAAATGCACCTGGATTTAGGATACTGCACCTTGCCACTTCGCCTATATTTTCAAATAATTGATTTAATACATAGTTGGAAACGAAAAGGGAAGCAATTACTCCTGCAAGTGATGCAAGTCCTATAATAATTGCGTAAAACCGTAGATACATGGATAAGATATCCCAGTAGGAATAGCCCATAATCTTGTATGTTGCAATCTTCTTCGCATCGGTAATCATTACATTTCTTATAATAAAATAAATAACGATCAGACTTACAAACAACATGATAATGCCGACTCCCATAAATACACCGCCTACAATATGTGCGGCAATCAAGCTGTTATCTACTTGGGTCTGAAGGGAGTTCACATTGACTCCAAGCTCTCCATACTTATCATGATAGTCGCTTACAATCTGACTGGATGCTGTTCCATCGGTATAAAAAAACAAGGTGTATCCCAATGTCTTTATCTTTGGCAACTTATGTACTAATATCCTGTTATCATAGGCATTTGACATATCGTAAGGATCTGCATAAATACCTACTACTTTGTAGTCTAATTTCTTTCCTTCTACTCCTAAGGTTAAATGATCATTAATCTGGATGTCATATTCATTGCTAAGACAAGCAGCAATGGCGCATTCGTTGTCTTTATAATCTGCTACCTGCAAGTTTCCTTTGATCACTCGTACGTCTTTATATACAGTTTCATTGTATTGGGCCAATGCTGAATAGGACGTTATTTCCTGCTCTCCTTTATTTATTCCTTCGCTTAAATAATAACTGGATACTTGCTGTACATCTTTTATATGATCTAGTGTTTTGAAATTATTAATTACTGTCGTAATCATTTTTTGATCATTGAAATATGGATATCCGTTCATTTGTGGTGAGTTACATTCTTTTGCAAGTTCCTCCATTGGTGCATCCAATGACTTAATCATGCTGACGGATGCATTTAATAATAATACGGACAGCATAATGATGATAAATATAATCCCTATTTGTATTTTTTTATGACGAAAATTCTTGATCCACATCTTAAATCCTCCCTATCAACTTTATACTTTTATGATATCGGCTAATTCTTAAATAGAAACCTTTAATTTCTTAATAATTCTTAATGGGGGGCTTTTGCACTTGGGGGATATGGGGGTTGAGAAAAATCTTTGGGGGATTCGAAATATTCATAGTGGGGCGTGCATTCCCAGCGTTTTTCCCTTTTGTTACAGGCAAGCATCTGTGTGCTGCTGCCGGACGCCTTCGGTGTTCGTCTTCAGTACACAGATTAGTTTGTCTGTAACGTCAGAGGAAAAACGTTTGGGAATTGCTCGCTCCTCTATGAATATTCTGTAGGTTGTGGGGATTTTTCTCAAACTAGCTATAGTCTTTGTGTGCAAAAGCCGTTCTACAAGAATATTAATCTGCTGGCGCAGACTAATATTTTTGTACAAAAGACGAGTTTGTTAGGGGAAGGGGGGTTGGGGGATATTGGTTATTAGTTGGAATATTTAGCTCCAGGGGGAGGCAACTATTCGGTGATGGCTCGGATATAAGTTTTAAGGACTTGCTTTATTAAAGAGGGAAAACCTTGGTTGTTAGTTGGAATAGTTGTCTCCAGCGGGAGGCAACTATTCGGTGCTTGGCAGGATATATGTTGTAAGGACTTGTTTCACAAAAGCGGAAGATCCTTGGCGATCAGTTGGAATAGTTGTCTCCAGCGGGAGGCAACTATTCGGTGCTTGGCAGGATGTATGTTGTAAGGGCTTGTTTCATAAAAGAGGAAAAGCCTT
>JAUNRX010000068.1:0-10309 GCA_030539495.1 bacterium | reverse complement strand
GTGCTTGGCAGGATGTATGTTGTAAGGGCTTGTTTCATAAAAGAGGAAAAGCCTTGGCGATCAGTTGGAATAGTTGTCTCCAGTGGGAGGCAACTATTCTGTGCTTGGCAGGATGTAAGTTTTAAGGAGTTTGTTTCACAAAAGTGGGAAAGCATAATTCATTTTTATATGTAAGAAAGGAGTGCATACCTACCGTATTGTTTGGTAGATATCCACTCCTTTTATTTATACCTTCACCTGTTATTCGAAACGGAAGAATTCTTCTGTTAGGTCTTGAGGGATAAAGGAGATTAGGGCGTAGTCTAGATCTGGGATAGTATTTACGTAATCGATGATATTTCCTTCGTAGTATCTTGGATCCACTAGGTAGACGTCGGAACAGACTGTGGATAGGAAGGAGGCTACTGGTACCATATAAGAGTCTTTTACTAGGAGCACTTTGGGACCGTTTTTGATGGTGTTATTCTGAATATGTGCGATTCCATGATTTCCGTAAAGGTACGTAGAGTAACGATCTCCTTGTATGTCGTATTTTCCTTTGTCGTAACGCATATAGGCTAAATTTAAGAGAGACTCGTTAAAGATGCCTGTTGTCTGTAATTTGCTGTCTTCTAGTGTGGTTGTAAACGTGTAGTCTGTGTAGAACTTTGGATAGATTAGGCTAAAGTCATCTACACCGCTATAGTATATACCTGTTTTTCGGCCTAGGGAGCCAATAAAGGAGTTTGGATACGTAATTACGTTGTAGTTATTTATATCCGTATAATAGGATGCATTTTCTACTTTCATGCCAAAGTGTTCAGTTAACTGATCTACTAGGTATGTGTACGCCCAGAAAGACGTCTGGATGGTCCAGTGATGATCCGTCTTAAAGAACAAATCCGAATAAGGAATACCGCTGTCCATAATTCCATCTCGAAAATCAATGGTAGCAATATTTCTTTCAGCAAGTTCTGTAAGGAGGGCATCTGCTGTCTCATTGGCATAATTATAAGGGAGGCCGGTGTTGAACTTAGTAACACCTTCAATCACCTTATCTGGCGTGCAGGCATAGATTACCTTAGTCTGCTTATTCGTTAAGTGATCTTTGAAAAACTCCACCTTGTCTGCCAGATTGGACATATCTTTGGCTTCCGTCCCAAAATAGGTAAAATGGAGGCTGCCATCCTTATCCCGAATGACTTCAAAATCATTTTCCTCATCCTTATTTAATAAACGCTGCACATAGCCATATGCCTCGATACATGGATACTTTGCAAATGTATTCTCATTTATGGTAGCATCTACAGTTTCAATAAGTTCTGTTACGCTCTTTCCTTCTTTTAGGTCTGAGGAAACATTATTCTTTAGCTGTTGATAAGAATTTCTCATATTTAAGATAAATCCTGCAAATAATACACTTGTAAAAACTGTAGCTGTTACAGCCTTTTTAATAAAAAAACGGTCCAATAAATGTCTCCTCCTTTCTAAAAGCTAAAGTAGATAAATGGATTGTAAGCTCCTTTTATCATGTAGCATACACATAGGAAAAATAATCCCATCATAACAATTGGATAACATAGTTCAAAGATCATGAATCCTTTTCTCTGTTCACTGATATATCTGTTAGTACGCCTTCCAAATGGCATGGAGAAGAAAATACCCGCAATTAAAAATACGGCATATTCCCGGAAGAACATAACGGTATAATCACTAAAGATACCTGCTCCGCCCATACCGAACAGATCGCGTAAGTAATGTCCTGCATTCACTAAATTGGTAGAGCGGAACAATACCCAGCCAATCATAACAACGAACATACAATATGCATGTTTCACCCAAGCCTTGACTTTCAACTGCTCAAAGGAAAGAAGCTTTTCTAATATGATAAAGGTTACATTTAACAGTCCCCATAGGACGAAGGTCCATTCCGCACCATGCCAGATACCGGTAAGCATCCATACGATAAACAGATTTCGAACCATAATGTCCTTATTTTTCACTCTGGAACCACCTAGTGGGAAGTACACATAATCCTTAAACCATGTACCAAGAGAAATATGCCATCTTCTCCAGAACTCACTGATGGAGGTTGAAACATACGGATAATTAAAGTTCTCCTCAAATTTAAATCCAAAGATCAGACCAAGGCCGATTGCCATATCAGAATATCCACTAAAGTCATAATAGATTTGCAGCGTATAGCCAATAATTCCAAGCCACGCAAGCGTTACCGGAATACGGCCATCCTGACTCATGGTAAAAATATGGTCGGTCATAATGGCTAGAGAATTGGATAATAATACTTTCTTTGATAATCCAACGATAAATCTACAGCTTCCTGCTGAAAACTTGGTAAACGTTTCTTCTCGATTGGTAATCTGTTCCTTGATCGTTGTATAACGTACAATTGGTCCTGCCACAAGCTGTGGAAAAAAGGACACGTAGAGTCCAAGATAGAATAGATTTTTCTGAACATCAACCGTGCCACGATACACATCGACCACATAAGACATTGCCTGAAAAATAAAGAAAGAAATACCGATTGGCAGTACGATTGATGGTACTGTCAGCTGATTCGATGCATCCAGACTGGAATTCAAATTTCGAACGAAAAAGCCTAGATACTTAAATATAAATAATGTTCCAAGATTTCCGATTAATGTAAGCTGTAATAGCAGTTTCTTATATCTTGGATTTTTACTTGCTGCAATGAATAATCCAAATAAATAATTAAACAGTATACAGCCCATCATTAAGAATATATACTTAGGCTCGCCCCACGCATAAAAGAATAAACTGAATACGAGTAAAATCATATTTTGTAATGGTCTTGACCATTTTGTAAGATAGTAAAGCGCAATTACGACTGGTAAAAAATAAAATAAAAATGTGGTGCTAGAAAATAACATTGCGTCTCCTATCTCTTTCTAATTTTTATATAGTAAAATACAATATATAAAAATGCGGCGCCAACTAATATAAAACGAACCACATAATCTAACGTAGCAACCTTTAGAGTTGGAACACCTGCACTCATATAATTCGCTACTGCATTCGGGCTTGGCACAATAAAGTTTTCAGACACTTTATCTGATTGCTGCATATACCAGCTCTCTTCTGGTCTAATCGTATAATAAAAGGAAAACTCATTGTTAACGTTTACACGCAGCTTGACCTCTTCTGTCGTTGCCAGATCGAAGAATACAATGGTTCCATTCTTGGATACATTTACACCAGGAGGTGTATTTGCCAATGCAAATTCAAATGGTACCAACGCATCTTTGTTGTCTCCTTCTATCACCTGATACTCATAGAGATACTCTCCACACGCCGGAATAAGCGGTGTTAAATTACCCATTACCTGATAATTATGTTGCAATCCTTTTGTCTCAAGCTCACTTGTCTCTAACAGTCTTGCTCTGTCAATTGTGAAGGTAGACGCTACACCTTGCGGCTGCGTAACACTAACGCCAAATTTATTTACGTCAGCTAACTCTTTTTTTGATGCAACAGAGGAGACAGGCACATACACCGTACCTTTAAATCCCTTTTTCAAAGGAAATACACCATTTGTCACAGTCACAAGTTCATAAGTTCGTGACGTGTCTTCTTTAATATAGATGGATGCTCCTTCTTTACACTTTAACGTATCCCATTTCTTTGTCATAAGTTGTACATTCATAAGTACATCCGTAGCAGAATCCATATGAAATGAAATTACGGATTTGTTTTTCAGATTAATTTGCTGACGTGCATACAAGCTCCATGTGTAGAAGCCCTCATCTTCATGTTTTGTATTAAATAAAACCTTCAAGGAGTTATTGGACTGATAGTCCACTGCCACGCTTCCTCCATCATAGGTATATTGTGGTTCCATCAAGGAAAGATCGGCATTATTTTTACCAGCCGCAAAGCAGTTTGTCTCTGCCATATTGATTGTCATAAAAATAGCTGCTGCCAATACAACACCTTTCACTAACTGTTTCAAAAGAATCCCCTTTCTATATAAGCTCCATTTCATCGTACTCTAACAAAGTATCCTTTTTATTGTTTTGTCTGATTTCTTCAAGCAGACTAGATAATGATTCCTTTTGCAGGCGAATCATGATACTTGCGATGTCTGGATACTCAATAATGTCTTTCACGTTAACAATATGATATAGTGTTACTTCCATAGTAAGCTTCTCTTCTTCCGGAATATCGTAGTAACCGATTTCCTTTATACGCAACAGCTCAATGACCATGTCGCCCTCGATCGGAAGAAATATATTGTTTACATTCAGCATAGACTTTCTATGCTTGATTGCCATATATTCGTAGTTAAAACTTAAAATAGTAACATCGTCACCCTCTGTCGTTATAAGCTCACGATGTAATTTAATACGTGGCAGCTTACGACTGTAATAATTTAATTTCTGACGACGTTTTTCTAAATTCACTCTTAAATCTTCAAAAAATCCATAATCTGACTTAATTGTCTGTGTCAATGGTGGCACACGATCGTGGATAATTAAAAGAAGTGCCTTGTAATCCTCTTCCTCCATCCTTGTAATACGGAAGGAATATCTATATTCATAATCATTGTCCAATGCCTGCACCTGTAAGATCATTGCTGATACTGTTGCTTCATAGCATTCCGTCTTAATTGTTACTCTTGCTATATCATCTGGCGGCATATACTCTGGCTTATCCAGAATTACACTAAATCCACCTTCCGAAATATCATAAATTGTTGTTTCAAATCTACGCCCTTCAAAGTCAATCATTACCTGGGCATCAATTGAAAATCTTGTATGAACACGTCTTTCCTTACGGCCTAGTAAGAATAATACCGCCATAATTAAGTTATACGTATTTAAAGACAGCCAAAATGCCAAGAATAGAATTGATATATTTCCACTGATAAACATAATATCAATACAGTGTACAATACCAATCAAGTTCATTGCCAATAATAGAAAATGAGGAATGGCATGCTTCACATAGCGCACACTCTTATTATCTCGTACACCCTTTTTTGTTACTGCAAATGTGGACTCCTGTATTCCAATTACTTCAAGCAATACATCTTTTAATAATAATGGGAACATAATAGTCTCATAGATATTGGTCCATCGTATGGTACGGATATTTCCTGATAAATGTCGTAATGTCTTGCTATTTAACAGATACATTGGAAGCCAGAAAATCAGCAACTGAATTGGTGTCGTTTCTACTACTCTAATATTAAATACCGAATATAAAATCGGAGACAGCATGTAAATCAATCGTTTAATTGGCGAATACCAATAAAAAATAGAATTCAGATAGGATACCTTCTGTGGCATGGTAAGTCCCTTACGAAAGAGTACATTCAGCTTTTTCCCAGTCTGAATACATCCTCTTGCCCAACGTTTTCTTTGGGAAATCAGATTTTCCAAATCTTCCGGAGATAATCCCGAAGCATGTACCTCATCCGTTGCAATACATTTATATCCCTTGCTCTGGATGAGCATGCCGGTTGCGAAATCTTCCGTAATTACGCTGGTTACAAAACCGCCAATATCGTCCAATGCCTTTCTAGAAATGACCGTATTGGAGCCTCCGTAAATAACGGCGTTAAATTTATTTTTTGATAATTGGATATCTTTATAAAAATAATCCTGTTCATTTGGAATGGTATCTTCCGAAAACAGGTTAAATTGGAATAAATCTAGATTATAAAAACTCTGAGGTGTTTGAACGAAGCCAATCTCCTCTTCACTATCCATAAAGTATGGAACCGAAGCTAGCAAGAAATCGCTCATCGGAATCATATCCGCGTCAAAGGTAACAACAAGCTCACCTGTAGAATTCGCCAATGCATTGTTAAGATTGCCGGCCTTCGCGCCTTCGTTTCCTTCACGCGCTAAATACTGAATTCCAAACTTGTCCGCAAGTTCCTTAATTTCTTCACGTTTTCCATCATCACAAAGGTAAATGGTTACTTTCTCTGGTTCCGGATATTTCATATTAACACAGCCGTTAATTGTCTTATAAAGCAATTCTTTTGGCTCGTTATATGTGGCGATAAAAACATCCACAGTTGGATATGTGCTATGTTCATGAGTTACCCGTTTAGGTTCAGGCTTCTCTTTATTAGACATGCTATAGAAATGAAGAATCTGTTCAAAAAGTCCCGTAATTTCAGCTAAAAGAAGAATCATAGCGAAAATGATAGAGACCACTCCATATTGAAATGGCAATGTAAATACAGTTCTCCATATTAAGTAAATGATTGTAAAACTGATTGTAGCAGTAACTAGTAGTTTTGATTTATTCTTACTCAAATGTATTTCCTCCTAAGATTTAACCCTATATGTAGCTCTACTTTATCTGCAACGTTCACCATTATATCTTTTTATTCGACAACTGTATATAGAATAAAAATTACAATATTTACATTTTTTTACATCAAATTAAGATTTGTCATTAAAATATTCACAACCTAAAAAAAGAAATACATGTCCCTAACAATGATAAATTATTAGGAACATATATTTCTTTTTCGTAAACCTACAGTATTTTAATGATAAATCTTTTCACTTTCTGAATCTGGGACAGCCCCTAAAGCTTTAGTTTGGCAAAAGCGTCGGCAAAGGCATTGTTTACTGGTTCGTCTTGATTTTGATTTTTCTTTAAATATTTATTAACATCCTTCTTACTTACACCAGCGCCCTCTTTCTTACGGCGTTCTGTAAAGTTTGAAAGCTTTTCCTTGTAACCACATTTACAACTGAATTTTTGATTTTCACCCTTACCGATCAACTCCATCTTCTTATGGCATTTTGGACAACGGGCATTACTTACTCTGGAAATCGTCTCACGGTATCCACATTCACGATCCTGGCAGACATGCATTGTAGCATTCTTTCCTTTTACTAATAACATCTTCTTGCCACACTCAGGACAAGTATGGTTTGTTAAGTTATCATGACGGAACTTGCCGTCTCCGGACTTAATTTCTCCGATTAATTCATTGGTATAGTCTTTAATTTCGGACATAAACGTATCACGTCTTAATTTGCCATTTGCAATCTGCATTAACTTACGTTCCCAATCAGCAGTAAGCTCTGGCTTTTTCAAATCTTGTGGCACTAATTCTAATAATTGTTTTGCCTTACTCGTAATCACAATATCTTTGCCACGTTTTTCAAGTAAGAAGGAATTAAATAATTTTTCAATAATATCTGCTCTTGTAGCAACGGTACCAAGTCCACCTGTTTCTCCAAGGATCTTAATATCTTCCTTGTCATGGCTTGCCATATATGCCGTTGGGTTTTCCATTGCAGATAAAAGAGTTGCTTCTGTAAAGTATGCAGGAGGTGTTGTCTTTCCTTCTGTCATAGCAGCACTTACTACTTCTAATTTTTCACCTTTTTCAAGATCAGGAAGCAATTGATCTAATACATCCTCATTTTCCTCAGACTGATAGATTTCCTTCCATCCAAGTTTCTCGACCTTCTTGCCTTTGCAAGTAAATACTTCATCGCCGGCTTTTCCTGTTACCGTTGTCTGCACATATTCAAATGCTGGAGATAACACGCTTAAGAAACGTTTCACTACAAGATCATAAATCTTACGTTCCTCATTTGTCATATGGTCAAGCTGTACAAATTGTTCTGTTGGGATGATTGCATGGTGGTCAGAAACCTTTGCATTATTTACAAAGCTTGCTTTTGTAGAAAACTTCACACGAGTAAGTGGAGCTGCAATCTTACGGTATGGTCCAACTGCACAAGCTTCCAGACGTTCTTTTAATGTATCCACGATATCTGTCGTAATGTATCTAGAATCCGTTCTTGGATATGTTAACACCTTATGATTTTCATATAAACGCTGCATAATGTTTAATGTCTGTTTTGCACTAAATCCAAAGAAACTGTTGGCATCACGCTGAAGTTCTGTCAGATCATAAAGTGCCGGAGCTGGCTGTTTCTTCACTGTCTTATTGATTTCTGTAATTACAAACTCACTGTTTTGTACCTTTTTAAGAGCACTCGCTACTTTTTCCTTATCAAAACAACGCGTATTGCCTTTACCATCCATTTGCCAAGTCAGATTAAATGTCTTATCTTTCTTCACTGCAAGCTTCATTCCATAGTATGGCTTTGGAACAAACTTACGAATATCTTCCTCACGTTTTGCAATCATGCTTAATGTTGGAGTCTGTACACGTCCACAGGAAAGGCTTGCATTGTATTTACAAGTGAGGGCTCTGGTTGCATTAATTCCTACCAGCCAGTCTGCCTCTGCACGACAAACTGCCGCACGATATAGATTATCATATTCTTTCGCATCCTTAAGATGATCAAATCCCTCTTTGATTGCCTTATCGGTTACGGAAGAAATCCAAAGACGTTTCACAGGCTTTCTTACATTGGCCTTTTCTAAGATCCATCTTGCTACAAGCTCACCCTCACGACCTGCATCTGTTGCAATGACAACGCTCTTCACATCATTTCTGGTAAGCTGGCTCTTTACTGCTTGATACTGTTTTCCTGTCTGCTTGATTACCTCAAGACGAAGACCGTCCGGAATCATTGGTAGATACGATAAGTTCCACTCTTTATATTTTTCATCGTAGCGCTCCGGATCCGAAAGCGTTACTAAATGGCCAAGTGCCCAAGTAACGATATACTGGCTTCCCTCAAGCGCTCCGTTAATCTTTTTATTACATTTTAATACTCTTGCAATGTCACGTCCTACGGACGGCTTCTCTGCAATTACAACGATTTTGTCTGCCATCTTGTCAAATACTCCTTCAAGTTATTTTCATTTATTACATAAATACTATCGTAACATTAATTCTAAAACTTGTAAACGTACCATGCCTTCCGCTTCCTAGAAATCAGGAACAATCGCTTCCATAAATGCACCACTCGATTGATGTTCTCTTGGGGATAGGCCTTATTTTGGCATATGTATAAAAAGCAACTGAAATGTGCCCAAAATGAAGATTGCCAAAAAGAATTCCTTATGGTTTTTGGCATATAGAAAATTTCTAGTCGCGAATGCCCACGAAATCAGTCGAACCTCGGGCATATTCAGTGAAAAATTCTGTATATGCCCAAATCAGGCCATTTCCAGCCAAAATAATTAAAAATTTGGGCATGCTAGGCAATATTTTTTTCTATATGCCAAATCGTTCACAGATAGCAAGATGACCGACAACTCCTTCCCTTTTCCGAATTATATAAAGTAATACTCAATCGTTTTTTGTATCAAATCCGGGCTAAGGGGATGATCCGAGGTCTCGAATGTAGTAATTAAGTCAATTGAGGGAATTAGATTGTTGGCGGTGTATAGCTGCAGCTTATTATAAACATTCTTGGAATAGCTTGGATTATCCATCATGCCAAAGTGTTCCCAATAGATCAGCTGACCTGTTTTTGGATGACGTACTGTAAAATCCGGAAAAAGTGTGACCCCACTTAGAATAAGCTCGGCTTCATAACGATACGGGATTTGGGCTTGATAAAGTGCCATATCGATCATAGCTTCCGATTTTGAACGTACCATATTACCGGATATGGATTTATGAATAAGTTGTTCTGGATTCTTAGGATTTCTTTCATAAAGCTCATGTGCCCATTGCCTAGCGTCCTGTGGATAAGAAATGAAATAAGAGGAAAGAAGTGTTTGATAAGGCGGATTGGCAAATTGCTGATTTGTCTCTCTTAGATTTTCTTTATGATGGTTTAGATACATCGTAAGGGCTAACCGTTCATGACGTAGCTCTTTCAGTTGTGATGTAAGATACTTCTTTAATGCCAATTTTCTTGCTATGTCTTGTTTTTCTTTTCCTAGATAAGTTAATCTGTTTTCTTCCCGTTGGTAGTATTTATAGTACTTCCCATTTTTAGTAGAAACAAATGAACCGCTGGGGAGTTCTTTAATTTGATCTTCTAGATAATTTATCTTTGTCTCTATACGTTCATATTCCGCACAAATTTCTTTATATAACATTGGTGAAACTGCCTCCTTGTAAAAAATCTATAGAGCAAGCATAACTCCAGATTACCAAACTAAGAAGTAGGAGGATAAAAAACCGTTTCGGATTGAAAAAAATAAAATTGGAATAAAAGCTAACGTTTCGCCCTTTGGGTTTTTGGCATATGTATAAAAAGCAACTGAAATGTGCCCAAAATGAAGATTGCCAAAAAGAATTCCTTATGGTTTTTGGCATATAGAAAATTTCTAGTCGCGAATGCCCACGAAATCAGTCGAACCTCGGGCATATTCAGTGAAAAATAGTCAAGTCCATATTTGTGTGTAAATTCACTTTCACTAAAATATAATCATGTTA
>JAUNRX010000008.1:52124-54601 GCA_030539495.1 bacterium | reverse complement strand
CTTGTCTACCTGGCAGGAAATATTCCCTATAACACATGGATGGTAAAGACGTATCTGGACACCATCCCAAGAAGTATAGATGAGGCCGCCGGAATAGATGGTGCCAGTCACTTTTACATATTTAGAAAGAGCGTAATGCCAGTAGCTAGGCCAATTATCGTATTGCTTAGGATGACAAGCTTCCTTAAGTGGCGTAGCAGTAAAAGAATAAAAAGGACAGAGGAGAATTGTTATGGATCATTATTTAAAGATATCAGGTAGGAAAAAGAAAGAAATCAAAGAACTTGGAGATGCATTCCAAGGTACCAACACTAAGGGAACAACCCTTGGATTTACCAACTACTATATGGAGAAAAATAAGCAGCCTTTCTTTGGAGTATGTGGAGAATTCCATTTTAGCAGATTTGATGCAGGCAGGTGGGAAGATGAACTGATTAAAATGAAACTATGCGGGATCAATGTGGTCTCTACCTATCTGTTCTGGAACCATCATGAGGAAGAAGAAGGCGTCTTTGATTTCAGCGGAAATAAAAACGTAAGAGACTTTATTAAATTATGTAAAAAACATGGCTTGAATGTCATCCTTCGAATTGGACCATTTGATCATGGCGAAGTAAGAAATGGAGGAATGCCGGACTGGCTGTATGGTAAGCCTTTCGAAGTACGTCAGCTAAATGAGGGCTTCCTATACTATACAAGACGCCTATATACAAAGATTGCAGAACAAGTACAGGGACTTTTCTTTCATGAGGATGGACCAATTATCGGCGTTCAGGTAGATAATGAATATATGCATTCTTCAGCACCATGGGAGATTACAACCGGTATTTCTAACGAGTGGGTATTTGGTGGAAATGAAGGCGATGCCTATATGCTGAAGTTAAAAGAAATTGCAGAAGAATGTGGCATCCATCCAATTTTTTATACTTGTACCGGATGGGGAGGTGCCGCAACTCCGGATGGCATGCTGCCTCTTTGGGGAGGATATGCCTACCGTCCATGGATCTTTTATTCTCATCAAGGAAAACATCCAAGTACAGAGGAATATGTATATCAAGATTTTCATAATAATGAGATTCCATGTACCAATGACTTTCAGCCAAACTATCAGCCTGAGGAAATGCCATATGCTTGCTGTGAAATGGGCGGTGGCATGTTCTCCAGTTATAATTACCGTTTTATCCTGCCATTTAAGAGTGTAGATGCCATGGCAAATATCAAGATGGCATCCGGATGCAACTTCCTTGGATATTATATGTTCCAAGGTGGTACCAATCCAATCGGCAATCATGGAACCTTTATGAATGAAAATGAAGTGCCAAAGCTGTCTTACGATTTTCAAGCACCACTTGGAGAATTCGGTCAGGTTCGAGAATCTTATCGCAGACTTAAGACCATTCATTATTTTGCAGAGACATTCCAAAAAGAACTTTGCGGTCTGCAGACCGTACTGCCAGCCGGAGCCTCAGAAATTGATCCAAAAGACTTAACCACTCTGCGCTATGCAGTCCGTACCGATGGAAGCCGAGGTTTTGTATTTATCAACAATTTCCAGGATCATGAAGAAATGCCGGATAAGTCAGGGGAGAAGATCACACTGGAACTTGAAAATGAGAAGATTTCTTTTCCTGAGATTAGTATTGCCGGTGATGAAAACTGTATTTTGCCATTCCATATGGAATTACTGGGAGTTGACCTTGTTACGGCAACAGCTGAACCGGTTACTTGCGTAAAGACAAGCAGAGGCTTCGTTTATGTCTTTATGCGTCCGGAAGGCATGAAGGCAGAATTCCGTTTCTCAGGAACTGTTAAGATCAATGGGACAGACAGTATGACTTTTGTCATGGATGAAAAAAGCAAGGCAGACCGTTTTACTATTACAGGAGGACAGGAAGACTTTGAAATCTTATGTATTAGCCGTGAACTGTCAAATACTATGTATGTATTAG
Organism: bacterium; assembly: GCA_030539495.1. Taxonomy (GTDB): domain Bacteria; phylum Bacillota; class Clostridia; order Lachnospirales; family Lachnospiraceae; genus KM106-2. The sequence continues at coordinate 52,652 of JAUNRX010000008.1, read as the reverse complement.
AAAATGAAGGATTACTGTTTACCGATGCAGCACTACTAGTAAGCGAAGGCCAAATCAGGATTGAGAGTAGAAAGAATGTCAATAAAATCTTAACCTATCCATCCGAGCTTCTTGCAACCAGTACATATGCAGAACGTTTAGAAGAGGGAGGAGAAGCAGGACTTGGATGTTACCAAGTGTCTTGTGAAAAAGTAACCATAGAACCTGTTTGTGAACAAGTGTCAGAGAGCCGTTATGTAGTACGACTACCAAAAGAGTATATGAATGGTCTGAAGGATCTAATCCTAAAGATTGACTATACCGGAGATATCGGTCATGCATTTATCAATGGCCGGATGATCAATGATAATTTCTGTAACGGAGCTACATGGGAGATTGGATTAAGGAACTTTGAAGAAAGACTTAGCGAGGATCCTTTAACGATTTATATCACACCTCTAAAAGAAGGCACAAATATAAATGTTGAATCAACCATGGCAGGAAGAATGGAAGAGGTTGCTTCCGCGATTGGAGCAATCAGCAATCTTT
>JAUNRX010000008.1:36595-52024 GCA_030539495.1 bacterium | reverse complement strand
ATGGCAGGAAGAATGGAAGAGGTTGCTTCCGCGATTGGAGCAATCAGCAATCTTTCTGCAGATCCATTATACGAGTTACGTGTAATGTAAAAAAGAGAATGGAAGTAGGAGTTCATCCAGAGTAAAAAAGATGAGTTCGATCTAGTGTCGAACTCATCTTTTTTTAATTTACGCGAACAACGAGCCAAAGTAATGCTAGCATTAGCCTAGCGGAGAACGATATTCGCTAGGTGTCACCAGCTCCCATTTCTTAAATGTCGTGCAGAAGTTACTTTCGTCGGAAAATCCGGAATTAAAGGCAATTTCCTTAATAGAAAGAGCAGTTGTCTTTAGTAAAAACTTGGCACAGTTAATACGGGCAGCAATCAGATACTGATGAGGAGTCATCCCCGTTTCCTTGGCAAACATTCTTGTAAAGTAAAAGGGGCTTAAGGAAGCTTCCTCAGCCAGCTGTTTTAAGGAGATATTCTCTGTAAAATGTTCGTTAATATAGGAAATCGTATTAGAGAGAGACTGCTGTGTTTTTACTATCACATCCTTGATCGAATTAGAGAATAAAAGCTCCGTCATAATGTCATTGATATCACGGGAAATGTTTTCTTCTTTAATCTGGTCGGAATTTCGAAATGTGTTGTAGATGTTATGTAAGATTTGTTCTACCACCTGGGAATTTCTTGGAAGTAGGACATTACCAAAGCTTTTAGTAATCTGCTCATAATAGCTCCGGCATAAAGGGCCGTCAAAGTGGAGCCATATGGCTTCGTATCCTTTTTTTGTTTCATATTGGTTAGGGGCGTAGCAATCCAATAGTACGACGCTTCCTTTTGGTACAACAGTTAAATGATCCCCTATTTTTATAAGGCATTCCCCTTGTTTGATAAGCATTACAAGAAAACTGTCATAGTTCGCCCTGCGTAATTGATATCCGGGGGCATAGTAAAAGTATCCGGTGCAGACAGGATAGAAAAACAATTTCTTAGCAAGAGCACTGGAAGTATATAAATAATAATCCGATCCGGCAAGTACATTGGTTTCATAGGAAAGCATAAAAGTACTCCTTTCAAGAGAATATGATATAGTCCATTATACCGATATAGAAAGTGTCGTTCAATGAAAAAAGAGCAATTTTTAAAAACACCAGAGCAAGTTTGACTAATGTAAATAAGGGATATGCGCTTTATAATTGGTATAAATGAAAAGCAATTATAAAGAACAAGGAGGAGTAAATATGGAGACAGTAAAGATTTGGGAGGAAGACGTACTCATCCCAACTTATGAAGTCGGTGCACCCGATAAAAATCCAATGTTTTTAGAGAAGAGAGTATATCAAGGAAGCTCAGGAAAGGTATATCCATATCCAACGACAGAGAAGATCAGCCGAGAAAGGAAAGATAAGGTATGGCATGCCGTTTACTTAGAAAATGAATATTTGAAGATTATGATCTTGCCGGAGCTTGGCGGACGTATCCAGAGAGCCTTCGATAAGACAAACAATTACGATTTTGTATATTACAATCATGTGATCAAGCCTGCCTTGGTAGGGCTTGCAGGACCTTGGATCTCAGGAGGCATTGAATTTAACTGGCCTCAGCATCACAGACCTACCACGTATATGCCGGTAGACCATATGATCGAAGAACATGAGGATGGAAGCAAGACCTTGTTGATCAATGACGTGGATCAGATGTATGGAACGAAGGTGGTTGCATCCTTTACCCTGTATCCCGGGAAAGCATATATTGAAATTCGTGGACAGCTGTATAATCGGACAGCAATGCCACAGACCTTTTTATGGTGGGCCAATCCGGCAGTTCCAGTCAATGACCATACCCAGTCCATTTTCCCACCGGATGTACATAACGTATATGACCATGGCAAACGGGATGTGTCCAGATTCCCAATTGCAAAGGGCGTTTACTATAAGCATGATTATAGCGAAGGAGTCGATATCTCCAGATATAAAAATATTCCGGTACCAACCTCTTATATGGCTGAGACCTCAAACTACGATTTCGTGGGAGGCTACGACTATAAAAAAGAAGCCGGACTGCTTCATGTGGCAGACCATCATTTTTCACCCGGAAAGAAACAGTGGACTTGGGGATGTGGAGAGTTTGGAAAGGCATGGGACAATAACTTAACCGATGAGGATGGCCCATACATTGAACTTATGACAGGCGTTTATACGGAAAACCAGCCAGATTTCTCCTGGTTAAAGCCATTTGAAGAAAAGACATTTAAGCAATACTTTATGCCATATAAGAAGGTGGGGGCAGTGAAGAATGCAACCATTCATGCGGCTTTAAATGTTGAAATAAAAGACGATACCATATCGGTTACCATATATGGAACAGAAAAATATGATCATGCACAGCTTGTAATAAGAAATGCAGGGGAAGAGATCTATGAGGAAACGATGGTACTGTCTCCGGTTGATATCGTAGAGCGAAGAATTGAAGCGAAAGTAGTAAATCAACATGAAATCTGTGTATCTGTCTATTCGGAAGGACAGCTGTTAGTAGAGTATCAGCCGGAAGAAGAAAGAATTCCGGAACTTGCAAAACCTGCAGAGCCTGCAAAAGAGCCAAATGAGATTATGACCAATGAAGAGCTTCTTTTGACGGCACAGCATATCGAACAGCATCGTCATGCAACCTATCTTCCGGATCCATATTATCTAGAAGGATTAAAGCGTGATCCAGGAGACAGTCTGCTGAACAATGCCTATGGAATGCTTCTGTTTCGAAGGGGAGACTTTCAGAGTGCCGAGAAATACTTTAATGCCGCAATTAAGCGACTGACATGGAGAAGCCCGAATCCATATACTAGCGAGTCTTATTATAATCTAGGACTTGCATTGTTTTACCAGGGGAAAAAGGATCAGGCATACGATGCATTTTATAAGGCAACCTGGAGTAATGAGCAGCAGGAAATGTCCTTCTATTATCTTGCGGCAATTGAGGCAGAACGAAAGAATTATGAACAGGCATTGGAATTGGTGGAGAAAGGCCTGGTGAAAAATTGGCATAACGTCAAGGCAAGAGGATTAAAGGCTGTAATACTTCGTAAACTTGGAAAGAAAGAAGCTGCCAAGGAATGGATCAAGGAAAATCTGAACGTCGATGAATTTGACTATCTGTCTAGATTTGAACGGGCAGCGTTATTAAATGAGAATGAGTTGGAAATAAAAGAAATGAATGACTTGATGCGTGGATTTAAGGAAAATTATCTAATGATCGCAAGAGACTATGCAGAGGCAGGGTTGTATGAAGAAGCTATTTTCCTCCTTAATGAATATAAAAATGAGGATCCAATGGTAGCTTATTATAAAGCATATTACCTTGGAAAACTAGGCAAGAGAAAGGAAAGCAAAGAGGAATATAAAAAAGCAGATGCCTGCGATCCAGCCTATTGCTTCCCAAATAAGCTAGAGGATATTGCAGTCTTAAACGATGCCACGAAAGTTCTATCTAATGGAGCAAAGGCTTACTATTATCTTGGCAACCTGTACTATGACAAACTGCAGTTTGAAAAGGCGACCCGATTATGGGAAAAATCAAAGAGCTTAGACGATACCTATCCAACGGTACATCGTAATCTGGCACTTGCCTACTATAACAAACAAAATGATCCGAACAAGGCAAAACTGGAATTAGAGAAGGCATTTGCACTAGATGAGACAGATGCCAGAGTATTCTTAGAGTTGGATCAGCTGTATAAAAAGTTAGGAGTCTCATTTACCAAACGACTAAAAAATTATGAAGAACATGTAAATATCGTTACCGAGCGAGATGATGTCATGCTGGAATTCGTCACCCTTTGCAATCTAGCAGGTATGTATCAAAAGGCATATGACACGATCATGTCTCATGTCTTCCGCCCATGGGAAGGTGCAGAAGGACGAATATCCGGTCAGTATAAGATTGCCTTAGTGGAAATGGCAAAAGAGAAGATAAAAAATGCTGCTTATAAAGAAGCAGAGACCTTACTTGAACAAGCTTTAATTTATCCAGTAAACTTAGGAGAAGGAAGACTGGAAGGAACGAAAGACAATGACATTTATTATTACCTGGGAGTCGTAAAGAAGGCACTTGGACAAGAAGAAGCAAAAGAATGTTTTGAAAAAGCAGAACTTGGTGAAAATGAACCGGCAGGTGCCATGTATTACTACGATCAGCCGGCAGATATGATTTTATATAAAGGCTTGGCCAATAAAGAACTTGGCAATAGCAAGGAAGCCCATTCCTGCTTTAACAAACTGATGGATTATGGAGAACGACATTTAAACGAGGACGTAAAAAATGATTTCTTTGCAGTTTCCTTGCCGGATTTTTTAATCTTTGAGGATGATATGGTTGCAAGAAACAAGGCACATTGTTATTATTTAATGGGACTGGCAAATATTGGTCTTGGTAAAAAAGAGAAGGCAGCAGAGTATTTTGAGAAAGCAATAACGTATGACTACAATCACCAGAACTGTCGTAGATATAAGAAAATGACAGAATAGGGAGAAGAAAGGGAGAAAGAATATGAGAATTTTAGTTCTTGGCGGAGCCGGCTATATTGGCTCCCATGTGGTAAGTGAGCTTATTGATCAGGGAAATGAGGTCGTAATCGCAGATAATTTGGAAACCGGACATATAGAAGCGGTTCATCCAAAGGCAACGTTTTATAAAGGGGATATCCGCAACAAAGAATTTATAGACAGTGTGTTTGAAAAAGAGCAAATCGATGGAGTTATTCATTTTGCAGCCAACTCTTTAGTTGGAGAAAGCATGACAAATCCATTGAAATACTATAACAATAATTTATATGGAACCATGGTGCTCTTAGAAAGCATGGTGGCACATAATGTGAAGAAGATTGTATTTTCTTCCACGGCAGCTACATATGGCGAACCGGAGAGTATTCCAATTTTAGAGACAGACCGTACGGAGCCAACCAATCCTTATGGCGAGACCAAATTATCCATGGAAAAAATGATGAAATGGACAGATCAGGCACATGGCTTGCGTTATGTGGCACTACGCTATTTCAATGCCTGCGGCGCACATGAAAGCGGTCGTATCGGGGAAGCACATAATCCGGAGACGCATTTAATTCCATTAATCCTGCAAGTACCTAACGGACAACGTTCCTCCATCAGCATTTATGGTGACGATTACGATACCAAAGATGGCACTTGCGTCAGAGATTACATCCATGTAACAGATTTGGCTGAAGCGCATATCCTTGCTATGAAATATCTGATGGAAGGCAAGGAAAGCAACGTATTCAATCTTGGAAATGGTGTTGGATTTACAGTAAAAGAAGTAATTGAAACAGCAAGAAAAGTAACCGGACATCCAATTCCTGCAGAAGTGACTCCAAGGCGTGCCGGGGATCCTGCAAAGCTGATCGCTTCCAGTGAAAAAGCCAAGAAGGTATTAGGGTGGAACCCACAGCATGCAGATCTTGAAGAGATTATTGAATCAGCATGGAAATGGCATAAGACTCATCCAAATGGATATGACAAATAAGGGAAAATAAGAATATTTGTATAAATATTGGTAATAGTAACTTGTATTCCAGTTAAATTATTAAAAAAGGAGACTATTACCATGAAAAAACAGATTTCCAGCCTGTTATTGATTGTAGCATTATGCATGACCGGATGTGGTACTGCAAATAATGATTCAAAGGATAATAATCAGACACAGGCACCAACCACTACAGAGAGTGCAGTACAGACAGCTGCTCCCGATACAAAGGCGACCGAAAAAGTTGCTGAATTTAAGACAGATGACGTGAAGATTACAACGGCAGATGAAGCATTAGCTCACTTAAAAGATGGAAATAATCGTTTTGTCGAAGACAAGTCAGAGCTGATCAACGTAACGTCTGAACGAAGAAATCAGTTAAAGGACGGTCAATCTCCATATGCAGTCGTGGTTTCCTGTTCTGACTCAAGAGTTACCCCATCTACGATATTTAATGCAGGATTAGGTGAAATTTTTGATATCCGAATTGCAGGAAATGTAGTAGATAAGGATGCCTTAGGATCTATTGAATATGGTGTGGAACATTTACACTGCCCATTGTTGATCATTATGGGACATGAAAAATGTGGAGCAGTTACTGCAGCCTATAATAAGCTGAAAAATGGTGAGAAGGTGGAGGGAAATATCAATTCCCTTGTTGATAAGATTACACCTGCCATTAAGGATGCCGAGAATATAAATGAGGCAATTCATGAAAATATCGATCAGGTAGCAGAGCAGGTGGAAAAAGATGCAATTGTTAAACATCTGGTAGAGGAAGGTAAGCTTAAAGTAGTAAAGGCCTATTACTCCTTAGATGGTTCCATTACTTGGGATGAAGACTAAATAAAATAAGAGTAAGCGAAGAAATCGCAAGAGTTATAAGACTTTTGCGGTTTCTTTTTTAATACATTACTTCATAAGAAACTTCTCTTCTAGAAGCCCCCCGATGTAGTAAAAAACGCTCCGCTAAGGATGCGCACTCAGGTCGAAGAAACTTTGTTACTACATAGGATTAGAGTGCAAAAGGTTATTTGTTTGTGAACGTTTGGGCATATACCAAATTACTAGATACAAAATACCCAAAATCATAAGTTAAAAGTAAAGGAGTAAGGCAGTTTTGGCATATACAAGAATTAGTAGTTGAAAATGCCCACAGAATTTGTCGAAGTCTGGGCACATAAAAGTGAAAAAATCTGTATATGCCCAAAACCTCATAAATTTTTTTGAAATAGTAAGAAAATTGGGCACAAATGGCCAACAAATTTCATATGTGCCCAAAGGCCTGTCACCCTAGTTTTGGCGCTGGAAAAGTGTCTTCGACCTGAAGTTTTGCTCCCTCAAGATTGAGGGGAAGGGGAGTTGAAGTGTGCAAAGCACACGTTGTTCCATTAGTGAAGATTGGGTAAACAAGCAGGTATAATTTCTATATATTGAATGGCATCTGAAATCATCGAGATGAGAAGAATGAAATTCCCGCCAATACGTATGTTTTAAGCGTAATTCCCACTTCTCAATAGGTAAAAAAAGTCGAAAATAATATTGACATCCTATTTTACATATACTATACTTACCACTGTAAAGAAAAATACTTTACAGGTGGTGATCAAACATGACAAGCCATATTATTTTAGACAATAATGATGGTACAAATAAAAAATCGAAAGCAACGACAAAGCTGGATCAGATCGTAGAATTATCATTACTTTATGACTTTTACGGAAAACTACTGAAGGATCACCAGCGAGAAATTTACGAGGATTACATATTGAATGATCTCTCGTTAAGTGAAATTGCTTCAGAGCAGGATATTTCTAGACAAGGTGTACATGATATCATTAAACGTTGCAGCAAGCAGCTGATGGATTATGAAGCCAAGTTACAATTGATAGAAAAGTTTAATAATACAAAGGATAGAGTAAATCAAATTAATGTATATGCGAAAAGCATAAAAGAGACAGGGTGTCTCGACAAAATAGATGAGATTGAAAAATTATCATACCAAATATTAGACGAGTTTTAGAGAATTAGATGGGAGGTATGTGTATGGCATTCGACAGTTTAACGGATAAATTACAGAACGTATTTAAAAACCTTAGAGGTAAAGGGAAATTATCAGAAGCTGATGTAAAGGCTGCTTTAAAAGAAGTAAAGATGGCATTACTAGAAGCGGATGTTAACTTCAAAGTAGTAAAAAACTTTGTAAAGACAGTACAAGAAAGAGCAATTGGTCAAGAGGTTATGACAAGTCTGACACCTGGCCAAATGGTAGTTAAGATCGTTAACGAAGAACTTGTTAACTTAATGGGATCTGAAACTACGGAAATCGCTCTGAAACCAACACAAGAAATCACAGTTTTATTAATGTGTGGTCTTCAAGGTGCAGGTAAGACAACAACAACTGCAAAGATTGCTGGTAAGTTAAAACAAAAAGGCAGAAAGCCTTTACTTGTTGCTTGCGATATCTATCGTCCGGCTGCAATTGAACAGTTACAGATTAACGGTGAAAAACAAGGTGTACCAGTATTTGCAATGGGTACAAGCCATAAACCTGTAAATATTGCAAAAGCTGCTATCGAACATGCTGCAAAAAATGGCAATAATGTAGTAATCCTAGATACTGCAGGTCGTCTTCACATCGATGAAGATATGATGAACGAGTTAATCGAAATCAAAGAAAATGTAGACGTAGACCAATCCATCTTAGTTGTAGATGCGATGACTGGTCAGGATGCAGTAAATGTATCGGAAATGTTTAATGATAAAATCGGCATCGATGGCGTTATCTTAACAAAATTAGATGGTGATACAAGAGGTGGTGCTGCACTTTCTATCCGTGCGGTAACAGGCAGACCAATCCTTTATGTAGGTATGGGTGAAAAACTTACGGATTTAGAACAATTCTATCCAGATCGTATGGCATCCAGAATCCTAGGAATGGGTGATATCTTAACTTTAATCGATAAAGCACAAGCAGAAATCGATGAAGATAAGGCAAAAGAGTTAGAACAAAAAATCCGTAAAGCGGACTTTAACTTCAACGATTACCTAGAACAAATGCAACAAATTAAGAACATGGGTGGTATCGGTGATATCTTAAGTATGATGCCAGGTATGGGTGGAAAGATGAAAGACATCGATATCCCAGAAAACCTTCTTTCCGGCGTAGAAGCAATTATCCGTTCTATGACCAATGAAGAAAGAAATAACCCAGACTTAATCAATCCTTCCAGAAAGAAACGTATTGCGAAAGGTGCAGGCGTTGATATCAGCGAAGTAAACAAGCTGATCAAACAGTTTGAACAAGGCAAGAAGATGATGAAGCAAATGTCTGGTATGATGTCAGGCAAAGCTTCAAAACGCGGTGGCGGCAAATTTAAATTACCATTTGGATTTTAATTTGTAATTGTTTTTTGTATGGAAATGAGTTTGCTCATGGACAACAAGTTACAATATAGATTTATTACATTTACTTGTAATAGCAGTTTAGACTTAAGGAGGTGAAATTAACATGGCAGTTAAAATGAGATTAAAAAGAATGGGTTCCAAAAAAGCTCCTTTCTATAGAATTATCGTAGCTGATTCAAGAGCTCCAAGAGATGGTAAGTTTATCGATCAAATCGGAACTTACGATCCAACAGTTGAGCCAAGTGCTTTCAACGTTGATGAAGAAAAAGCAAAACAATGGTTAGCAAACGGTGCACAACCAACTGATACAGTAAACAAATTATTAAAAAATGCTGGTATCCTTTAATTTGGAACGTATGACTAGTTTCGATTATAATGCAGACTCAATTTTGTTTACTCCCTATCGTTGCTTATAATATTAAGTCCGAGGTGAGAGAGAATGAAAGAATTAGTTGAAGTAATTGCTATGTCGCTAGTTGATCATCCAGAAGAAGTTGTAGTTACGGAAAATGAAACTGATGATTCAATCATTGTTGAATTAAAAGTGGCTTCAGATGACATGGGTAAAGTAATTGGCAAACAAGGTCGTATTGCGAAAGCCATTCGTACTGTTGTTAAAGCAGCTGCAACAAAAGATGAAAAGAAAGTTATTGTTGAAATTCAGCAGTAGCTTATGGGGGAGCCCTCAGGTCTTTGACCTGGGGGCTTTTTTCTTTCTCCCCCCGACGGAGGCTGTGAGCCTTTTTAATACATAGGAACCTTCTCTTCAAGAAGCCTCCTATGTATTAAAAAACGCTCCGCTAAGGATGCACACTCAGGGGAAAGGAAGATGTCGCAAAAAACAGCGACATTCCCCTTCGGCGCGGCAAAGTTTCTTCGACTTGAAGGTTTTGTACCCTCATGAATGAGGGATGGGGAGCCTAAGAGTGTCGAAGACACTTTGTTATGCGGATGTTGTAATGATTGTTCTTCGGTTGCCTCTACAGTTTGTTGCCTATGTTCGTGATTGTCAGACTTATAGTCTGCCATTCGCGGACATAGGCAACAAACAGTAACGGCAAACGAAGTACAAGTTCATTTACAACATTCCGCATAAAAAGGGCGATTCACTGTGTTTAGCGGGGGAGAAAGAAAAGGCGCAAAAGAGTAAAAGATAATAAGTAGGAGGATACATGTTCTTTTCATAAATTGGGAAATATGGTAGAATAAATCATATTTTAAGAAACTAGAGACAATAAGGGGGCAAATGAGTGATTAGTGCAGTATTAATTAAGTATGGCATATGGGGGATTATGTTTGCTGGACTTGCTGAGGCTATTCTTTTGCCGGTTCCCATGGAGGTTGTTTCAATACCGGTTTATTTAGTAAGACCGGAGAAAGCATTTGGATATGCTTGTGTGCTGGCGATTTGTTCAGTAATTGGTTCTATGATTGGATATAAGATTAGCAATGCATTTGGGCGTGTATTATCTAAGAAGACAGGAGAAGCCGCGGTGGTACAGAAAGTGCAGGGATGGTATCAGAAAAATGTAATCTTTACCCTGTTAACATCGGCGGTAACCCCCATACCATATGAACTTTATGTAGTTACTGCAGGGATTTGTGCGGTCGATAAGAAACGCTTCATTATAGGAAGTCTTATTAGTCGTTCAATCAGGCACTTACCACAGGGATTATTGATTACGTATGGGGGAAATGGACTGGTTCGGTGGTGCAAAGAGAATTTGCCTATTGTATTTATTTGTATAATAGGGATATGGATGATACGAGGTTTCTTAAAGCGTCTTGAAAAATAGAAAGGGATTTTATTTATTACGAAAGAGTTAGAGGGATGAAAAATGAAGAGAGCAATTGTATTAGCAGGAGGAGGTTCGAAAGGTGCGTACCAGATTGGGGCGTGGAAGGCACTTCGAGAACTTAACATAACATTTGATATTGTGACAGGGACATCCATAGGGGCAGTAAATGGTGCCATGATTGTACAGGATGATTATGAAAAGGCATATGAGTTCTGGAAGGAATTATCGGTGGATCAGGTAATGAATACAAATATACCGATCAATAATAATATAACGATATCAAATGGTTTGGGAACATTGAGACATCAAAAGGAGCAGCTTGTTCCGTTTGTTAAGGATTTTATGGCCAACAAAGGGGCCGATATTCAGCCGTTTAAAGATGGACTGGATGAATATTTGGACGAGAAACGACTGATGGAATCAAAGATTGCCTATGGCTTAATGACGGTAAAGTTTCCGAATATGGTACCTGTTGAAATTACAAAGGAAAAGATTAAGCCCGGATACCTTCAGAAATGGGTATTGGCATCGGCTTCTTGTTTTCCGGCATTTCCAATCTGTAAGATTGATGAGTCAAGCTTCATCGATGGCGGTTATTACGATAATCTTCCAATCGATACGGCCTTTCGATTAGGAGCTGATGAGGTAATTGCAATCTCCTTAAAGTCGCCGGCTCCGACAAAGAGTTATCTAAGCAATCCATTGGTAACGATTATTGAGCCATCCCATTCCTTAGGGGGCTTCCTTGAATTTGAGACAGAGGGGATTACTAACAATATGAGTCTGGGATATAACGATACCATGAAGACATTTGGTAAGTTATGCGGAAAATCCTATTCGTTTTGTATGGTAGAACAGTCAGAGTATGAGGAAATTGCAAGAATGCTGATGCTTAAAATGATAAGAAAAGAACTAGGAAGAAGCTGCAGAGTGGGAAGACGCAGCTTACGAAGCGAGAAAAAAATGTCCGCAGTGGATTTCCTATTAGGGAATACCGACAAGCAGGATTTATTCACTTGCTTTTTGTTATTCTTAGAAAACTGCATGCAAGTATTGCAATATGACTATTATAAAATATACGAGATTGACGTTGTGTTAGAAGAAATCAAGGGACAGGCTCATGAACCGGCCTTTATGGGGAAAGCATTGGAAAACATCTGTGCAAAGGAATTTGTGAAAGCAATTAGCAAGTAATTCATAAGAGAAGTCGTAATCACTAAATACATTGATTTCGACTTCTTTTTACTTGGAAATAGTAAAATTTTAGAATATAATAAAGATAAGAATATAAATAAAGGAGAAAATACGTGGAAAATGTAAAAAATGAAGCTTTTGATAGCCAGCTGCAAGTGCAGAACATGGAAAAGGACTCTTATCCATGGCGCCGATTTTTTGCAAGAGGTCTTGACATTTATATTTATACGGTGCTTTGGGGGAGTTTTATTTCTCTTATCCTGAATATTAATTGGCTAAATCGAAGTCCAGGTGGAGAGTTATTTGATGTGATTATTTGCGTGGTACTAATGTTGGTTTTGGAACCATTGCTACTTCATTTCTTTGGGACAACCATTGGCAAGTGGATGTTAGGATTACGCGTTACGGATCATAATGGAAAACGATTGTCGTATCATGAAGCATTTGTAAGAACAAGAACAATGTTTGTACGAGGAATGGGACTAGATATACCAATCTATCATCTTGTGCGTTTATGGAAAAGTTACAAGGAATGTAAAGATTGCAATGTTCTTGATTGGGAAGTAGAATCTGAAGTAGTGTTACATAGCAAAAAGATATGGCATATTATTGGTTATATAGGATTGAGTGTAGTCCTTTTTGGATTTAGTATTTTAGCTGGTTTTCTTGCTGAAATGCCAAAATATCGTGGAGAGATTTCCGTAGCCGAATTTAGTCAAAATTATAACCAGATTGCTGATTACCTAGGTTGGAATGAAGAAAGCAGTCTTGACGAGTTTGGAAAGAGAAAAGAAAAGGATTCCGTCGTTCCAATAATAGACCTTTCGGTAAGTAAGCCAGAATTTCTTTTTACAGAGGAAAATGGAGTGATGCAAGGAATGCAGTTCTCACAAACAATCAAAGATAGTGATTTATATATGCCATCTTATCAGGAAGACATGATTTTATGTATTAAGGCGTTTGTACAAGCACAGAAGTCTTGCAACCTATTTACAAATGAGTTAAACCCGATTATCAACAACATTGTAGAAGATCAATTGGAAGAGTTTCAAGTTACAGTGTATGGTGTTACCATAACATATAAAGTAGAATACTCAGGCTATATAAAAGATGAAGACGATGGAATGCTTTATCGGGATGACGGAACAGAGCATTGGTATTCTGTTTCCTTTGCAATGAACAAGACAGAGGAATAGGGGTATTACATTGAATCTCTTGACAAAGAGAAACTCTAGCCCCATAATGAAAGTAATATTTATATATGGAAATAAGTGGAGGTGTCATATGGATAGACAAGAAGCAAGTAGAATGAGACGAATTCTAAGAAATCAGGAAGAATCACTGTTGGAAGAACATAAAGGAAGATTGATTGCAACTTTAGTTTGCGGTGGCATGTTTGCCACCCTTGTAATCTTTAATCTTTTTAAAGGGCAAGATATGTATGCTCCATTGTCAGCTGTCTGGGTAGCAATTGCAGCAAAAGCTTATCCAAAAAACAGAGTAAGAAGCAATTAATCAATGATCATTATACAATCAAGATAAAGTAAAGGAGAACATACAAGGAATATGGAAATGAGAAGAAAAGACAGACAATTATCAGAAGAGGAAACAGTTCAACTATTTGAGACAACAGGTTATGGAGTGCTTTCTACGGTAAGCGTGGATGGTACTCCTTATGGTGTTCCTATGAGTTTTGCCTATAAGGACCATTGTATCTTTATGCATGGAGCAAAAGCAGAGGGACATAAGCTGCAAAATATAGCAGCAAATGCAGAGGGCTGTTTTACCGTTGTAGATCAGGTACAGACACTTCCGGAGCAGTTTGCGACTAAATATATGTCTGCCATTGCCTTTGGAAAAATACAAGTAGTGGAAGAAGAGGAACAAAAGCGGATTGCTCTTGAAGCATTGATCAAAAAATATTCTCCCGACTTTTATGAGGAAGGACTTTCCTATATTGAACGCGCAGCCGCCAATACAACGGTATTAAAGCTGGAAATCACCAATATGACAGGGAAAGGCAGAAAGTAGGCGAGAGAATGTTTCTGACTTTTGAAGAATTATTTACCATAGAAGGAATGAAGCAGGCAAAGTTAGCTGCAGGAAATGAGGGAACTCATCGGCTTATTAAAGGGGCCCATGTAGTTGAGCTGATCGATGCAGAGAAATGGATTAAAGCGGGTGAGTTATTATTTATCAGCGGTGTCGGACTGGAGAATGCCAGACAGGATTTATTTCGTATTATTCAGGATGTAAGTGAGAAAGGTGCAGCTGGTATCGTCGTAGAGGTTGGACCATATATCAAAGAGATTACGGATGATGTGAAAGAATTAGCAGACCATCTTGAGTTTCCTGTGCTCGCGCTTCCTTTTGAAGTCAATATTAGTGATATTATATCCAAAGTATTCTATATGATTTATGAGAAAGAAAAGGGAAATAAGGCACTTAGTGACTTTATGAAGGAAGCTATGCTTTCAAATGAGAATAAGGATTTGGAGGATAAGGCCAGACTTCTAGGATATGATGCGTTAAAAGGACATATTGCAGTAGTTTGGTCGATTACCTCTTTTTCTAAGGAGAATAAACATCCTATTGAATTGGAGCAAGCCTTGCCTTATATTAGAGATGAGTTTTCTTTGAAGGAAAAGATACTTTATCTGATCGAAGGCTCTTGTATTTCCATTATCGTACCCTATTCTAGAGAAACAAAGGCAATGCTTGGCAATCAGATTAATAAGGTCTGCGTTCATTTAAAAAAGGAATTTGGTAACATGTCAGTGAATGTCGGGGTCGGCACACAGTTTCATCAGATCAGGCATCTTCGGGCAAGTGTATCGGCAGCCAAAAAGGCGTTAAACCTGCTTGCGTTTAAGGAAGAGTCCATTAATGTATGCTATTATGATGAAATGGGCATATACCGGATCTTTGTGGAACTTAAGAAACAGAACCTGTTAAAGGAAGTCATGGCTGAGGAAATAGGCGTATTGATTTCCTATGATGAAAAGAATAATACAGAATTAGTACATACATTGGAACTATATATTCAAGCAGGCTGCAATATCAGCAAGGCCACCGAACTATTATTTGTACATAGAAATACAGTGAAGCAGCGGATAAAGAGAATTAGCGAGCTTTTAGACTGTGACCTTTCAGATAGCAATGAGATCTTTAATCTGCAGCTGGCATTGAAAATCAAGCAGTATTTAAACAGGTAGTATGTCCAGTATATACAGCCGGCAGCTTTTAATTATGTCCACTTTGGACATATTATTAAAACCAAAAAGATGTTATCATTTCAATATCAAATAAATCAAGTATTTGAAACGACCAAAGGGGGTCAGAGATAATCCTCTTTGGTCGTTTTTTAATTATCAGGAAAATTCTCTCGAAATTCCCTGATAATTAAAAAAACACCCTGAAAAACGGGTGCACGATGCGCACTCAGGGGAAAGGAAAAGTGTCGAAGGCACTTTATTCTTAATAGGAAGAAGGGATGATTTGATGAGCAG